>NZ_JBEKXH010000049.1:0-24150 GCF_049512235.1 Bradyrhizobium sp.
CGAATCGAATGCGCTTTCGGCGCATCGAGCCGCCGCACCTGATCGAGATTGATCACGGTTCGGACATGGATGACGATCCAGCCCGTTTTCGCTTCACGATTACGTTCGATGAGCAGGGCGACAGCAAGACCGTGATCACGTTGCGGCAACTGCATCCGACCAAAGCACAGCGCGACAGGACGATCGGCTTCGGCGCCGTCGAGTTCGGCTACCAGACCCTGGATAAATTGGCTCGGCATGTGGAGACAGCAACAGGCTGATGACTTCGAATGGAACCCAAACAGACTCCCCGGGATGCAAGTCAATCATGATCAGTGAAATCCTAACCAACACGCCGCATCTCTCCAAAACAATAAGCATCAGGCAACCGCCTCGATACCCTTCAGCTTCGGTCCAAGCCTCTCGGCTGCAACCGCAAGATCATGAGCCGTCTGCAGATTTAGCCAGTATTGCGGCGTCTGGTTAAACGCCTTTGCAAAGCGCAGGGCGAGATCGGCGGTCATCGGACGCGAGCCACCAATGACATGCGAGATGCGCATCGGCGCCACGTCGATCAACCGAGCGAATGCCGCCTGCGAAATCTCAAGCTCATTGAGTATTTCAGCGAGAAACTCGCCGGGATGAATCGGCCTAAGTCCGGTCTGCATGTCTTTGGCGCCTTACGTGCGGCCTATCGCGTGGACCCGGCGCGAACCTTGAAGCGGCTGAAAGCGCGGCCAAGGCGCGCAATCTCGATCCAGCAAATCGGGCGCCTGGAGCAAGTCTGAATTGCGGGGCCTATGGCCCAAAACCGATCGCCCGAGGAGCCAGATCCAGAGTTTAGTCGAATGTCAATAGCAATAATAAAAAATATTTCTGTTCTCTTTCTGTGCGATACGGGTTAGAAACCGCTCCAACTTATCCCACCAAGAGGGGCGTATCGCGATCGTCAGAAACGCGGGATGAGGTGCGGTGGACGCGGCAGCGTTAGGCGTGTCATGGGTCGCAGGGCGGGGGGCGGTATGCCAAGCGTGAGCGAATTCCTGGCATGATAGACGACGGCGCTGAAGCGTACGGGGAAGACGTGTGGTCCTGGCACCCAATGCTGGTGTCAAGTCTTCGGAGGTTCTGTTCGGCTCAACCGGGCCTTACAAAACCGTTAATCCGAAGGCGACGGGTGGCAACAGAGCTATCTCGCCGGGGAGAGCGCGTTATAAACCGTAAGCCCATTGCGTGGGGAGTGCCGGATGTTTCCGGTGCCTCGCTGGTTACTCGTGTGCGTGATGGCCGTTTTCTGCACGCGAGGCTGCGGGTGCTTCTGGGCATCGCGGCATTCCCCGCGCCCTCTGTTATCTCGAGGGCGGTGAGCTATCTGGCAAAGCCCGGGCGCCTGGCGCCGCGGGGCGTCCGGGCGCCTGGCGCCGCGGGGCGTACAGGTGCGTCTGGAGCTCACGAAAAATGAAATCATGGCCGTGGCTGTTTGAAAAGTGAATCAGAAATCGAAGCGGGCGCCGCGGCGCCGCAACACAGCTGTCATCGCCCGGCTTGACCGGGCGACCCAGTATTCCAGAGACGTCAGTGATAAGCCGATGGGCCGCGGCGTACTGGATCCCCCGCTTTCGCGGAGGATGACAGCGAGCTCGTAGGATGGGTGGAGCGAAGCGATACCCATCTCTTTTCTCTTCTGGTTCTTCGCGGCGCCAAAGTTCGCTTAACAAGAAACAGCGGTGGCGGTTCAAACAGGTCGCCCACATGGGGCGCCCCTACGCCATTTAGATCCCGTGGGGGCGACCCTTGGGGCGACGCTTGTGGTCGCCCTCTTTCAACGCCCCGTATCCCGCCGTTTCTTGGCGTTGGCTGTTTGACACGAAAATTTGAAATCCATGCGGCCGGGGGCGCACCGGCCGCCTTGACGCCGCGCGCAGGATGGGTGGAGCGAAGCGATAGCCATCTGTTCTCGCCGAGGCGACTCCGCTACGGCAGATTCAACAGATGCGGCACGAAAATGCCGAGGGCGGTAACGGCAATTCCCACCAGGGTCAACAGCCCCGAGATCCAGGCCAGCGCGGCAATGCCGGTGATGATGGTCGCCGACGCCAGCACGATGCCGATCTGAAAGGCCGCCGAGGCCAGTTCGAAGTGATGGTACTTGGCCGCCGCAAGGTCGCGCTCTTCCTCGGCATGTTTGGCGCGCTCGGATAGTTGCTCGGTGCCTTCGCCGGTCTCCGGCTCGGAGCGGTAGCGCGCCGCGGTCTTCTGCCAATCGTCGATCTGCTTCTGCAGCGCCGCCTTGGCGGCATCGTCGCCGGTGGTGCCCAGGCCCAACCTGGTGGCTTCCGTAGCGGTCTGCACCACGGTGCGGCGGATGCTCTTGGCCTGAAAGAAAGCCCACATGTTCGAGGCTTCGACATTCTTGCTGATGGATTCGGTCTGGGCGCCCTTGCCGAGCGTCTCCGACAGCGCCAGACATAATGCGATCACAGCGATCAACAGTGCGATCTTCTTGTCCTCGCCGGCGGCTTCCTTGGCCTTGTCCGCCTGCTCTAGGGCTTCGCTCATGATTGCTCCCCCGATTTATCCGCCAGGATTGACCGAACGAGACCCCCCGCGCAAGTGGCACACGGATGTGACGGCGGCATGTCCTGGTATAAATCGAGCCCGGGGGTATCAGGCGCGGGGATGCGCGGCGCGGTAGACCTCCAGCAGCCGCTCGGTGTCGATGCCGGTATAGATCTGCGTGGTCGAAAGCGAGGCGTGGCCGAGCAATTCCTGGATCGCGCGCAAATCGCCGCCGCGGCTCAAGAGGTGGGTGGCGAAGGAATGCCGCAGCGCGTGCGGGGTTGCGCTGTCGGGCAGGCCGAGCGCGCCGCGCAGCCGCGCCATGGTGAGCTGAATGATGCGGGCCTTGAGCGGGCCGCCGCGGGCACCGACAAAGATCGGCCCCTCGGCCGGCAAGGGATGGGGACAGATCGCCACATAATCGGAGATCAGCGCCAGCACGTTCTGCAGCACCGGCACCATCCTGGTCTTGTTGCCCTTGCCGGTCACGATCAGCACGTCGCCGGCCCCCGGCTTGGGCACGTCGCGGCGCCGCAGCGAAAGCGCTTCGGAGATGCGCAAGCCCGAGCCGTACAACAGCGCCATCACCGCGGCGTCGCGCGCAAAGATCCAGGGATCGCGGGCCTCGCCTGCGCGTTCATCGGCATTGGCGAAGCGCTTGGCTGCCGCCACCGGGATCGGCTTCGGCAGGCTCTTTGCAATCTTGGGCGCGCGGATCGCGCCGAGCGCGCCGATCTTGCCCTTGCCTTCGCGTTCGAGGAAGCGCCCGAACGAGCGCAAGCCCGCCAGCGCCCGCATCAACGAGCGCCCGCCGATGGCGCGGGCGCGCCGCATCGCCATGAAAGCCCTGACGTCGGTCGCCTGGAGGGCAGCGAACCGAGCGAGCGTCACCGGTGTGCCCCAATGCGCGCTGAGGAATTCGAGATACTGCCTGAGGTCGCGGGCATAGGCCTCCAGCGTCTTCGGCGACAGCCGTCGTTCGCTGCGCAGATGCGACAGCCAGCGCGTCATCTCAAGCGCGAGACCGTCATCGGCGCATTCAAGCTCGACGGGCTGAACTTGTGGAACGGCTTGTTGAGTGACTTGGGCTGGCTTGGCCATGGCCTCTCTGGTTGCGATGATGACAGTGACTATATCGCACTCCCCTGGTTTACCGTTCGCTAACTTGCGACAGCTCAGGCGGCCGGATGCTGGCCCGGGGCCGCCTGCGGCCCTAGGTTAGGACAGACGTCAAATTAACCGCTTCGGATTTCGCAGCCTGTACGTCCATAGGTCGGCGCGATCGGTGGCCAACCAGGACGAGGTCATAAGCTCCCCTCCCCCCACGCGCATCGCGCGTGGCGGGGAGGGGTCGGGGGTGGGGGGTGGCGCGGCGTTCACCGAAGCAGCGGTTCCTTTCGATAGACCCCCCACCCCCGACCCCTCCCCACCGCTTCGCGGGGGGAGGGGCGAACCAGATCCGATGCAGTAGTTTTGACGTCTTTCCTTTAGCGCGGCTCCTTATCACTCCTTAGGTCTGATGCTCCGATGGACCATTCCACCCACGCCGGCACGGCCTCTGCCTCCTCGACGCGCGTCGTCGATGTGCTGGTGCCGGTCGCGCTCGATCAGGCCTATTCCTACCGGGTGCCGCGCGGCATGGAGCTTAAGCCGGGCGATGTCGTGTGCGTGCCGCTGGGGCCGCGCCAGGTGGTCGCGGTGGTATGGGCTGAAAACAACAGCCCCGATCCGCGCCTGCACAATCGCCTCAAGGACGTCGGCGAAAAGCTCGAGGTGCCGCCCTTGGCCGAGGAACTGCGCGCGCTGGTCGACTGGGTCGCCAATTATACCCTGTCGGCGCGCGGCATGGTGCTGCGGATGACCTTGCGGATGGGCGAGCATCTCGGCCCGGAGCGGGTGCGGCTGGGCGTGCGCCTGGTCGGCGCGGCACCAGGCCGCATGACGCCGGCGCGGCGGCGGCTGATCGCGGTGCTGTCGGACCGCCTCTTGCACGGCAAATCCGAAGCCGCCAGCGAAGCCGGCGTCAGCACAGGCGTGATCGATGGCCTGGTCGACGAGGGCACGCTGACGACCGAAGCCATGCCGCGCGAGCCGGCTCCGCCGGCGCCCGATCCGTCATACGCTGCGCCCGCGTTCTCCCGTCAGCAGCGCACCGCGGTGGATGCGATGCGGGCGCTCGCGGCCAATGGCAGCTTTCACGTCGCCCTGCTCGATGGCGTCACCGGCTCGGGCAAGACCGAGGTTTATTTCGAAGCGATCGCCGAAATCGTCCGTCGCGGCCGGCAGTCGCTGGTGCTGATGCCGGAGATCGCGCTGACCGGCGCCTTCCTCGATCGTTTCGCGCAGCGCTTCGGCGTGCGGCCGCTGGAATGGCATTCCGCTCTGACGCCGCGCACGCGGCAGCGCAACTGGGCCGCGATCGCGGCCGGCGATGCGCCGGTCGTGGTGGGCGCGCGCTCGGCGCTGTTTCTGCCCTACGCCAATCTCGGATTGATCGTTGTCGATGAAGAGCACGATCAGGCCTACAAGCAGGACGAAGGCGCGCATTACCACGCCCGCGACATGGCGGTGGTGCGCGCCCGTATCGCCAAGATTCCGATCGTGCTGGCCTCCGCAACGCCGTCGATCGAGACCGAAGTCAACGCCCGCAAAGGCCGCTATCAGCGCATCGTGCTGCCGTCGCGGTTCGGCGGCCAGCCCATGCCGCAGATCGAGGCGATCGATCTGCGCCTTAAGCCGCCACCGCGCGGCCGCTTCATTTCGCCACATCTGGCCGAGCAGATCGAGATCGCGGTGGGGCGGCGCGAACAGGCGCTGTTGTTTCTCAACCGCCGCGGCTATGCGCCGCTGACCCTGTGCCGGGCTTGCGGCCATCGCTTTGCCTGCACCATCTGCGACGCTTGGCTGGTCGATCATCGCTTTCGCCAGCGGCTGGTCTGCCATCACTGCGGCTTCTCGATGCCGCGCCCGAATGTCTGCCCGCATTGCGCGGCGGAACAGTCGCTGGTGGCGGTCGGCCCCGGCGTCGAACGCCTGCAGGAGGAGGTGGCCACGCTGTTTCCGGAGGCCCGCACCATGGTGCTGTCGAGCGATCTGATCACCTCGATCGAGACCATGCGCAGCGAGTTGAACGAGATCGCGCAGGGCCGCGTCGACATCATCATCGGCACCCAATTGGTGGCCAAGGGCCATCACTTCCCCCGCCTCAACCTGGTCGGCGTGGTCGATGCCGATCTCGGCTTGAGCAATGGCGATCCGCGCGCCGCCGAGCGGACCTTTCAGCTGCTCAACCAGGTGATCGGGCGCGCCGGGCGCGACCAGGGGCGCGGCGTCGGCTTTCTGCAGACCCATCAGCCCGATCATCCCGTGATGAAGGCGCTGGTGGCGTGCGACCGCGAGGCATTTTATGCCCGCGAGATCGAAGCCCGCGAACGCGCCTCCTACCCGCCGTTCGGCCGGCTCGCCAGCCTGATCATTTCGGCCGGCGATCGGCCCACGGCGGAGGGTTTTGCGCGCAGGCTGGCCGCGAGCGCGCCGATCGATCCGCGCATCCAGATATTGGGACCCGCCGAAGCCCCGCTGGCGGTGATCAAGGGCCGCTATCGTTTCAGGCTTCTGCTGAAATCGCCGCGCGCGGTCGATCTGTCGCACTATCTGCGGCAATGGCTGTCCGCCGGCCCCAAGACCAAGGGCAATCTCAAGCTCGAAATCGACGTCGATCCACAGAGCTTTCAGTGATTGGAAGAAACAGGCGTTCAGACTGCCTGAAGAGGTCACATGACCTCGGCAGTGACGCGGCCGACCCCCGCGCCGGTCAGGCCGACGGCGCGGGCCGCCGCGGTCGAAAGGTCGAGAACCCGGCCACGGACGAACGGGCCGCGGTCATTGACGGTGACGACCACGCTGCGACCGCCATGGGTGACTCGCAGCCGGGTGCCGAACGGCAGCGAGCGATGGGCGCAAGTGAGGGCATTCTGGTTGAAGCGCTGGCCCGAGGCGGTCCGGCTGCCCGATTCGTTGCCGTAGTAAGAGGCCATTCCGGAAAAGCTACGACCGGAGCCCGAGGACGCGCCGAACGAAGCGTTGGCGTCGAGCCGGGGGTCGGACGTGCCCCCTGGAGAGTTGCTGGCTTCGTGAGAAAAGCGGTGACCGTGATGGTGATGGGATTTGGCTGAGGCTTCGGACGCGCTTCCGCCGACCAGAAGAGTTGCGGCGAAGAGTGCGAGCGCCGTGCGCGACTGGGTTACCCCATCCAGTGCAGGCTTCTTGAATGTCAGCATACTTTATACTTTCCTTTATGCAGTATTGCCACACATCTGGCAAGTGGAACCCCCCGAACCTGGTCGGGTGCCTGCGGTTTGGTTGGTTAATGAGGCATAAAATAGGCGGAGATAGTCCTTTATCCCGCGCTGCAACATCTTGTTACTTGTAAGATAGGATCAGAAGTATTGCCTAACTTTCCAAATTTAACGGATTTTAATGAGTTATTTACTTGTTAATACTGTATAGCGAAGTTAAGCGCTTTAATAACAAGCATTCGCCAAGTAACACGGCGGTGGAATTGCTCAGGGAGGACGCGTCGCTGCCGCCGGCTTGGGCAGGGGCGCCGCAGCTCTGCGAACGATCCGCTCCGCGGGTCGGCGTTTCTGGCGGCCCACCCTATTGTCAGCCACCGGCGGCCAGGCTGGGCAGACCGCTCTCAGGCTTTGCC
The DNA here is from genome assembly GCF_049512235.1 of Bradyrhizobium sp. Classification (GTDB taxonomy): domain Bacteria; phylum Pseudomonadota; class Alphaproteobacteria; order Rhizobiales; family Xanthobacteraceae; genus Bradyrhizobium. The sequence goes on from NZ_JBEKXH010000049.1 coordinate 7,250, forward strand.
GTGAAGAGGCGATGATGCGGCCTCGCGCTTCGAACAGGCGCACCGCGGTGCGGTTGCGCTCATCCGACGCCGAGAGGTTCGAGGCGGCTGCCCAGGTCCTCCGCCAAAAATGAGGGCCTGCGACAAGCCCGCGCCAGCCGCCGCCGTCATGTTGCACCTGCGCGCCTGCTATGTTAGCAAAGCCGCGATTTCAAAGATGCCGGCGCTTCTCGTGCCGGTGGAAAATCGAAGTCCCGTTTGAACACCAAGGGCTTGGATCGCTAGGCGCCGCATCGTGGCGACGGTTTTTCCCTTGGCCGTTTGACAGCTGAAAAGAGCGCGTCTGTGGCTGCAGAAGATCCCTCCGTTTCCGGCGTGTCCGGCCGCTATGCGACGGCCTTGTTCGAGTTGGCGCGCGATGAAAGGTCGATCGACGCGGTGAAGGCCGACCTCGATCAATTCGAGGCCATGCTGGCGGATAGCGCCGATTTGAAGCGGCTGGTTCGCAGCCCGGTGTTTTCGGCGGATACGCAGTTGAAGGCGCTGGCCGCGGTACTCGAGCAGGCCGGCATTACCGGCATCTCCGCGAATTTCCTGAAAGTGGTCACCGCCAACCGCCGGCTATTTGCGGTAACCGGCGTGATCCGCGCGTTCCGCGCGCTGGTGGCCAAATTCAAGGGTGAGGCGACCGCCGACGTCACCGTTGCCGAAACGCTCAGCGACAAGAATCTCGACGTCCTGAAGGCCGCGCTGAAGTCGGTGACGGGCAAGGACGTCGCGCTCAACGTGAAGGTCGATCGTTCGATTATCGGGGGTCTGGTGGTCAAGCTGGGCAGCCGCATGGTGGATAGTTCACTTCGCACCAAACTCAATTCGATCAAGCACGCGATGAAAGAGGCAGGCTGATGGACATCCGCGCCGCGGAAATTTCCGCGATCCTCAAGGACCAGATCAAGAATTTCGGCCAGGAGGCCGAGGTTTCCGAAGTTGGACAGGTGTTGTCCGTCGGCGACGGCATCGCCCGCGTCTACGGGCTGGACAACGTCCAGTCCGGCGAGATGGTCGAATTCGAAAACGGCACCCGCGGCATGGCGCTCAACCTCGAGACCGACAACGTCGGTATCGTGATCTTCGGCGCCGACCGCGAGATCAAGGAAGGCCAGACCGTCAAGCGCACCGGCGCCATCGTCGATACGCCGGTCGGCAAGGGCCTGCTCGGCCGTGTCGTCGACGCGCTCGGCAATCCGATCGACGGCAAGGGTCCGATCCAGTCCGACAAGCGGATGCGCGTCGACGTCAAGGCGCCCGGCATCATTCCGCGCAAATCGGTCAATGAGCCGATGGCGACCGGGCTGAAGGCGATCGACGCGCTGATCCCGATCGGCCGCGGTCAGCGCGAGCTGATCATCGGCGACCGCCAGACCGGCAAGACCGCGATCGCGCTCGACACCATTCTCAACCAGAAGCCGCTCAACGCCCAGACCGACGAGAAGATCAAGCTGTACTGCATCTATGTCGCGATCGGCCAGAAGCGCTCGACCGTGGCGCAATTCGTCAAGGTGCTGGAAGAGCAGGGCGCGCTGGAATATTCGATCATCGTCGCGGCCACCGCCTCCGATCCGGCGCCGATGCAGTACATCGCGCCCTTCACCGGCTGCACCATGGGCGAATATTTCCGCGACAACGGCATGCACGCTGTCATCATCTATGACGATCTTTCGAAACAGGCCGTGGCCTATCGTCAGATGTCACTGCTGCTGCGCCGCCCGCCGGGTCGGGAAGCCTATCCCGGCGACGTGTTTTATCTGCATTCGCGCCTGCTCGAGCGCGCCGCCAAGCTCAACGACGAGCATGGCTCGGGATCGCTGACGGCGTTGCCGATCATCGAAACCCAGGCCAACGACGTCTCGGCCTATATCCCGACCAACGTGATCTCGATTACCGACGGCCAGATCTATCTCGAGAGCGATCTGTTCTTCCAGGGCATTCGTCCGGCGCTGAACGTCGGCCTGTCGGTGTCGCGCGTCGGATCGTCGGCTCAGACCAAGGCGATGAAAAAGGTCGCCGGCAAGATCAAGGGCGAGCTCGCGCAATACCGCGAAATGGCGGCGTTTGCCCAGTTTGGCTCCGATCTCGACGCCTCGACGCAGCGCCTGCTGGCGCGGGGTTCGCGCCTGACCGAACTCCTGAAGCAGCCGCAATTCTCGCCGCTGAAGATGGAAGAGCAGGTTTGCGTGATCTGGGCCGGCACCAACGGCTATCTCGACAGCATTCCGGTCGCCAAGGTGCGCAGCTTCGAGGATGGCCTGTTGTCGCTGGTGCGCGGCAAGAACGTCGACATCCTCAACGTCATCCGCGATACGCGCGAGCTCTCCGACGACACCGCCGCCAAGCTGAAGACGGCGGTCGAGGGTTACGCCAAGACGTTTGCTTAAGATATCGTTTTGCTTGATTTGCCGTCATGGCCGGGCTTCAGCGCCGGGCCCGATGGAAGAGGGGTTTGCGGTCGGGTCGAAGATCGGATCGCCGGGGTGAACCGAGAATGGCATCACTGAAGGACATGCGGGTCCGCATCGCCTCCACCAAGGCGACGCAGAAGATCACCAAGGCCATGCAGATGGTCGCAGCCTCCAAGCTGCGCCGCGCGCAGAACGCCGCCGAGGCGGCGCGGCCCTATGCGGAAAAAATGGACGCGGTGATTTCAAATATCGCGACGGCAGCCTCAGGCTCGCCTGGTGCGCCAGTGCTGCTGGCCGGCACCGGCAGGGATCAGGTGCACCTGCTATTGGTCTGCACCGGCGAACGCGGCCTGTGCGGCGCCTTCAATTCGGCCATCGTCCGGCTCGCCCGCGAGCGCGCGCTGTTGCTGACGAGCCAGGGCAAGGAGGTCAAGTTCTTCTGCGTCGGCCGCAAGGGCTTGGAACAGCTGCGCCGCACCTTTGAGAAGCAGATCGTGGAAAGCGTCGATCTGCGCTCGGTGCGCCAGCTCGGCTTCGTCAACGCCGAGGACATCGCGAAAAAAATTATCGGGCGCTTCGAGGCGGGCGAATTCGACGTCTGCACGCTGTTCTATTCGCGCTTCAAATCCGTGATTTCGCAGGTCCCGACTGCGCAACAGATCATTCCGCTGGTGGTGGAAGCACCAAGCGCGAATGCCGGGCCGGCGACGTCCTATGAGTATGAGCCGGAAGAAGACGAGATCTTGAGCGGCTTGCTGCCGCGTAATCTCGCGGTGCAGATCTTCCGCGCGCTTTTGGAAAACAACGCCTCGTTCTACGGCGCGCAGATGAGCGCGATGGACAACGCCACCCGCAACGCCGGCGACATGATCCGCAAGCAGACCCTGATCTACAACCGCACCCGCCAGGCCATGATCACCAAGGAGCTGATTGAAATCATCTCCGGCGCCGAGGCGCTCGGATAACTGGACAACAGCAGGAGGCACACCATGGCTTATGTGACATCAGCAACGACCAAGGGCGGCCGCAACGGTCGCGCCATGCTGGACAATGCCGCGCTGGCGCTGGCGATGGCCGCGCCGAAGGAAATCGGGGGCGCCGGCGACGGACATAACCCCGAGCAGTTGTTCGCGCTGGGCTATTCGTCCTGCTATGGTCAGGCGATCCTGCTGATTGCAAAAAAATACGGTCTTGACGGTCAGGCCGCACGGGTGACTTGCGAGGTTACGCTGGATCAGAAGGACGGCGGCTTCGGCCTGGCCGTCGAACTCAAGGTTTCGATACCCGGCGCCGACAAGGAAAAGCTCCAGCAACTGGTTGAGGAAGCCCATACGGTCTGCCCGTATTCGAAGGCAACCAAGGGCAATATCCCCGTCAAACTAACGGTGATCTGATGCGATCCGGAATGACCTTCATGCAAGCCGAGATGCCCGGGATGATCGCGCGTATCAAGACACAGTAACCCAAGCTTATCCCGGACAGGGAGTGGCGACATTCCGGTGAAACGGACCTTCGCCTGAGTATCGGACTTCAAGGAGAGAGTTTTCATGGCTACACCCGCCAACCAGACCGGACGCATCACGCAGGTTATCGGCGCCGTCGTCGATGTGCAGTTCGAGGGACATCTGCCGGCCATTCTCAACGCGCTCGAGACCCAGAACGGCGGCAACCGCTTGGTGCTCGAGGTCGCGCAGCACCTCGGCGAATCCACCGTGCGCACGATCGCGATGGATACGGCAGAAGGCCTGGTCCGCGGTCAGGAAGTCGGCGACACCGGCAACCCGATCATGGTGCCGGTTGGTGCGGGGACGCTCGGCCGGATCATGAACGTGATCGGTGAGCCGGTCGATGAAGCCGGGCCGATCAAGTCCGAAGGCAACCGCGCTATTCATCAGCCGGCGCCGGCCTACACCGAGCAGTCCACCGAATCGGAAATTCTCGTCACCGGCATCAAGGTCGTCGATTTGCTGGCGCCCTACGCCAAGGGCGGCAAGATCGGCCTGTTCGGCGGCGCCGGCGTCGGCAAGACCGTGCTGATCCAGGAGCTGATCAACAACGTTGCGAAGGCGCATGGCGGCTATTCGGTGTTCGCCGGCGTCGGCGAGCGCACCCGCGAAGGCAATGACCTCTATCACGAGTTCATCGAGTCCGGCGTCAACAAGAAGGGCGGCGGCGAAGGCTCGAAATGCGCGCTGGTCTACGGCCAGATGAACGAGCCGCCCGGCGCGCGCGCCCGTGTCGGCCTCACCGGTCTCACGGTGGCCGAGCATTTCCGCGATCAGGGCCAGGACGTGCTGTTCTTCGTCGACAACATCTTCCGCTTCACGCAGGCCGGCTCTGAAGTGTCGGCGCTGCTCGGGCGCATTCCTTCGGCGGTGGGTTATCAACCGACGCTTGCCACCGACATGGGTGCGATGCAGGAGCGCATCACAACCACCACCAAGGGCTCGATCACGTCGATTCAGGCGATTTACGTCCCGGCGGACGACTACACCGATCCGGCGCCGGCGACGACGTTTGCCCATCTCGACGCAACGACCAACCTCGATCGCGCGATCTCGGAGAAGGGAATCTATCCGGCGGTCAACCCGCTGGATTCGACGTCGCGGATGCTGTCACCGTTGATCGTCGGCGAAGAGCACTACCAGACCGCGCGCATGGTTCAGCAGATCCTGCAGAAATACAAGTCGCTGCAGGACATCATCGCCATTCTGGGCATGGATGAACTGAGCGAAGAGGATAAGGTCACGGTCGCCCGCGCGCGCAAGATCGAGCGCTTCCTGTCGCAGCCGTTCTTCGTCGCCGAAGTCTTTACCGGCTCGCCCGGCAAGTTCGTCGACCTCGCCGACACCATCAAGGGTTTCCGCGGACTGTGCGAAGGCAAGTACGACAATCTGCCCGAGCAGGCCTTCTACATGGTCGGCACCATCGAAGAGGCGGTCGAAAAGGGCAAGAGGCTCGCCGCTGAAGCGGCATAAGGGAAAAATAGGGAACAGCGAATAGTTCACGCGCCTCGCTGCTCCACTAACTACTCGCTACTTGCAGGTATACCATGGCCACCTTCCACTTCGATCTCGTCTCGCCGGAAAAACTCGCCTTCACCGGCGAGGTCGACCAGGTCGACATACCCGGCGTCGAAGGCGATTTCGGCGTGCTTGCCGGACATGCGCCGGTGGTGGCCGCGATCCGGCCGGGAATCCTGACGGTGATCGCGGGCGGCACGCATCAGAAGATCATCGTGCTCGGGGGTCTCGCCGAAATGTCCGACCATGGTCTCACGGTGCTGGCCGATGTCGCTACCTCGCTCGACGAGCTGGATCGGGCCAAGTTCGCCGACCAGGTTTCCGAAATGGAAGCCAAGCTGGCCGAAAAGGACGGCTCGGAGCTCGACCGCGCGGTCGAGCGGCTCGATCACTTCAAGAGCATCCAGAGCCAGCTCAGTTCGACCGCGCTGCACTAGCGCCTTTTGGTCCTGGTGCGAGCGTCGTCAACATGAGCAGGGAGGGGATGATGAAAATCGCCGCCGCGGCAATGGCGACACTGATGCTGGCGACGACGCCCTCCTTCTGCGCGGGGTTTGAACGCGTCACCGTGACCGACCCAGATGGACCGCCGCTGGAAGCCGGCATCTGGTATCCGAGCGAGGCGCCAGCATCCTCCCAGCCGCTCGGGCTCTACCAGCAGACGGTCGCGACCGGCGGCGCCGTCGCCGGGCACGGCTTGCCGCTCATCGTGATGTCGCACGGCAGCGGCGGCTCGTTCGAAGGCCATTATGACACCGCGCTGGCGCTGGTCGAAGCGGGTTTCGTGGTGGCGGCCGTCACGCATACCGGCGACAATTATCGCGACCATAGCGGCTTTGCCCAGATCGAAAACCGGCCGCGCCACATCAAGGCGCTGGTCGACTACATGCTCTCAACATGGCCGCAGCACGACCGGCTCGACCCGGCCCGCATCGGCATGTTCGGCTTCTCGGCAGGTGGCTTCACCGCGTTGGTGACAGTGGGAGGCACGCCGGACCTGAGGCGGGTGGCTGAAAACTGTGCGGCTCATCCCGACGAATGGGCCTGTCGCAAGATCAGGGAATTTGCGGGCCAGGGCCACGCGACTCCGGTGGTGTTCGTGCATGACCCGCGGGTCGTGGCCGCCGTAATTGCCGCACCCGCGATCGGATACTCCTTCACGCCGCAAGGGCTTGCAGGGGTGACAGCGCCGATCCAGCTCTGGCGCGGCGACAGCGACGAAATTCTTCCGCATCCGCGTCATGCCCAGAATGTCTATGAAAGCTTGCCGGTGAAGCCGGATTATCACGTCGTGCCGAACGCCGGCCATTTTGCCTTCCTGGCGCCCTGCACCGCGATGGCGGAGAAGTTCGCGCCGGACATCTGCCACGATCCCGCAGGCTTCGACCGCGCGGCGTTCCATCGCGAATTCAATCCTGCCGTGGTGGCCTTCTTCACAGCGAAGCTGCCGCCGCGACCGTAGTACGGTACGGCGCGCTCGATCCGCGGCGGCGGTGCGCTCCCTCTCTCCGCAACTGGGAGCGGTAAGTCGAGCCGCCCCCTCACCCTGCGAATTTCGCGAATTGCCGCGCCACCGTTCGATACACCTCGTTTCGGAACGGCACCACGAGGTCGGCGACGCGGTCGAGCCGTTCCCATCGCCAGGCGTCGAATTCCGCAGGCTGGCCGCCCCGCGGCGTCAGCGGATCGATTTCATCATCGGAGCCGGTGAAGCGCAGCGCGAACCACTTTTGGCGCTGGCCGCAGAAACTCGCCAGCCGGTGCGAGCCATGGAATGGTGGAAATTCATAGGTCAGCCAATCGGTTTCGGCGAGATAATCGGCGTGGACGACGCCAGTCTCCTCCCAGAGCTCGCGTAACACCGCGTCGCGTGGATTCTCGTCGGCGTCGATGCCGCCTTGCGGCATCTGCCACTCCAGGCCCGGCAGAATGATCTCCGGCCCGTCGTCCTTGAAACGCCGCCCGATCAGGACCTTACCCGAAGCGTTGAACAGGGCGATCCCCACATTGGGGCGATAGGTTCTGCTATCTGGCATAGCGGGCTCGCTCAACGGACGTCATTGTCAGACGCGCCGATTGGGCGGGTCTGACGGCGAAAGTGTGACGGGCGAACCCGGACGCTCGAGATTCCCCGATGTGCAATTGCGCATCGGGGGTCTGCGCCGGACGGTGCGTCAGGGAATGACGACTCCATATCACTTCAGCCGGTGGCGAGCCTGGAAAATTCCTTCACCACGCGCTCATAGACCGGCCGTTTGAACGGCACGATCAGGTCGGGAAGATTCTTCATCGGTTCCCAACGCCAGCTGATGAACTCCGCCTTGTGGCCGCCGCCGGGGCTGGCGACATTGATCTCATCGTCCTTGCCGGTGAAGCGCACCGCGTACCATTTCTGCCGCTGGCCGCGATAACGGCCCTTCCAGGCGCGGCCGGCGACAGTGCGGGGAATATCGTAGATCAGCCAGTCGGAGACCTCACCGAGCTTCTCGACCGAGCGAACGCTGGTTTCTTCATAGAGCTCGCGCTTGGCGGCTTCCCAGGTCTCCTCGCCGGGATCGACTCCGCCTTGCGGCATCTGCCAGACATGCTGCTCGTCGACATGTTCGATGCCGCCGGCGCGGCGACCGATGAAGACCAGCCCGGCTGCGTTGAGCAGCATCATGCCGACGCATGTTCGATAGGGCAGGTCTTCGTAGCGTGCCATTCCCTCGAGGCCTCCAGCGGTTACAACGTCGATCCTGCCGGCGCGGCGCCGCAAATCACGCCAAGCGTTTGATGGTTAACCGACTTTTGATTTCAGCATGACGGTTGTCAATGGCGCAAGCATGATGCCATGGCTCTCCAGCGTCTTGATCCAGGCGGCGATCCGCTCGATCGAAATCGGCAACGCCGAGGCCATGCCGACCGCGGTTCCGTGCTCCTTTGCCAGATTTTCAAGCTTTGCCAGCGCCCTGTCGATTTCCACGGCGGTCGGTACCGCGTCGATGCTGAGATCGGCCTTCGCGAACGGCATCGCCTGGACCGCCGCCAGCGAGGCGGCGACGCTTTGCGGGGCCGCGCCATCGTCGAAATAGCCAAGCCCGCGTTTGGCGGCCTCGCGAATAATGGGTTGCATCGAGGCGTCGGTGACGACGAACCGTCCGCCCATGAAGTTGGTGATCCCGGCAAAGCCCTGGATGCGGCTCAAGTGCCAGTACAGCCGATCGAGATTCTGCTCGGCGGCCAGCGACGTCAGCAGGGTCTGCGGGCCGGGGTCGTTGTCGGGATAGTCGAACGGCTCCATCGGGATCTGCAGCAGGATCTCATGGCGTTGGGCGCGCGCCCGCTCGACAAGCTTGGCAGGGTCCGAGCCGTAGGGCGTGAATGCCAAGGTCACCGCGGGCGGTAGTTTCATGATGGCGTCGGTGGTCTTGGCCGCCCCGACGCCGAGGCCGCCGATCACGATGGCGACCACCGGCATTTTGGCCGCCTTAAGACGATCGGCCTCGGCGGCGTAGACGGTGAACGACTTCAGCCCGTCGGCCGCAACCGGGATCATGCCATAGCGCGACTTCTCGAGCAGGCGCGGGTCTACTACCGCCATCGGGACTGGCGTGGCGTCCGGCGCGGCCTTGTCCGTACCTTCGCCTGGTATCACCACGTCATGGCGCGCGCCGCTGGAGCCGTCGATGATGGTGATGGTCTTTTGCTCGCCGGCCTCTGCTTGCCGCGTTTCCGGTTTGTCATTGTGCGCGGAAGCGCTTGCGGGAGGCTTGTCAGGCTTTTCTTCGGCCACCGGGGTCGACTGGCGGACCGCGACGTGGGCGATTGGCTCGCCTCCCAGCGGATTGTCGTTGAAGATGGCAAAACCGATGAAGGTAACCAGAAACAGGCCAAGCAGCCCGGCAAGCGCCTGCATGCCGGTAAACGGTAGCCGAAATCGGCGCTTGCCGCGCGCCTTCTTCTGTCCAAGCGGCGTGCTCAGATCGTCAGCGGCCTCTGCCATGAACCTCCCCGAATCAACCCGCTGACGATACCACGGCCGGGCAAGGCCGCGGCAGGTCCCGGCGCCGCCGAGGGCTCGCAACTTTAACCTCGGGTTTCGGAGGCTTCGGGGCCATGCAACAAAAAGGGCGGCCCGGAGGCCGCCCTTTCGTAAACGCTGCTAACGAGACCGGTTCAGTTCGCTTCCTTGGCGGCAGGCTTGTCGATCGCCGGCGCGGCGCCCGGCCCCGCGGCGCTCGCGGTATTCTTGATGCCGTGCAGCAGATCGTCCGCCATGTTCAGGGCCTTATCGTCCTTGGCGTCCAGCGGCACATAGGATTGCGAGCCGGTCTTCTCGTCACCCTCGGATTTCAGATGGCCGCGCAGCGAGGCCTCGCCCTTGGTGTCGGTGCGCCCCTTCACCGCATCCGGCTCGTCCTGCAGCACCTCGATATCGGGAACGATACCCTTGGCCTGGATCGATTTGCCCGATGGCGTGAAATAGCGCGCGGTGGTGAGCCGCAGCGCGCCATTGCCGGAGCCCAGCGGAATGATGGTTTGCACCGAGCCCTTGCCGAACGAGCGGGTGCCGACCAGCGTTGCACGCTTGTGGTCCTGCAGCGCGCCGGCGACGATTTCCGAGGCCGATGCCGAGCCGCCGTTGATCAGAACGATCAACGGCTTGCCCTTGGTCAGATCGCCGGGATGCGCGGTGCGGCGCTGGGTTTCCTCGGGGTTGCGGCCGCGGGTAGAGACGATCTCGCCGCGATCCAGGAAGGTATCGGAAACTGTCACCGCTTCTTCCAGCAAGCCGCCGGGATTGTTGCGCAGGTCGATGACGAAGCCTTTCAGCTTGTCGCCGATCTGGTTGGTCAGACTGCCGATTTCCTTCTTCAGGCCTTCGGTGGTCTGTTCGTTGAACGTCGTGATGCGGATATAGCCGATATCGTCGGCTTCGACGTGGGCGCGCACCGAGCGGACGTGGATGTTGTCGCGGACCAACGTGACGTCGATCGGGTTGTCCTGCCCCTTGCGGACGATCTTCAGCCTGATCTTGGTATTGACCGGCCCGCGCATCTTCTCGACGGCCTGGTTGAGGGTGAGGCCCTGCACCGCCTCGTCGTCGAGATTGGTGATGATGTCGTTGGCCATGATGCCGGCCTTGGACGCCGGCGTGTCATCGATGGGCGAGACGACCTTGATCAGGCCATCTTCCATGGTGACCTCGATGCCGAGCCCGCCGAATTCGCCGCGGGTCTGAACCTGCATGTCGCGGAAGCTCTTGGCATCCATATAGCTCGAATGCGGGTCGAGGCCGGACAGCATCCCGCTGATGGCGGATTCGATCAGCTTGCCGTCATCGGGCTTCTCGACGTAGTCGCTGCGGACGCGCTCGAACACATCGCCAAACAAATTGAGCTGGCGATAGGTGTCCGAGGTCGCGGCGCGCGCGCTCGATCCCATCAGCACGGCGCGCGGTTGGGTAACGAACAGCGTCAGTGCTGCGCCGGTGGCGGCGCTGAGGAGAATTACAGAAGTCTTGCGCATCATCCGCGAACCTTTTCGCCTTCATTTGCGGCCCACCATGGGCCTGGATCAATTGGAGTGCCGTCCTTACGGAACTCGACATAGAGCACGGGCTGACCAGCGTTGGTCGCTAGCAGAGAGGCAACCTGAGAAGCTGACCCCATGGTCGCCACCGGCTCCCCCGTAAGTACAAACTGGCCGATGTTAACCGAAATGCGCTCCATCCCGGCGATCAACACATGATACCCGCCACCGGCGTTGAGGATCAAGAGTTGTCCGTAACTGCGGAACGGCCCGGCATAGACAACCCAGCCATCACACGGTGTTGTGACCTGGGCGCCGGCCCGGGTTGCCAGGGAAATGCCCTTTTCCAGGCCGCCCGCGCCATCGGAACCGCCGAATTCGCGAATCTTGACGCCGTTAACCGGTAACGCAAATAAGCCCTTGGCAGAAGCAAAAGCAATGGCCGGGCTCAACCGCGCCGGGTCCTTGAGTGCCTCCAGATTGGGCTTTCCGTTCAGCGTAGCCGGGGCGCCCTGCAGGCTGGCGGTTGTCGCCGCCCTGGCGGCGCTGTTCAGATCCTGCTCCATTTTGGCGATCAGGCCCTGCAGGCTGTCGACCTGCCGGGACAGTGCGAGGGCACGCGCGCCCTCGGCTTCCATGTCCTTTTCAATCGAACTCTGCTGGCGCTGCCGCTCATCGATCAGCGCGGCCAGCCTGGTCTGGTCCGTCCTGAAGTTGTCGCGGTCGGCCGCAAGTTGGTCGCGCTCGGTGGCGATGGTCTTGCGCAGCGCAACCAGCTCGCCGAGGTCAGCGGCCAGCTTCTCGGCACGTGCCCGGAGTGCCGGCACCACCGATCCCAACAGCATGGCGGCGCGGAGCGATTGCAGCGCGTCGTCCGGCCGCACCAGGAGTGCCGGCGGCGAGCGGCGGCCCACGCGTTGCAAGGCCGCCAGCACTTCGACAATCTCCGAACGACGCGAATCGAGCGAACTGCGGACCTGCAGCTCACGTGCATCGAGCGGGCGCAGCCGCGCTTCGGCGTCGCTTATCTTGGTCTCGACGCTGCGGACCTGGGCTGCGATGTCGATCAACTGGGCCGTGAGCTTGCTGCGGTCCTGGCCGATCGCCGCGATATCGGCCTTGAGCTTCTGCTCGGATTCCGCGGCGTTTTTTTGCTGCGCCCGGGTGGCTTCGAGTTCCTGCTCACGCTGTTTGATGGCGTCGGGTGCGGCGTCGCCCGTTGTGACGGGTACCGCAGCCGCGATTTGCGCAAATGCGGTCCAAGGACCGAACATGGCCAGGGCCGCGGACAATGCCAAGATGGATCGCCGAACGCGGGTTGCGGATGGCCGACCACGGCGGATGGTATCAGGGTCCGAATGAATGTTCCGCGTTGACTGCATCTAATCGATCGGCGCCTTCCAAAGGTTCCGCTGGCGGGGTCTATGCGCGGTGATAAGGGTGGCCGGCCAAAATGGTCGCGGCCCGGTATAGCTGCTCCAGCAGCATCAGGCGAACCATTTGATGCGGCCAGGTCGCGGTGCCGAACGCCATTACCAACTTTGCCTTGCGCCGCAATTCAGGCGAAAGTCCGTCCGCGCCGCCGATCGCAAAAATAGTGTTGGCGGCCTGTTCATCCCGCCAGCGGCCAAGTTGGCGGGCAAAGGTGGCGCTGTCGATATTTTCCCCGCGCTCGTCGAGCGCCACCAGCACCGATTTGGCCGGGATTGCGGCCGAAATACCAGCGGCTTCCTCAGCCATCCGGGTTGCCGTATCGCGGGCGCGGCTTTCAGGAATTTCCTGGATTTCGAGGCCGCGAAAACCGAGTTTGCGGCCGATCTCGTCGAACCGTTCGCGATAGCGCTCTGTCAGCTCCCGCTCCGGACCCTGCTTCAGCCGGCCGATCGGAATGACGACTAGGCGCATGAAGGTAGATTTCCGGCCCGGCAAGCCCCGGACTTGATCCGGGGCGAAAGCCGGTTTGCCGCAGAAAATGATCCAAATCAATAGATTTGCCGGTCCTGAGGGCACCGGCGCGAATCCGGCCCCGGTCCGGTCCGAGCGCATGCGCTGGCACAATATGCGGCTCGCGCAACGACGCGCCGCAGCCGGCAGGGATCGGCTCGATAACCTAGATCGTCTTCGCCGCCGTCGGGCCCTGCGTCCACAACCGCTCTAGATTGTAGAATTCGCGAACCTCGGGTCTGAATACGTGCACGATCACGTCGCCGGAATCGATCAGCACCCAGTCGCAGTTGGGCAAGCCCTCGATGTGGATGCTTTTGATGCCGGTTTCCTTGAGACCCTTGGCGACATTTTCAGCGATCGCGCCGACGTGCCGGTTGGCCCGGCCCGAGGTGACGATCATGTAGTCGGAAAATGCGGATTTGCCTCGAAGGTCGATGGTGACCGTTTCTTCCGCCTTCATATCGTCGAGGCGGGAGAGGATCATATTCAGGGTCTTGTCGGCGTCGGGTTGCGCCTGCAAGGCCGCAGCGGGTGTCGATGTTTTACGTGCGCTCTTGGGTAAAACAGACTTGGACAATACAGATGTTGCCAGGGACCATTCCTTTCACTGTATCGCGAACGCCGAATCCTCGGGCCCGCCTAGGTTATTCTACGCATGTGGGGTTAAGAGTTTCAATATTCCAGTCACTCGAATCCAGTGCCCCGAACGCCGGGGTTTCGCTTCGAGGGCATCGCGCCTCATTTTGTTCTCCAGCTGCCGTCCGGGTTCCGCAGACCCGTCGACGACAGGTCCAGTTTCATGCCGGTCAGAAAGACCCAGGCCGGCGGGCGCAGATCTGCCAGCTGGCCGGCTTGATTCTCGGGCAGGCGATAGCGCGCCAGCGCCCGGGCCGCCGGCGCGGCGAGCGCATGAAAGCTCTGCGGCGGACGATCGACCACGGCAAACGGCATCTCCGAGGCGATGCGCCGCCAGCTTTGCCAGCGATGAAATTGCGCGAGATTGTCGGCGCCCATGACCCACACCAGGCGCACGCCGGAGGTGCGGCGGCGCAAATAGGTGACTGTGTCGATCGTGTACCGTGTTCCGATGACGGATTCGAGACAACTAACCTCGATGCGCGGGTCTCGGGCCAATTGACGTGCGGCTTCCGCGCGCTGGTTGAGATCGCGCAAGGCCCCGGGTTGCTTGAGCGGATTGCCCGGCGTCACCAGCCACCAAACCCGATCGAGCCGCAGCCGCTTGATCGCAAACAGGCTGATGGCGCGATGCGCGAGGTGCGGCGGATTGAACGAGCCGCCGAGCAGGCCGATGCGCATGCCCTGGGCAAAGGGCGGGATCGCCCGGTAAACCGATTGCGATGCGACCGCAGCTCTACTCAAACGAACCACCGCGGGCCCGATGCCCTGTCGTTGAAGTTTGACGCGTTTTCTTCATGCGAACCGGTTCGGGTCCGGGGCAGGCTTTGGCCGAAAAACGCTGCGGCGTTCACGGTCGGGTCTGTCCGGTGCCGTGGACGCGGTATTTGAAGCTGGTCAGTTGCTCGGCGCCCACCGGGCCGCGGGCATGAAATTTCCCGGTGGCGATGCCGATTTCCGCGCCGAAGCCGAATTCGCCGCCATCGGCAAATTGCGTCGATGCATTATGCAGCACAATCGCCGAGTCGACCTCGTTGAGAAATTTGCGGGCGGCAGCCGTGTCCTCGGTCACGATCGCATCGGTGTGGTGCGAACCGTGGCTGTGAATATGCGCGATCGCCGCGTCGACGCCGTCGACCACTTTGGCGGCAATGATCGCATCCTCGTATTCGGTGTCCCAGTCTTGCTCGGTGGCCGGCTTCACCCTGACGTCGGCGCGTTGCACGGCGTCGTCGCCGCGTACCTCGCAGCCGGCATCGATCAGCATCTCGACCAGCGGTTTGAGTGTGGTCGATGCGCCGGCGCGATCGACCAGCAGGGTTTCGGCGGCGCCGCAGACGCCGGGACGGCGCATCTTGGCGTTCAATACGATCGACTTCGCCATTTCAAGATTGGCGGCATGATCGACATAGACGTGGTTGACGCCTTCCAGATGCGCGAACACCGGCACGCGGGCCTCGGCCTCGACGCGGGCGACGAGGCTCTTGCCGCCGCGCGGTACGATCACATCGATACCGCCGTTCAATCCGCTCAGCAGAAACCCGACCGCCGCCCGGTCGCGGGTCGGCACCAGCGTGATCGCGGCCTCGGGCAGGCCGGCTTCGCGCAAGCCCAGCTCCAGGCAGTGATGGATCGCGCGGCAGGAGCGGAAACTGTCCGAGCCGCCGCGCAGGACGACCGCATTGCCCGACTTCAGGCACAGCACGCCGGCGTCGGCGGCGACGTTGGGGCGGCTTTCGAAGATCACCGCGACCACGCCGAGCGGCACCCGCACCCGCTCGATGGTCATGCCATTCGGGCGCTGCCAGCTCTCGGTCACGGCGCCGACGGGATCCTTGATCGCGCGCACGGTCGCGACGCCATCGGCCATCGCATCGATGCGCGCCGGTGTCAGCGTCAGCCGGTCGATGAAGGCAGCACTTTCGCCGCCTGCGCGGGCGTCCGCGACATCCTCGGCATTGGCGGCGAGGATCGCGGATGTATGGCCGCGGATGGCGCGCTCGATTGCGTCCAGCGCCTGGTTCTTCTGTTCGGGGGACGCCAGCGCCAGCACCCGCGCGGCGGCGCGGGCGCTCCTGGCAAGCTCGGTCATCAGGGCGGTCAAATCGGCGTTGCCGTCGACGGCCTTCAGCGGCGCGGTCATGTCAGTTCCTACTTTTGCCCCGGTCACCCAAGTCTGTTAGGACGTTGTCCTAGCACGGAAATCCCGGTTTTGCGAGCAACGATCGCTGGCCAACGCCCGGCGACATGAGAGTATGGGGACTGCCGCGTAGTTGCGGCCGATATCATAAAGTATTACTTTATGAGGTAGTCAGGAGGCGATCATGGCGACGAGCTACAGCATCGGCAAGCATTTCGAGGATTTCATCGCGAGCCTGATCGAAAGCGGCCGCTACAGCACGGCCAGCGAAGTCATGCGCGACGGATTGCGCTTGATTGAAGAGCGCGAGGAACGCCGCAAGGCAAAACTGGAAGCGTTGCGGGCCGAAATCCAGAAGGGTTTCGACAGCGGGCCGGCGGAAGAGATTGGCGACATGTTCGAACGGATCAAAGCCGAAGGACGAAAGCGGCTGGCTGCGAAGAATGGCCAATAGGCCACGCAAAAGTCCGCAAGCGGAGGTCGATCTTAGCACGATCTGGCGCTTCATCGCCAACGACAGCGTAAAGGCTGCCGATGCATTGCTTGACCGCGTCGAAGAGGCTTTTGAGATGCTGGCGCAGATGCCGCTCGCCGGTCGCGCGCGAAACGACTTGGCGCTGAACCTGCGTAGCTTCCCCGTCGGAAACTACATCATCTTTTATGAGCCAGTACCCGACGGTATTGAAGTCGTTCGCGGGATGAGCGGCTGGCGGGACGTCGATGCCGAAGACATGCAATGAAGATCAAGCCGGATCGACCTGACGCGGCCCGATCACGAGATCGTCGCGGTGGATCATTTCCGCCCGCCCGCTGACGCCGAGGATCATCATCACATCCGGCGAAGAGCGGCCTTTGATCTTGACGGCGTCGTCGGCGTCATAGGCGACGAGGCCGCGGCCGATTTCATGGGTGTCGGGGCCGCGCACCACCACCGCGTCGCCGCGGGCGAACAGGCCGTCGACCCGGATCACGCCGGCCGGCAACAGGCTCTTGCCGGCGCGCAGCGCGCTGACCGCGCCGGCATCGATGGTCAGCGTGCCCTTGGGCTCCAGCGAGCCGGCGATCCATCGCTTGCGCGCGGTCACCGGATTGGCCGGCGTCAGGAACCAGGTGCAGCGCCCGCCGTCCGCTATCGCCCGCAGCGGATGCTCGATCTTGCCGGACGCGATCAGCATATGGGTGCCCGCGGTGGTCGCGATCTTG
>NZ_JBEKXH010000050.1:0-22738 GCF_049512235.1 Bradyrhizobium sp.
CGCTGGCACGCCAGAGCTTTGAACCCCAGCAGGCGCTTGACCAGGCCGAAAACGAAGCTGCAAGCGCGCGCGCCGATGTGGCGGAGGCCCAGGCCAATTACGATGCGGCCGTGGCGGGCCCGACGCGGGAGGAACGCGCGATCGCCGACGCGCAGGTGCAGGCCGCGGCCGCCGCGGTCGCCGTGCTCGAACGCCGTCTTGAAAAGATGATCTTGCGCGCTCCAGCCGACGGCGTGGTCAGCGTCATCGCCGCAGAGGTGGGCGAGAATGTCCGGGCGGGTCAACCGATCCTGGCGGTCGAGGCGGCGGGCAAGCAATGGCTCTCGTTCAATGTGCGCGAAGACCATCTCAGTGATCTCACGATGGGGGAAACAGTGAGCACGATGCGGAGCGGCGCCGATGGCGCGATCAAAGCCGTCATCACCGAATTGCAGCCGCTCGGAACGTTTGCCACGTGGCAGGCCGAACGGGTGATTGGCGATCATGACCGCAATACGCTGCGCTTGCGCCTCGACCCGGAGGGAGAGCCGGCAGGCCTCGAGCCGGGCATGACTGTTTGGATCGAGCGTTAACAACAAAGCACTGATGGATCATTGAGCCGCTCCGGCGCCCACCTCGAGGGAAACCGCAAATGGCGTGCGCGACAAGATTGAGCGTGTCGCCCACGACGCCGTAACAATGCTTGACGCCCGCGCTCTCCAACGTCTCAACGATGATATCGGCGACCTTCTTGCTCATGGCGGCGCACCTTGCTGTTGACCAACCGGAACCATCCCGAAAAGCAGGGCTGTCCAGGCGATTGGTTGTGTCTCCGCAGGACCACACCTTTTCGCCTGTTAAGCCCTGTTAATACAGGGGCGGAAACAGGGGCATCCAGGTTCCCGTGTTGGATTAAGTTGGTGGGCACGTCATCGGTTCGCGCATTCGCGCGACCCGATGGCTTTGTCCACCCTACAAATTTCCGATGCACTTTTCAAACAGCCGAGCAAGATTTCAGTTTTCGTCATGGCCGGCTTCGTACCGGCCATCCACGTCTTTGCTCTCATCGAGAAAGAAAGACATGGAACCCCGGGACATCTGCGCGAAGACGCGCTTCGCGCTTTAGCCCGGGCATGACGAGTGTCCCAATTCGAACATGAGTTCGCGTCCCGCGGCGCGACACACCCGGTCTTTTACTATGATTCAAACAGAAAAGGAACATGAATATTTTTCGATAGGGGCTTGACAGCCCAGATCACGCCAGATCTGGCGGTGATCCAGCGGCGCGATTTCGACATTCGAATCATATCGGGCGTCACGATTGGAATTCCCCCGCCGAGATCATTTTGGAGGAGTAGCCATTGTCCCCTCAGGCCGGCCGCGACGGCACGGTAGGGGTTCAAAAAGCTGGACGCCGACAGATCGGTCAATGGTGATCGCCCAAGCGCGTGATCGCGCGCTCTGCCCAGACTTGGCATTCGATCATCAACGCCAGTTCCAGAAACAGCTGCGTGGATGCGGCAGCAAGCCGGGTCGCGATCTCGTCGTCGCCGTGCGGCCCAAAGCTCCATTCCAGCGCTGCGCGGGCGTTGCCCAGTTGGCTTGAATAAAACGCCACTCTCTCGGCCCTCGCCTGGGTCGCCAAGACCTCTCTTCGCGATTCGAGGTGTTCCGTGATGTATTGCGCATGCCGCAGGAGAGCGGTGTCCAGTTCGGTATGCAACTCCAGTTTTTCGAGTGCGTACGCCCGCGTCGTGTCCAGCAATCGATACAGGACCTGGGTTTCGTCAATCCGGGTCGTCAGCAATGACTTCTCCACCAGACCTGCGATCGCGTCGAAAATCTCGCCATCGCTTGAGCCGAGTTCGCCAGCGACATAATGCGCGCCCTCCAGGGGGAAATGACCGACGAAAGGAGCAATTCGCCGGAAGACAATCCTTTCGATGTCGGACAGCAGATCGTAGCTCCAATCCAACGTCGCCCTGAGCGTCCGCTGTCTAGGGACAGACGTCCTTCGCCCCAATTTCAGCAATTCCAGCCGCGATACCAGGCTAGTGACGGTATTCTTGATGCCCAGCGCGGCCACTCGGCCGGCGGCCAATTCAATTGCGAGCGGGACACCATCCAGTTTTCGACAGATCTCGGCGACGTACGGCGCCTCGGCGTCGGTGAGAACGAAATCCCCCCCTTTCGCCGCGACCCGCTCCGCAAACAGCTGTACCGCCGGATAGCGCAGCATCGCGCTTGTCGCTTGCAAGGAGCCCAGAGGAAAATCGAGGGGGAGAATGCGATAGCAATATTCTCCCTCCACCCTCAACAATTCGCGACTCGTCGCCAATACGTGTACTTGAGGCGCTTCCTGAAACAGGCGCTCTGCGAGCGAAGCAACCGTGTCGATCAGGTGCTCACAGTTATCGAGGATGACGAGCAGCCTTTTCGAACGGACCGCGTCCAGCAGCTCGGCCGTTGCATCCTTCGCTTTCAAGGCAAGCCCCAACGAGGTTCCGACAGCAGCCGGAACGTGACGCGGGTCAGTCAGGCTTCCCAGGTCAACGAAATAGACCCCCGCGTTGAACTCCTCCGCCATCGCGTGACCGGCGGCGACGGCAACGGTCGTCTTCCCAATTCCACCGGGACCTAGCAAGGTCACGAACCGGTCATTTCGAATCCGATCCTTGACATCGTCGAGAACCGGGTCTCGCCCGATCATCCTGAGCAGCTGCGCAGGCAGCCCAACCTCGTTCTGGCCGCGATCGCGTCTGTCGATCGCACCGTCTTCAATCGGAGCGACCTGGCCAACGAAGGAATAACCTCTTCCCTGCACGTTCGCGACATAGCGGTTACCGAATTGCCCATCCGCGAGCGCCTTGCGAATGGCGGCGACATGGACTCGGAGGCTCCCCTCCTCCACGTTGACATCCGACCAGACCTGATCGATCAGCTGCTTCTTTCCAATGACCTCGCCGGGACGTTCGGCGAGATAGATCAGAATATCGAGCGCCCGGCTGCCGAGGGGAAGCACCACACCGTCGCGCCGCAGGACCCTCTCCCGGGTTGAAAGTTCAAAAGGTCCAAACTTCAGCGTGGTAGGGACACTATCGCTCGACATGGTGCTCAGCCCAACATAGGCATGTCTCGTGCTTTGGCACGGACCGCGCGGAAACAGGGTAGATCGAACGAAGGAGGCGAGCCGCGGCCGATCACCTTCCGGTGATGACCGGGGCGCTACGACGAACCGGTAGGGGCAACAAAATCGGTCCCGGCTTGGCAATCCGGCGCAGCTCCTGTCGTAATTCCTTCGCCTGTCCGGCATTGGCAAACCTCTTGGTCGCGGGCCTTTGGCTTTACGCGTTCCGGTTTTCGGTAACCGAGAGCCAGCCGGCCCTTCCCTGGCGCCTATAGGGGTCGTACAATTGCAGCGTTGGCATCATCCCCCGAATGGGGGAAGGCCAGGTGCACGTAGGGGGACCCCTTGATCGAGCCGCGCTCGAGGCGTTTTGCAGTGGGGGCGGGCAGCACCATGGTCGGCGGAGGACAGCCGCCGTTCCTGACCACCAAGATCGTGCCGGCCCGACCTCTTGGGTTGGTCGCGCGTCCGCGACTCCTGGCCTTATTGTCCGAGCTTCCGACCAAGCGACTGGGCGTCATCAAGGCGCCCGCCGGCTTCGGCAAGACCTCGCTGGCGGCCGCTTGGGCTGAGCTGCTCGAACAGCGCGGCCATTCCGTTGCGTGGCTCACCGTCGATTCCGATGACGACGAGGCCACACGGTTCCTGTTCTACGTATCCCAAGCCCTGCAGCACGCCTGTCAAGGCGCAGGTGCCAGGACCATCGAGCTGATCCTCGAAAACAATCTGATCGACCCGGCGACGATCCTGTCGACCCTGATCAACGACCTGGCTGAGGTCGAGGATGAGGTCTACCTGTTTCTCGAGGATTATCATTGGCTCAGCGATTCCCGGATCCATCAATCGGTTGCGTACTTCCTGAAGCATGCTCCATCCCACTGTCACGTGGTGATCACGACCCGCGCCGAACCTCACCTGCCCCTCGCAACGCTGCGTGCACAGAACAAGTTGCTCGAGATCGATGCCGCCGGGCTTCGGTTTGATCTAGAGGAGGCGGAAGCCTTCTTCGAGCGCACGAAGCCCGGTGTTCTGGAATCGGCTGATGTCCAGCTGCTGCAACGAAAGACCGAGGGTTGGCCCGCGGCCTTGCGCATTATCGCGTCGATGCCGTCCCGGTCGGGATCCGAGCTGAAGGAATACGTCCACAATCTCTCGGGCTTGCAGCGTCCAATCGCTGCCTATTTGTCGGAGCTCCTGGATGGGCTTCCGACCGAGGTCGTGGACTTCATGCTCCGAACGGCCATCCTCGACCGGCTCTCTGGTCCATTGTGCGAAGCCGTCACCGGTGAGAGCTCGGCTCGCGCGATCCTGGCGTCGCTGGCGCAGCGGCAGATGCTTCTCACCCCGATCGATCACGGAGGCGTCTGGTATCGTTACCATATGCTTCTTGCCGAATATCTGGGCCAGCGGTTGGAGGTCGACCGCGGCAATGAGATCCCCGAGCTGCATCGGCGGGCGGCTCTTTGGCATGCTTCCCAGCAATTGTGGACTGAAGCGGTCCAACACGCGATCGCGGCCGGCGATTCGAATCGAGCGATCAGCTGGATCAAGAACTGCGCGATGGCCTTGATAAAGAAGGGTGACTTGTTCACCTTGCTTGAATGGAAACGCCTGTTCCCGGATGATCTCATGCGAGGTCAATCCGAGGTTCGGACGGCGATCGCCTGGGGATTGGCACTGGCCCTGCGCTCCGACGAGGCGCTCCAGCTCGCGGCCGAAATCGAGCACGATATCGCAACGACTCAGTCGCCCGAGAGCGATCTGCTGCACGACTGCCAGGCCATCCGTGCGGTTGCGATTGCGATAACGGACGACAGCGAGCGGGCGCGGCCGCTGGCTCAGGAGTGTATCAATAAGTCGCGCGATCCATGGACTGCGAACGTTGCCTCGAACGTCCTCCGCTTCAGTCACATGAAAGCCGGCGATCTCAAACAGTTCTATGCGACGCCATGGATCCCATTTTCACAGGAAGAAGACCGGAGGAACGTATTTGCGTCGGTGTATCGCCGCTGCCTTCAGGGGCTCGCGGAGGAGCGACAGCTGCGTCTCACCGCGGCGCAGGGCTATTATCGCGAGGGCTTGCGGATTTCCGAACAGCACGTCGGGCCGAACTCGGTCGCGGCGGCTTTGCCGGCAAGTCTGATTGCGCGCCTGCTTTACGAACAGGGCGAGCTCGACGCGGCGGAGGCATTGGTCATCGATCGCGCACAGCTGATCAGCGCCGGGACGATGCTGGACTGCGTATGGAGCGCATATTTCGTCATGGCCAGGGTCGCCGCCGCGCGGAGGAACGACGAACGGACCCACACGATCCTGGAGCGAGCCGAAAACCAGGGTGCGGCCCGGGGCTGGGGACGGTTGGCGGCAGCCGCCATAGCGGAACAAGCACGACTCCACCTGAACGACGGCCGCGCTCATGAAGGTGCCGCTTGCGTCGGCCGCCTCGAGCGCCTTGCGCGACAGCACCCGGCGCCGAGGCCTTGTGCCTGGTCGGAAATCCATTGGTACCACAAATTGGCCCACGCTCATCTGCTGAGAAGGCAAGCGCGTCTCGAGGAATCCGCCCTGATCCTGCAGGAGGTCCAGCGTGAAGCCGAAGCTGTGCAGAATCGCCAGTTCGTCATCCAAAGCGCGATATGTCTCTCGGCGGTTCAGCTCAGCCTCGGCAAAGCCGCGGAGGCGGCAAACCGCTTTCGCCGGATTCTCACAGCTTGCGCTGGAGCCGGTCTCTATCGGACCATTCTGGACGAGGCACCGGTCATTGCCGAGCTTCTCGAGATGGTTCATGAAAGGGCAGATCTCAACGAGGGTCTACTGTCCTTTGTCGATCGGATCCTGGCCGCCTCCCACCGGGCACCGCAAAATCATTTTGGGCTTTCTTCCAGTGCTCCGGGCACATTGAGCGCGCGCGAAACCGACATCCTCAAGCTGATCGCGCACGGAATGTCGAACAAGGAAATTGCTCGGAACCTCGATATCGGTCCCGAGACCGTGAAGACACATCTCAAGAACATGTTCACCAAGCTCGGCGTTGAAAGGCGCGCCCAAGCCGTGTCGCGCGCGCAGACGTTGGGCCTGGTCACCACCGAGTGAAATTAAGCCCAGCGATCCGGCCAGCACAGGCGCAGCTGCCAACGCTTGCTCCAGCTCAAGACGAGATTTGGCTCAAAGCTCTATCCGCTGGACGATTGCGCCGCCCCCCGCCTGTTGCGTCGCAGCGCGCCGGTCTGTTCAAGCATTCGCTTCGCCAGAGTGAGGTCTGGCGTCGCGAGACCTTCAGCAAATCGATTGTAGATGGGCAAGATAAGATCATGTGCTTTCCGGGCTCGACCCTGATCAATCCAAAGACGCGCAAGTCCCAATCCTGCCCGCAACTCGAATGAAAGCGCCGACTGGTTCGCGGCCAGCCTCATCGCCTCCTCCAGATATTCCTGAGCCGAAATATTCTCCGGTAATTCCGCAGACAGAAACGCCAAACCCTTCGCCAAGAACAGAGCAGGAAGGTGAAGTAGCCTCTTGGCAGCAAGCTGCGTCGCAATCGACTCGTCGAGGAGAGCCAGCGCTTTCGCATGTCCGCCTTGTTTTGCGAGGCTGACTGCCAGTTCGGAGATACAATCCGTGACGAGCATTTCGTAACGCAAATTCCGAAGCTCTTCCAGACTATCTTGCAGATGCCTCATACCGTCCATTGTTTGGCCGAGGCGGATCAGATAGCGACCCTTAAGTCCCATGGCGCCTGCCCGGAATGGCGCCAACGAATATTTCCCGGCGGTGTACTCAAGCCTGGAGAGGTTCCGTTCGACCTGCTCCATGTCCTCGATCCAAAAATAGAACGGCATCGTTTGGGCAAGCGCGCGACACAGGGCGATCGGATGATCCGATGCTTCAGCTTCCTCGATGCTCCTTTCAGCGCAATAGGCGGCCTTGTCGAGATTGCCTGCGAACCAATGCGATCGGGTAAGCCTGAACAGCGATGTGGTGCGTAGATCAAACAGATACCGAGTGGCGTTGAACCGACGGGAGGACGGCGAGCTACGCAGTGCCCGCTCGAGGTGCTGCTGCGCGCGGTGGTGGTCGCCCAGCATGTGGTACGCTCCTCCCAGCATCGAATCCGCGATTGCCGCATCTTCCGGATTTCCAGTCTTGTTCGCGACAGTTTCGCTGCGCAGCGCGAGTTCAAGACTACCGGCAGTGTCGGTTGTGCGATGGAGATACATCGAGAGCCCACTGAGCAGACGCAGCTGCTGGTGGGCATCTCCGCGGCGCTCGGCGAACATCAACGCCGTTTTGAAGGCGTCGTGAACCTTCTCACTGTTGCCCGCGGTGAACATCAGCGAGAGCGCAAGCGAGGCGTGGATTTCCATCTGATTCCGAGGATCGCAATCCGGCGTCATACGATCGATGGCCTTCTCCATCCAGTTTCGGCATTCCAAAAAGAGCGACATGGCGAGAAATGCTTGCGAAGCCACCGCCGCCAATTTTGTGGCTATGGGGTCGCTCCCATTGGGACCAAAGCTCCACACAAGCGCGGCACGGATGTTTCCAAGATAGTCTTGCACGGCATTGGCTGGAGCTTCCGCCGACTCCAAATCGAGGAGATTGGCCGGGTTGCTTTCCAGCATTTGAATCGCGAAGCTCGCGTGCCGCTCCGCAATAGAATCATGCTCACCGCTGCTTGCCAACTTCTCCAGAGCGTAGGCGCGCGTCGTATCAAGCAGCCGGTAGAACGGTCCGCGCCAGTTGGTCCAAACCCCGATCAGGGATTTATTGACGAGATTTCCCAACGCCGCCACAGTCTCGGGCTTGTCTATGCCCTCTTCCTGCCCGACTGCGAGCACCGCCTGCAGGGTGAAATGCCCCACGAAAATTGCGACACGTCGCAAAAGGACTCGTTCCGCTTCCGAAAGCTGGTCGTGGCTCCAGTCCAGCGTGGCCCTGAGCGTTTGGTGCCTTGGATTCGCGGTTCGCCGGCCGAACTTCAGGAGATCGAGCCGTGAACCCAGCCTCGCGATCGTGTCCCTCACACCGAAAATGGCGGCCCTCCCAGCGGCAAGCTCGATCGCCAGTGCGATGCCATCGAGCTTGCGGCAGATCTCGGCGACAATCGGAGCGTCGTCGTCGCTGAGCGAGAAATCGTTCGCCCGCGCGCCGACACGCTCGACGAACAACCGTGCGGCGGGATAGCAAAGCACCTCAGCCGCGGCCTGTCCGGGTCGTTCTGGTGGGCAACCAAGGGGACGAAGGCGAAATACGTGCTCGCCCGCGATCTGCAGCGCCTCTCGACTGGTCGCTAGCATGCTGATGCCCGGAGCACGGTGGAAGATCCAATCGGCGATTTCCGCCGTCGTTTCGATGAGATGTTCGCAGCTATCGAGAATGACGAGGGCCCTTCGACGGCTCAGGGACCTTATCAGCGCTTCTTCCGGATCAACAAACCGGGGATCGAGCCCGATCGCGGTAGCCACCGCGCCGATGACCTGCTCTTTGTCTTTGACACCTGAAAGATCGACGAAGAACACCTGACCTGTGAAATCCACCAAAGCGGCGTGTCCGACCGCGAGAGCCACCGTCGTCTTGCCGATGCCCCCCGTACCCAGAATGGACGTCAGCCGCTGCGACTTGAGCACGGTTCGGATGTCACGAACGGCATCATCACGACCGATCATGCGGCTGAGCGGTGGCGGCAGATTCGAAAGGCTCGAAGATCTGTTGCCGTGGTCATGATCGTCAGCCTGTCGCACGATGGGGGCGACAAAGCAGTAACCGCGTCCCTGCACATTTGCGACGTACTTGGTTCCGAACTGCCCGTCTCCAAGCGCCTTGCGGAGCGCTGACAAATGGACGCGAAGGCTCCCTTCTTCGACGATAACGTCGGGCCATGCCTTCGCGATCAGTTCGCCCTTGCTGACGACCTCCCCGGCCCTGTCGATCAGGGCCGCGAGGATGTCGAATGCCCTCCCGCCGACCGGAACGACCTCGCCCGCTTTCTTTAGGGAGCGCTCCGCAGTACTCAGCTCGAAAGGACCGAACAGAACCCGCGCTGCGCTCGGTAAGCCCATTCGTTCTGCCGGCATAGCAGACTCCGCCACGACTTCGACGATCGCTTCGTCGTCGGTCTGACGCAAATACGCCCCCGGAACACAAAACTGTCAACCGGAACCTTGACCGGCATAGCCTGTCAGCGTGCCACCCCGGTGAGGCCATCGCGCCAATATGACCCGTTCAAGACCCGCGTGGCCAACTTCAGGTCGAAAGTGTCGAGTCCTTCGCGGAACTTCCCGTGAGTCGCCCGCAAGGCGTCGTGCGCCGCCTCCCTTCTCGTCATGGACTTTTCAGCGATCGTAAGACTTGTCGCAGTCCTGAGCGCCCACGACAAACTCCCTTGCTCGGCCGACAACTCGAGCGCGCTGAGGAAGTATTGTCGGCAGGCCACAGCTCCCTCGTTGTTGCTCAGGGCCAGTTCGCCCCTGATGCGGCGCAGTTCCGGAGCGTACCAGTGGTTTTGAACAAGGTCGATCTTTGCCCGGTCGAAAATCTCAAGTCCTTGCTGCGCCCGGCCGGCATCGGCCATGGATCTGGCAAACTCCGCCTGGAAAATCCAGTTGAATACCCCGTAGCGCGACGCGGACAGCTTCTCCAGACCGGAATAGAGCGTCGTCGTCGCGACTTCGGTATCTCCCCGGCGGACTCTGCAGAGGGCCTGCAGGCTGAGGCCGAAGCCGTGATAGCTCTCGACGGAGTGTTTGCCGGCGTGCTCGACGAGTTCGTCGGCGAGCGCTTTTGTCTCTGCGTCATCAGGACTCGTCAGATGCATGTCGAAGCCTGCCCACGCCAGCGCCACACAAAGCGGCACCGCATGGTCGAGTTGGCGCGCCTCGGCGATTGACATCTGATTGAGCCGCCGCGCGTGATCGGCAGAGCCGCGCAGCCAAGCCAAATTCGCCAAAACGCCCATTGCGTCGACCTTGCGATCGTAGCCAAATCGATTGATGAGAGATCGGCGCGTAGCTTCATCATCGCGATGCAGCGACAACTCCAGACAGCTTTCAGCTTGCGACAGTCGCCCGGTATGATGGTAGCTGACGCCGCGCATGTAGTTGGCCGTCGCAACAGCCCCGCGATCGCCCATCCCTTCCGCGACATCGCCGCAACGTTCCGCCAGTTCGATCGCTTCGGCGTAACTTGGAAGTCGTATTTGGTGAGCCCAGAGAACAAGCAGGGAGTCCATCTGATATTCGACGTCGTTGAGGCTCTCGGCAAGGCCACGCGCTTTGGTCCAGGTCGCGTAGGAATCTTCCGTCAATCCCGCCGTAAACATCATGCAGCTCGCGAGCGCCGATTGAATGATCATTTCCTGGCGCGTGCCTGAATTGACGGCGTCGAGCCGACTCACGGCTTTGGCCATCCGCTCGCGGCATTCGGTGAGCAGCGCCATTCCCATCCAGGTGCTCGCCGACGCGGCAGCGAGTTCCACGCCAATTCTCGCGTCGCCCTCGACTGAAAACGCCCAATCCATGGCGGCTCTGAGATTGTCGACTTCTACCGCGAGCGCCCTCAGCCGGCCCGACACATCCGTCCGCGCTCCCTGCCTGAACAAATCGCTGAAGTAGAGCGCGTGCCGGCCCCGGTACAGGTTTTCTTGCTGGTTTTCACGCAGCCGCTGCGCGGCAAAGGTGCGGGTGATGTCGAGCAAGCGCAATCGCGACTCATGTCCACGCGCGACGATCATCGACTTCGACCGCAGCTCCCAGATGCAATCGGAGACCCGCGACTCGTCGACCTTCTCGTCCGCGGCAACCGCGACCGCTGCCTCGAACGTGAATCCGCCCGAAAAAACCGCAAGACGGCTCAATACAAGTCTTTCCGCCTCGTCAAGCAGCCCATAACTCCACTCCAGCGTGGCATCCAAGGTCCGATGGCTTGGCTTGGCAGTTCGACGCCCCACCCATGAAAGATTGAGGCCATCGTCAAGCAGGCTTGCGGTTCTGCTGAGGCCGTAAATGTCCACCCGGCCGGCGACAAGTTCGATCGCCAGCGCGATACCGTCGAGACGGCGGCAGATCGCAGCCGCCAGCGGGGCATCCTTATCGGTTAGTTCAAAATGACCTCGTACGGCCCGCACACGGTCCACCAGCATCTGAACTGCGGGATATTGCAGAACGTCCTTGGCGGAGGCCTCCGCATTATCCGGAGGGTAAGCCAGCGCGGGAAGTTCATGGACGTATTCGCCTTCGACGCGCATCGCCTCCCTGCTGGTCGCGAGCAGGTGCAGCGTCGGGACACGTTGAAATAACTTCTCTGCAAGAGTTGAAACGCCATTGATGACGTGTTCGCAACCATCAAGAACAAGGAGCGTGGGAGCCTCCAGCAAGCGTTCGACCAGGGTCGGGACAACGTCGTCGGTCTGGATTGCCAAGCCGAACGAGGCCGCCACGGCAGGCGCGACGAGCGCGGCGCTACCGAGAGAACCAAGGTCCACGAAGCGAACTGAACTGTCGAAGATGGAGCGCATCTCGTGGGCAACGGCAACGGCGACCGTCGTCTTGCCGATGCCGCCAGGTCCGACAATCGTTACGAATCTCTGCGCGGCCAACTTGGCCTGGATGGCGGCGATGGTGTGCTTTCGACCGACGGTACGGGCCAAACGCACGGGCAACGGGCACCGGGAGGCGTCTTCATTCTCCATGGCCGGAGGGGACGAACTGATTGGCACGGTGAACCTGTAACCGCGGCCCGGCACGTTGGCGATATATTGCCTGCCGGGATCGCTTTGAGCGAGTGCCTTCCGAAGCGCCGATATCTGGACTCTCAGGCTCACCTGGTCGGCTCCTCGCTCCGGCCAGACGCCCTCGATCAGTGTCCTTCGACTGACGATCTTGTTCGGCTGTTCGACGAGGATGATGAGCAGGTCCATGGCACGCGCTCCGAGCGGCACGATGGTCGTTCCATTCGTCAAGAGTCTGCTGCCGATCGACAGTTCGAAGGGGCCGAAACTCAGGACTTTCCCGCTCTGACCGTTCATCGCATCTTCTCAACCTTGCCGGCTCCGGCATGGAGCCGTGCTACGGGACCTCGCGTTCGCGACGCCAGCTGGATGGACTTTCACCAAAAGCCTGCCGGAAAAGCCTGCACAGGTGCGCCTGGTCCGAAAAGCCGACGCCCAGCGCGATATCACTGAGCGAATCCGTACTGGAGATCATCAAATGACAGGCCTTTTCAAGCCGCCGCCGGACCACGTAGGCATGCGGTGGTTCTCCGAAGGCCTGTTTGAATGAACGCGAGAAGTGCGCCGGGCTTCGCCGCGCGACAGCACTGAGATCCCTGGTGTGGATCGTGCGGTGAAGATTCCTTTC
This sequence comes from Bradyrhizobium sp., assembly GCF_049512235.1. GTDB lineage: Bacteria > Pseudomonadota > Alphaproteobacteria > Rhizobiales > Xanthobacteraceae > Bradyrhizobium. The sequence continues at coordinate 12,460 of NZ_JBEKXH010000050.1, forward strand.
GATATAAGCGCGCACGCGGGTGATCTGCCAGCCCGCCAGCGCGCCCGGCTTGCAGCCGTGAGCGCCCGAATGACGCTCGATCTCGGATTGCAGAATAGTGGATGCTGTGGCCAGCGACGCTTTCGCGGCCTCCCGATCACGTTCGAGCTCACGCCTGGCGGTCTCGACGAGCCGGGCCAGACTGCTCGCCACATAGTGCAATTGCGAGTCGGCCGTCGACGATGAATCCGGTACCGTGTTTGGAAGCCCGTCCATATCCAATCCTCGACTACTGCCCCAGCCGCTTCGTATGGGTACGAGGATGGTTCAAACCGGCTCATTTGGCTTGTTAAGTGGTGTTCTGAACCGTTAATTTTTCCAAGTCTCGTTTTGCGGCAGCTCGCCGTTCATGAAAATTAGCCTTTTATTCCCAGATAGATAGCACGCAGCCCGAGTCCGAGAGCCGCTAACGGGAACTTGGCGCAGTCTTGCTTATCGACTCCAAGCGGCGCTGGATGGGATGCGTGGAGACCCTCTTGGCGAAGCGAGGGACCGGAGGCCTCGCCGTTGCCTGGAAAGTCGTAAACCGGTCACCTACGGCGCGTAATCTTCAAGAATCTTCAGATCGCTGACCGAATAGGAAAGCGAAAATCGGAATCCCGACGCGACGCGGTTCGGCGCCAGCGCGTGGAGCTCCTCGCCCTCCGCCTCCGGAAGATTCAGTTCACCCTCCCCGATCCACGCCTCGGCGACGGTCAGGTTGTCGGTGATCGACATCGCCAACTCGTTGACCGCCGGCTTGTCGTGGTAACCGGTCGCGAGTCGCGGGAAATATCGCAACAGGACCGTGGGCCGGCTGAGGAGCGACAGCCCGTTCTCGACGGGCTTCTGCAGCGTGATCCGGGCCTCCGCCAGGCGTTGACCGTGCGCGGACAGACTTGCGCCAAACCGGCTACCGGGTGCGACCGGCGCGGCCGCTGGGCTCGCGGCGGCAAATGTGCGCGTCTGGAAAATGCTGCCTATTTTCTTGGGGAAGCCCTGCGTCCAACCGCGCGCCAAAGCAGCGTCGTTGTCGACGAAGATGTAAGGACACCACCTCACCGGTGTGTCCCGATACATCGCGTCAAGCAACACAAATGCTTCCCGGTATTGGTAACGAGCGGGATCAAGATATTCGTCGTCCTGGGCGGTAAATTGCCAGTCCAGGAACATCATGAGGGCATGGCCGTTTGACGTTGGATCGGGGGAAAGACCGATCGGCAGCGTTGCGGCGGCCGCCCTGGGATCTGTCCAGAACTCGACACCGACAACGTCACTGGAGTAGTGCCAGGGCGGCGGCGGCGCCAACGCGGCCTGGCCGAACGGCGACTTCGGAACGGTAAAGCCCTTCAGCATCCCCATCTTCCTTCCGCGTGCTCCCGCTATTCCGGCAGCGACCGTATCCGAGCCGACCGCAATTGATTTGACCCGCTTGCGCCGCCTTGTTGATTTCTGCGCAACCCAGGCGAGTGCATCCTGGTCGGCCACGACATTCAGGTCAGGTCCGCCAATATCTCGATATCAGTGACGGAATAGGAAAAAGAAAATCGAAACCCGCGACCAACCTTGAGCGGCGCCAAGATATCGAGTTCTTCACCGTAGGCTTCAGGAAAATCGAGCTCTCCCTCGCCCATCCATATGTTGGTAATCAGCAGGTCGTTCGAGATGCAGCGAACGAGTTCATCGACGACAGGCCTATCGTACATACCCACGCATAGGCGCGGAAAGTGTCGGCGCCCGACAATTCGGCGATTAAGCAAACCGGCAAGGTGAGCTGCTTTTTCGCGCAGCGTAATCCGCGCCCGCGCCAGCAACTGGCCATTGGACGACATCCGGGCGGCGAATCTGCTGTTGTTGACGAGCGGCGCCGACGCCGGGCTCGTGGCTGCAAAAGTCCGGGTCTGGTGAATGGTACCGAGTTTCTTCGGGTAACCCTGGATCCAACCTCTCAGGATGGCCGCATCGTTGTCGACATAGGAATACGGACACCACGCGATACGCGATCCCTTCCAAATCGCATCCAGGAGAACGTTGAATCCGCGGCACTGATAGCGGGCCGGATCGAGATATTCTTCATCTTGCGCGGTGAACTGATAGTCCGCGAACAGCGCGATGGAGTGTCCGTTGCGATTTGTCTCAAGCTCGACACCCGCAGGAAGCGTATCGTTCGATACATCGGGATCGTTCCAAAACTCGACGGCCAGGACGTCACCCGCAAAATGCCATGGCGGCGGCGGGACCAATGCTGCGGCCCCGAGCGGGGACCGCGGTGCAACAAAACCTTTCAGCATTTCCTCATCCCCACCGCCGGCAGCGCATCAGGGATGCTGGCAGTATCCCGGCGCCGCAGCCTAAGCGCGAGGATATTCGCTCGGCTTGAACAGCTATGCGATAACTTGGCGATCTTTGCTCCGGGCACATGGCTCACGAGGACGTCGGACGCATCGCGCAAAGCCTATTGCAGGCTGATTGCACGTGGTCCCAAGCCGCGAGGCATCCGTACAGGCGCCGGGTCCGGCGGTGTATTCCTGGCTTCGATCGCGCTCAATGCTGCGTGATTTGAAAGGATCAGAGCACGTTTTGACAAGCGCGCGGCAGCGAACATCCATACATCGGACGATTACACGGCCTCCGATGACGCCGGCTCACTGTTAGCCAGCGATCCAATCCGAGGAACCCGAACTGCCTGACTGATCCGGAGATTTGCCATGAATTGCCATCGGCTTTGGATAATTGCAACGGGCTGCTTTATTGGCCTGGCGTCAACCGCCAGCGCGCGGACGACCTATGATGGCTCCTGGGACCTCCTGTTCGTGACGCAAAGAGGCGCCTGCGATCCCAGCTACAGCTTCACCGTCAATATCGCCAATGGGATTGTGACGCATCCCAATCTCGTAAAGTTCAAAGGATACGTCGCACCCTCCGGCGCGGTCCGCGCCTCGGTGACAGTTCATGATAAATACGCTGCCGGCGCAGGCCGGCTTTCCGGTGTCTCAGGTCGGGGGACATGGAGCGGCCACTCCGGAAACGCCCGCTGTTACGGCTATTGGACCGCGCAGCGCAATTGAAACCTTGCAAAGACGAGAAGGCGCGGGCTTGGACGCGGCATAGGCGTCCTATGGGTCGCAACGCCGTTCAAGAATGGTCCGGCTCGCGGCTGTATCCAGTATTTGCATCACAGCGCGGACTGACTCCAGGAACCCTGAGGTGACCGATGACGACAGTTCTGACCAAATCCTTCCCAGAGGACAAGCCGCTCCCCGCCAAGGCGGCTGTCCGAAAGAAGCGTGTGTTGATCATTGGCGGCGGTTTTGCGGGGGTCGCCGCAGCCCGTACGCTCAAGCGCGCGGATGTCGAGATCACGCTGATCGACCGGCGCAATCACCATATCTTCCAGCCCCTTCTGTACCAGGTGGCGACCGCGGTGCTGGCGCCCTCCGAGATTGCATCGCCGATCCGCCAGCTCGAGACCAGGCAAAAGAATCTCCGCGTGATCCTGGCCGATGTGACCGGCATCGATCTGGGGACCCGCACCGTCGAGGCGCTTTGCCCCGGATCGGGCACGCGAAAAATCGAATACGACTTCCTGGTCGTCGCCACCGGAATGCGCCCGAGTTATTTCGGACACGATGAGTTTGCCGCGAATGCGCCGGGTCTGAAGAACCTGAACGATGCGGAATTGATCCGCACCAAACTCCTGAGCGCTTTCGAACGGGCGGAATCGACCGATGACGAAAAAGCGCGCGCGCGCCTGATGACCTTCGTGCTGGTCGGCGCGGGCCCGACAGGTGTCGAACTTGCCGCTTCGATTGCTCACCTGAACTCGGTGACCTTGCGTAAGAACTTTCGCGACATCGACCCCGCCGAGAGCAAAATTGTGCTCCTGGACGGCGGCGTTCGTATCCTTCCGACCTTTGCAGAATCGCTGTCGCGCAAGGTCGCCAAGCGGCTCGGTAAGCTCGGCGTTCAGGTTCTGACCGGAGTGAAGGTCGAAAAGGTTGACGAAGAAGGCGTCGTTGCGGCTGGCGCACGGATACCAAGCGCCACCGTGCTCTGGACAGCCGGGGTTGCCGCTTCGCCGATCGTGAAAATGCTCGGCACGACGACGGACCGGGCGGGCCGCGCATGCGTCGGCCCTTTCATGGATATCCCCGAGGCGCCCGACGTATTCGTGGCAGGTGATGCGGCCGCGATGACCCAAGATGGTCATCCCGTGCCCGGCGTGGCGCAAGCCGCCATCCAGCAGGGACGCTTTGTCGGGCGTCTGATCGCGGCCCGGATCCGCGGCCGGAGAGACGGCAATCCGTTCCGATACCGCAGCAAGGGCAACATGGCGGTGGTCGGCAAGAATTTCGCGATATTGGAGGCCGGCCGCCTGCGCACCGCAGGCTTTGCGACCTGGCTGGTATGGGCCATGCTGCACGTGATGGCGTTGCCGCAGCTTCAAAACCGCTTTCGTGTGCAGACGCAATGGCTCTGGTCGTATCTGTCCGGACAACGCAGTTCGCGTCTGATTTCCGAACCGCCGCGCCGTTAGCCGTCGAGGGAAATCAAGGACAAACCCACGCCGGCACGTTCGACAAGCACCAAAAAGCGAGGCCGCGCTCGCGGTTGAGGATCGTTCCGTGAACGCTTCTGTTATTTCCGCTTTGGCTGCGCTGGCCGGTACGGCGGTCGGCGGATTGACAAGCGTCGTTGCCAATTGGCTTACTCACCGTCTCCAGGTCCGGGCCCAATGGCTCCAGCACGAAAAGAATCAGCGACAGATTCTTTATCGCGATTTCATCGAGGAAGCGTCGAAGTGCTACATCGACGCGCTGCAGCACGACGAGGCTGACATTGCCGGCCTGGTGGGCCTCTATGCCAAGCTCGGCAGGATGCGCGTGCTCTCCTCCAAGCCGGTAGTGCACAGCGCGGAAAGCATCGTGAGAAAGATCCTGGATGCCTATCTGGAGCCGGACAAGACCTTCGTCGAGCTACGCGAAATGGCAATACAGGGAACTATTGACTTGTGGCACGACTTCGCGCGCGCGTGCCGAGAGGAATTCGAGGATTTGCAAGCACGACAGCTCTGAGGATTGCTCAAGCCCGTCGATCCCATCATTCAAGCGACCGAGCGCAGCGATCACAGCCGGCCGAGAGTTTCGATCAAGTGGAGATGGCCCGATCGACGACTTGCGCCAGGCTACACGGCCGCCGTCGATTTGGCCGCCCTCGTGAAGTCAGGCTTGCGCTTCTCCAGGAAAGCCGTGAATGCCTCTTTTGCGTCCTCGGAGCGGACCTGCACGCTGAACTCCTCGTTCTCGCTCTTCATGGCCGCCTTGATATGCTCGCGGGAAGGCCGCTTGATCAGCCTCTTGGCCTGATGCTTTCCTGTGCTCGTCATCGGAACGGCGAGTCCGCCGTCCCGACATTCCAGGGCATGCTACGCCGCGTGTCCCCTGGCTTTCGGAATGGCTCCGCTCGCGCGCAAGCCGTCGATGTCGGCCGCACCAAATCCCAGCTGGCGGAGGATCTCCTCATTGTGTTCCCCGAGTTCGGGAGCGCGCCTGGCAGGGACCTTCGTGACACCGTGGACCTGAAGCGGGCTGCTGATCGTCGACGTCAGCTTGCCGCCGGCGCCCTCGAGCGGAACGACGATGTTGTTTGGCCGCAGCTGCGGATCATTGACGACTTCTTGCGGGCCGCGCACCGCCCCGAAGGTGACGTGAACGCCGCTGAAGACCTCGTACCAATGCGCCATCGGCTTCGCACAGAAGATTTCGTCCATGATCGCCGTGAGCTGCGGCATGTTGGCCATCAGCTTCGCCGGATCGGCGAACCGCGGATCCGCCAGCAGATCCGTGCGGTCGAGGGCTTTCGCCACCGCCTCCAGCTTGTCGGGTGTCACGATAAGGACGAACCAGACATCATCGGCGGCACGATACACATTCATCGCCGCATTTGCGGGATGCTTGCGATCGTGCAACCCGAAGAATTTCGCATCGCATAGCGCAGCCTGGATCGACACGCTGGCGGACCAGATGCCCTCGGCCAGCAGCGAGGTCGTGACATATGCGCCCTCGCCAGTTCGTTCGCGGCGATAAAGGGCGGTGACAACAGCGGAATAAAGTCCGACGGCAGTGGCATTGTCACCGCTGCCCGCCACCGGCCAGGTCGGCGGTGCGCCGGCATCGCGTGTCATCGAGAGCAGTCCGCTGCGCGCCCAGTAGGACGTGATGTCGAAGCCCGGAAGATCGGCATCGGGACCCTTGTCGCCAAATCCGGTGATATCCGCATAGATCAGCCGCGGGTTCCAGCGCGCGACATCTTCATAGGCGAGCTTCAGTCGCGCGCGAGCGGGGTGTGGCGTGTTGACGATCAGCACGTCGGCCCATTTGACGAGCTTTTCGAGAACCTGGTGGGCGCTCGGCGATTTCAGATCGAGCGTCATGCCGCGCTTGTTGCGGTTGGCCAGGTGCCAGGCATAGGCATCGTCCGCCACCGGTTGCGGTGGAAGCTTGTGGGCGTGTCTCCAGAGCTCTCCGCTCGGCGGTTCCACCTTGATGACGTCGGCGCCGAAGTCGGACAAGATCACGGCAGCGCTTGGGCCTGCAATGAAGCTCGCCAAGTCAACCACCTTCAGTCCGGAGAAAATGTTATCGCTTGCCATGATTGTCCTTTCTGAATTGTCGTGAGCGGAGGTCTCCTCACCGCCCGTGGAACTGCGGTGCGCGCTTCTCGAGAAAAGCGGAGGTGCCCTCCTTCTTGTCTTCGGTCGCCGCACAGATCCCGAAATAGGAGGCTTCCAGCGCGAAACCTTCGGCCTGGCTGGTTTCCAGCCCCTTGTTCGCTGCTTCCAGCGAGAACTTCACGGCAATTGGCGCGTTCGCCGCGATCTGCTTCAGGATAGCCTCGGCCCGCTCGATCAGATTGGCTGCCGGAACCACTTCGTTGACGAGGCCGATGCGATAGGCCTCCTGCGCGGAGATCGTTTCCCCGGTGAGAATGAGCTGCAAGGCGCGGCCCTTGCCGACCAGCCGCGGCAATCGCTGCGTGCCGCCGCCGCCCGGCAGCAGGCCCAGTTTCACCTCGGGCTGGCCGAACCTGGCATGCTCCGCTGCAATCCGGACGGTGCAGGCCATCGCCGTCTCGCAGCCGCCGCCCAGCGCAAAGCCGTTGATGGCCGCGATCACCGGCTTGCCGAGGTTTTCGATCAAGTCCAGCACGCTCTGCCCGAAACGGCTGGATTCCTCCGCCTCATAGGCATCGACATGGGCGAGTTCGCTGATGTCGGCACCGGCGATGAAAGCCTTCTCGCCGGCGCCGGTGAGGATCACGCCGAGCACGGATGGATCGGCCTTCGCAACCTCGAAAGCAGCCCGAATGTCAGTCCATGTCGGGGTGTTCAGCGCGTTGAGCACCTTGGGCCGATTGACCGTCACGTGGGCGATCGACCCCTTTTTCTCGTACAGGACATTCGCAAGTGGGGGTGTCGCGATGGGTGACGCGGCGGCCACCATTGCCGGCGAAGGCGTGGCTGTAGCGGCTCCGGAAGCCATAATGAATTCTCCTCTCGTGGAAGGCTGGCCGGCATCGGAGCGCCGGCGTATTCAGGTGTCAGATGAAGGCGCCGTGACCGGTGATGGCTTTGCCGACGATCAGGTTCTGCATCTGATAGGTGCCTTCGTAGGAGTACAGCGCCTCCGCATCGGCAAAGAAGCGCGCGACATTGTAGTCGGCGACGATGCCGTTGCCGCCCAGGACCTCGCGTCCCCACGAGACTGTCTCGCGCGATTTCGCCGTGCAAAAGGCTTTCGCCAGCGCCGCATGGTGGTCGCCGAGCTTGCCTTCGTCATCAAGCTGCGCCAGGCGAAGCATCAGGCACTGGCACGCGGTCAGATTGCCAAGCATCTTGGCGAGCAGATCCTGAATCATCTGGAACGAAGCGATCGGCCTGCCGAATTGCAGTCGCTCCTGGGCGTATTTGAGGGTAGCTTCGAACGCACCCATCTGGATGCCGGTTGACGCCCAACCCACCATGTATCGCGTCATCCGCAGCACGCGCGCGGTATCGCGGAACGAGTTGCCGCCCTGCAGGCGGTTCGCCTCCGGTACCCGGACGTCCTTCATCGTGATCTGGCCGTTCTGGACCACCTTGAGCGCAATCTTGTGCTCGATCTTCTCGACGCTGAAGCCGGGCGTCGACTTGTTCTCGACGATGAATCCCTTGACCTGGTTGTCCGCGAGATCGCGCGCCCAGATGATGGAGAGGTCGCACCATGGCGCATTACCGATCCAGCGCTTCTGTCCATTGAGAACCCAGGTATCGCCCTCACGCTTGGCCGTCGTGGTCAGACCACCGCTCGTCCCCGAACCGACCAGCGGCTCGGTCAACCCGAAACACCCGATCTTTTCGTAGCGCGCCATTTGCGGCAGCCATTTCTTCTTCTGCTCCTCGGATCCATCGAGATAGATCGAGCCCATCGCCAGGCCACTATGCACGCCCCAGAATGTGCAGATCGAGGCGTCGACGCGTGCGATCTCCATCGCGACGAAGCCGAACAGCCTCTGGCTGCCGCCTGCGCAGCCGTAGCCCTCAAAGCCGAGCCCGCCGATACCGAGCTCCTTGAACGAAGCCAGCAGTTCGAACGGAAACGCGTCATCGGACCAGTATTTGTTGATGACCGGCTGGACCTTGGCCTCCATGTATGTCCGCACCTTCGCGACAACAGCTTTTTCCTCGGGCGTGAGAAGTTCGATCAGCTGATAGAAGTCGCCGTTCGGTACGGGCGCCGGCTTCGGCGCGATGGTCTTGCTTGCTGCGGTTGCGGTGGGCATTTTGAACTCCTGATGCTGCGGCTTAAAAGCCGGAATGAGTTGAAGGACGCATGATCGATCTCGCCGGTGGCGCCTGCTCTCAGGCGACCGGCTCTGTCGATTTCGCTTGGCTCGACTTGGCGACCTTGTTGCGCAGCTCAATCAGGCCGAGCAGGACTTCGTCGCGCTCCGCCTCCAGCTCCGCGATGGTGCGAGATCCGGCCTCGGCATGGACGCCGTCGATGAGCTTCTTTTGCACTTCCGGAGTCAGCACCGGCGAGCCGAGGGTCTTCCACCATGCCGTCATCGGGCCGGTGAACTGCTGGAAGAAGTGCTCGATGCCGCCCGGACCGCCGCCGAGATGGTTGAGCATCAGGCCGCCCATGACGCCCCAGCGCAGGCCCGGGCCCCAGCACAGGGCGGTATCGACGTCGGCGGCGCTCACCACACCCTCGGCGACAAGGTAATAAACCTCGCGGCTCAGCGCCGCCTGCAGACGATTTGCGACATGCCCCGGCATTTCCTTGTTGAGGCGCACCGTCCGTTGCCCGATCGACGTGTAAAATTCCGCTGCGCGTTGGATTGTCGCTTCCGAGGTCTTTGCCCCGCCGACGATCTCGACCAGCGGGATCAAGTGCGGCGGATTGAACGGATGGGCGATGACGCAGCGCTCGGGATGGGCCGCGGCGCCCTTCTGGATTTCGCTCATGGTGAGCCCCGACGAGCTCGACGCGATGATCACATCACGCGCCAACAGCTCGTCCAGCTGTCCATAGAGCTTCTGCTTGAACTCGATCCGCTCGGGCCCGTTCTCCTGGACCAGATCGACGCCGTCGACCGCTTGCGCAAGCGCGGCCGTGAACTTCAGGTTCGACTGCGACGCCCCGGGCGAGAGGCCCAATCGCTTGAGCGCCGGCCAGGCCGTCTCCACGAACTTCCTCAGCGCGGCTTCGGCATTCGGCGCGACGTCCGTCGCGACGACCTGCAGTCCCTTGGCGAGAAACAGCGAGGTCCAGCTTGCGCCGATGACGCCTGTACCGATGATGGCGATCCGGCGAATGGGCTTGTTCTGTGACATGTCAGATCTCCTTCGGAATTTCGGCGTAGGCGATGCCGGTGAGATTGCCCTGCGCAAACAGGAAATTGCGTTCGCCGGATCCGTCGAGCCGCGCCGAGTAAAGCGAGCCCGCGAAGTCGGTCACGAACATGCGATCGCCCGCAACGTCGAGCGCGATTCCGATCCCTTCCATCAGATGGGTCAGCACGATTTCCGGTTCGGCCGGCCTGTTGTCGACCGAGGCACGATTGACAGTATTGCCGCGCGGAGGATCGCCGCGATCGGTCCAATACAGAATGCGATTCTTGTGATCCAGCTCGAGATCGATCGGCTCCGGCAGGCGATCGAAGAACACCTCGATGTCGGAGCGGCTGGAAGGGCTCTCGCCTCTAGGAATTTCGAGGT
>NZ_JBEKXH010000051.1:0-22692 GCF_049512235.1 Bradyrhizobium sp.
CGATCTTGCGCGAGCAAGATCGCTGCTCGATTGCACAACGATATTTCAAAACGATATTTCACAACGACCGGGCTCCCCGCATCGTCCGGCAAAAAGCGGGTTCCGTGCCGCTTCCGACGCGCGAAAATTAAGGCTTCTTTCAGGTATGATTAAGGCCTCATTAAGCAACGAAAATGCCTGTTCCCAAATAGGTTGAGGAACTCTCGCGCTGTGTCCCGCGGGTGACAGTATTTTGTTCAAAAGCGGTCTAACTGCGCCCCATGAATGACGCTGATGAAGCCGCGTCGATCCGCAAAACTCAAATCGCTATCTGGAGAAAATAACAATGAAGAAGATGCTTCTGTCTACTGTGGCGCTGGTCGCTCTCGGCGCGACCGTGCCAGCACTCGCCGCCGATCTCGGCACCCGCCCCTACACCAAGGCGCCGGCTTACGTGGCGCCAATCTACAACTGGACCGGCTTCTACGTCGGCGGTCACATCGGCGGCGCGTTCGGCGGTGACAACGGCTTCGCCGGCACCACCAATGGCGGCAACAATGGCAGCTTCCTCGGCGGCCTGCAGGCGGGCGCCGATTACCAGTTCGCGCCGAACTGGGTTGCCGGCATCGAAGGGCAGTACAGCTGGCTCGGCAACAACAACAACAGCGTTGCCTTTACCGGCGCCGGAACCGGTTTCGCCTACAACAACAACCAGCGCGGCCTCGGCTCGGTGACCGGCCGCCTCGGCTACACCTGGGGACCGGCGCTGCTGTACGCCAAGGGCGGCTACGCCTATTCCGACTATAATCAGTCTTTGACGTTCGGCGGCGTGCCGCAGGCGTTCGCGCTCAACGGCGGCCATCACGATGGCTACACCGTCGGCGCCGGCCTCGAATACATGTTCGCGCAGAACTGGTCCGCCAAGATCGAATATCAGTACTACGACTTCGGCAGGACCAGTTTCGTGACGCCAGCCCTGCTCGCCGCTTTCGGCAGCACCCGCAGCGACGAGCACACGGTAAAGGCCGGCCTGAACTATCGCTTCAACTGGGGTGGCCCGGTGGTGGCCAAGTATTGATCGCTATCTGATCGCTGCAGACGGAAAAGGCCGGCCTTGCGCCGGCCTTTTTGTTTCGATGCGCGGGGCAGACATCAGGTCTTTTGTTAGGGCGGCGTTAAGCACAAGAAAGGCTGTTGCTCCCGGAAAGGCTGGGAACGCCGGTATCTCGGGCGGCCGTTGACGGCATTTTATTCAAAAGCTGTCCAATTGCGGGCATGACGGCGCCGACGCCGCGGCGATCCGAAGAATTGCAATGATTTGCCGGAGAAAATCCCAATGAAGAACTTGCTCCTCGCGACCGTGGCGCTGGTCGCGCTCGGCACGACCGTGCCAGCCCTCGCAGCCGACCTCGGCGCCGTCCCCTACGCCAAGGCGCCGGCCTACGTCGCGCCGATCTACAACTGGACCGGCTTCTACGTCGGTGGTCATCTTGGCGGCGCGTTCAGCGGCAGCAATGGTTTCAACGGCCTCGCGCTTGGCAACTATGATGCCCAATTCCTCGGCGGTGTGCAGGCCGGCGCCGACTACCAGTTCGCGCCGAACTGGGTCGCCGGCATCGAAGGCCAGTACAGCTGGCTCGGCCGCAACAATGTCAGCGCGGTCTTCCCCGCCGGCTTCGCTTACAACGACAACCAGCGCGGGCTCGGCTCCGTGACCGGCCGTGTCGGCTACGCCTTTGGTACGGCGCTGGCCTACGTGAAGGGCGGCTATGCCTACTCCGACCACGCTGAATCCCTGACGCTCGGCGGCGCGCCGCTGGCGTTCGCCCTCAACAGCAGCCATCGCGATGGTTACACCGTCGGCGCCGGGCTGGAATACATGTTCGCCCAGAACTGGTCGGCCAAGGTCGAGTACCAGTATTACGACTTCGGCAATAGCCAGTTCATCACCCCCGCATTCCTGGTTCCGTTCGGCAGCTTCCGCAACGACGAACACACCGTGAAGGCGGGTGTGAATTATCGCTTCAACTGGGGCGGCCCGGTCGTCGCCCGGTACTGATCCGCGTCCGATCCGAGGGGCGCTCACTTTCGCCATGCGCCGCGGGCGGCGGCCGCGGCGCGCCATGCATGGTTGCGGCGAGCTTGATCGGTTTTGGCACGGTCGCAGTCCATTTTCGGCTGGCGCCGCGCCGACAGTGCGGCTAAATCGATATCAGATCATTGCGACATCGAACGATGCATTCAAAGCCAGACACGCATTCAAAGACGGACCTGGTTGCGTCCTCGGCCGAGGCCCTGCGCTACCCCTGGGAAAATCATCCCGGCCAGGATCAGGTCGTCGAGGTGATGCCGGGGATATTGTGGGTCCGGCTGAAGCTGCCGTTCCGCCTCAACCACGTCAACATCTATCTGCTCGCCGACGGCGACGGCTGGGCGATGGTGGATTCCGGCTTCGGCAACGAGGAGTCGATTGCGGCCTGGAGCGCGCTGTTCGACGGCCCGCTTTCCCACGTCAGGATCACGCGGCTGATCGTCACCCATTCGCATCCCGACCATGTCGGCCTCGCGGGCTGGATCGTCGAGCGCTTCGGCTGTCCGCTCCATATGTCGCAGGTCGAGTATCTGCAGTCGGTCTATCATCAGAACCGCGGCACCGAGGAGCGCCGCAACGCGCAAGCCCTGTTCTTCCGCCGTCACGGCATGGACGAGAACCTGACCGACAAATTGCTTGGCCGCGGCCAGGACTACCTGAAGCGGGTTTCGGTACTGCCGCCGTCCTATCGCCGCATCTCGCATGGCGACGAAATCTCCATCGGCACGCGGCGCTTCAAGGTCATTACCGGCGGCGGCCATGCGCTGGATCAGGTGATGCTGTATTGCGCCGCCGACAAACTGTTCCTGTCCGCCGATCAGGTGCTGAGCAAGATCTCGCCCAATGTCAGCGTCTGGGCGGTCGAGCCCGAGCAGAATTCGCTCGGCGAATACCTGGCCTCGCTGGCGAGCCTGACCACCACGCTGCCCTATGACCTGATGGTGCTGCCCGGCCACGGCGTGCCGTTCTACGGATTGAAGACCCGGATCAAGCAACTGGCCGATCATCACGAGGACCGTTGCCGGCTGATCGCCGAGGCCTGCCGGGAAAGTTCGAAAACCTCGAAGGAACTGGTGCCGGTGGTGTTCCACAAGCACGTGCTCGACCCCCACCAGATGGGTTTTGCCGCCGGCGAATTGATCGCCCATGTCAATTACATGCTGGTCGAAGGCCGGCTGACGGCCGAGGAGACCGATGGGGTGCTGCGCTTTCGGACCACCTGATTTTCCTGGCGCTCTAACTCTACTCTGCCGCAACACGTGTCAGTGCGCCGGCCTCGCGCAATTCCATGTAGAGATTGGCCCCCCGCTCGGAGCAACCCGGCCCCCCGCCAGCCGTCGTCGAAATGCCCGATTGCGGCTCGACAGCCGTCCTGGAAACGCACTAAAAAGGTTTACGTTCTAGAAACAGTTGAGCCGCTTCCAGCTTTCACCTCTGTTTTCGGGTCTCGCGATGGATTACAGCCAGTTCTTCCGCTCCGCTCTCGACCGCCTGCATGACGAGCGGCGCTATCGGGTGTTCGCCGATCTCGAACGGATCGCCGGCCGGTTCCCCCATGCGCTGTGGCATTCCCCGAAGGGCGTGCGCAATGTCGTGATCTGGTGCTCCAACGACTATCTCGGGATGGGGCAGCACCCGAAAGTGGTCGGCGCCATGGTCGAAACCGCGACCCGCGTCGGCACCGGCGCCGGCGGCACCCGCAACATCGCCGGCACCCATCACCCGCTGGTGCAGCTCGAGCAGGAACTGGCCGATCTGCATGGCAAGGAAGCCTCGCTGCTGTTCACTTCCGGCTACGTCTCCAACCAGACCGGCATTGCCACCATCGGCAAATTGATCCCGAACCTCTTGATCCTGTCGGACGCGCTGAATCATAACTCGATGATCGAAGGCATCCGGCAGTCCGCTTGCGAGCGCCAGCTGTTCCGCCACAGCGACATGGCGCATCTGGAGGAATTGTTGCGGGCCGCCGGCCCCGACCGGCCGAAACTGATCGCCTGCGAGAGCCTTTATTCGATGGACGGCGATATCGCGCCGCTGGCGCGGATCTGCGATCTCGCCGAGCGTTACGGCGCGATGACCTATGTCGACGAAGTGCACGCGGTCGGCATGTATGGCCCGCGCGGCGGCGGCATCGCCGAGCGCGACGGCGTCATGCACCGCATCGATATCCTCGAGGGTACATTGGCAAAAGCGTTCGGCTGCCTCGGCGGCTATATCGCAGGGAGTGCCGACATCATCGACGCGGTGCGTTCCTACGCGCCCGGCTTCATCTTCACCACCGCGTTGCCGCCGGCGATCTGCTCGGCCGCGTCAGCCGCGATCCGGCATCTGAAAACCTCGAACTGGGAACGCGAGCGCCACCAGGACCGCGCCGCCCGCGTCAAGGCGATCCTGACCGCCGCAGGGCTGCCGGTGATGTCGAGCGAAACCCATATCGTGCCGCTGTTCGTCGGCGATCCCGAACGCTGCAAGCGGGCCAGCGACCTCTTGCTGGAAGAGCACAACATCTACATTCAGCCGATCAACTATCCGACGGTTGCCAAGGGCGGCGAGCGGCTGCGGATCACGCCGTCGCCCTATCATGATGACCTGCTGATCGATCAGCTCGCCGAGGCGCTGCTGCAGGTCTGGGAGCATCTCGGTCTGCCGCTGAAGCAGAAATCGCTGGCGGCGGAGTAGTGCGCGGTCGTTGGCCGGGGTCAAGTACGTAGCCCGCTTCAGCCGTAGCACTCGGGGAACACACGCCTCCAGGGCGCCGATCCCCTCAGGCCAGTCTCTCCGGAGGATCGAGCGAAGCTCTCAGATACCAGCCACAAGTGGAATAGGCGACAAGATCCGCCTCGACTTGAGCCCCATAAAAGATTCAAGCGATCCTCACTGTTGCAATCACAGGCATCGCCGATATCCCACAGCGCCCGAATGGCGCGGGTCTTGTCGGGATCGGGCAGCGCCTGCACTGCATTATAGAATTCAGCGATGATCAACGGATCGCGATATTGTGGTCGGCTGAGCCGCAGCAGTCCTTCCATTTTCAGGCCCGGTTCGGGAGCAAATTTCGTCGGTCGCTTTGCGACGGCCCCGGTCGCCGCTGTCCACTCAATGGTAGAACCGTCGTCGAGTGGTTGGGCCTGTGTGCCGTCTCATCGGCGACACAGCGCTCGATGCTGTTCGGCGCGGCGGCCGGACAGTCCTTCTCTCGCTGAGAGATGAAAGCCCGCTGTGAATTGAGAAGGCTCTCATGCACGGAACTTTTCCCCGTGATCTCGGCGATCATCTTGGCCCGGCTCAGCGCCGAGAAATATTGCTCGGACAGCTTCATGTCGGCAGCCTTGAGCGAAGGGTTGTCGCAGATCGCCTGCTCGACCGGCGTGCCGGCTTTGGCGCAGTCCAGGGCGCGAGCTTCAGACGAGCAGAAAATCGCCAGCGCCAGGCTCGTACATCGGAGTCCCCACACCAGGTTGTTCATTTGCATCGTCACGTTCTCGACAACACTTTCCTGATGGCGTACATTGACGTTTTATACCACAGGATACCGCCGTCAATTCGATTTCACGCGGTTACGAGCGGCGAGGACGGCGAGTACACGGGAGACAGTGCCGGATACGGCTTCTATCCCTCAGGCTATTGCCGGATAAGTAAAATCGCTGTCGCCTCCCTCCCGGCAAAGCGCTAGACATGCTTACATAAATACGGGTGGACGGACGTAAGGAGCTTAAGCAGCGATGCTGCACGACTGGGGCGTGATCGCCGCCGCCTTCGGCTATATCGGGCTGTTGTTTTTGGTCGCGAGCCATGGTGACCGCCTGTCGCCGACGCAGCGCGGCCGCGCCAGCGGGCTGATCTATCCGCTGTCGCTGGCGATCTATTGCACCTCCTGGACGTTCTTCGGGTCGGTCGGATTTGCCACCCGCACCAGCGTGGATTTTCTCGCGATCTATATCGGCCCGGTCCTGATGATCGGGCTCGGCACGCCGCTGCTGCGCCGCGTGATCAAGTTGGCGAAATCGCAGAACATTACCTCGATCGCCGATTTCATCGCCGCGCGTTACGGCAAGAGCCAGGCGGTCGCCGCCACCGTGGCGCTGATCGCGATTGTCGGTTCAGTTCCCTACATCGCACTGCAGCTCAAAGCGGTGGCGTCCTCGCTTGCAACGATCCTGAGCGAAGACCAGGGTTTTTCCGCGATTCCGATCGTCGGCGACATCGCGCTGATCGTCACCCTGGCGATGGCGGCATTCGCGGTGCTGTTCGGAACCCGCCATGCCGACGCCACCGAACATCAGCATGGCCTGATGCTGGCGGTCGCCACCGAATCCATCGTCAAGCTGGTGGCCTTTATCGCCGCCGGCGCGTTCGTCACATTCTGGATGTTCACACCCGTCGAGCTGATCGAACGCGCGATGAAAACGCCGGAAGCGGTACGCGCCATCAACTACACGCCCTCGCTCGGTAATTTCCTCACTATGACGCTGTTGTCGTTTTGCGCGATCATGCTGCTGCCGCGCCAGTTTCACGTCAGCGTGGTCGAGAACTCCGTTGACGCCGAGGTAGGCCGGGCGCGCTGGCTGTTTCCACTGTATCTGGTCGCCATCAACCTATTCGTGATTCCGATCGCGCTCGCCGGTCTCGTAGTCTTCCCGTTCGGGGCGGTTGCCAGCGACATGTATGTGCTGGCGTTGCCGATGGAGGGCAATGCCACCTTGCTCAGCGTCGGGGTTTTCGTCGGAGGCCTGTCGGCGGCGACCGCCATGGTGATCGTGGAATGCGTCGCGCTTTCGATCATGGTTTCGAACGACATCGTGGTGCCGCTGGTGCTGCAGCGGCGCGGCGAACAGCTTTCGGGCCGCAAGGATTTCGGCGACTTCCTGCTCGCCGTTCGCCGCTTTGCGATTTTCGGCATCATGGCGATGGCCTATCTCTACTACCGCGGGCTCGGCAACGCCCAGCTGGCCGCCATCGGCCTGTTGTCATTCGCGGCGATCGCGCAGCTTGCGCCGGCATTTTTCGGCGGCCTGCTCTGGCGCCGCGCGACCGCGCGAGGCGCCATCGGCGGCATGCTGGCAGGCGGCGCGGTGTGGTTCTATACGCTGTTTCTGCCGAGCTTCCTGGACGCCAGCCCCGCCGGGCTGCTGCTGCTGCAGCACGGTCCGTTCGGCATCGAGGCATTGCGCCCGCAGGCTTTGTTCGGCGCCGATCTGCCGCCGCTGCTGCACGGTGTGCTGTGGTCGCTTTCGCTTAATCTTCTGACCTATTTCGCACTGTCGCTGGCGCGCCAGCCCACGGCGATCGAGCGATTGCAAGCCGACCTGTTTGTGCCGCATGCGCTCGCGCCGATGACGCCGACATTCCGGCGCTGGCGCACCACCGTGCCGGTGCACGACCTGCAGAGCACCGTGGCGCAGTATCTTGGCCCCGATCGCGCCCGTCATTCATTCGAGGCCTTCGCCGCCACCCATCACGGCCGTCTCGACCCGGCGGCGCCGGCCGACCTCGAGCTGCTGCAGCACGCCGAGCATCTGATCGCTTCCTCGATCGGGGCAGCCTCCTCGCGCGTGGTGATGTCGCTGTTGTTGCGCAAGCGCACCGTCTCCGCCAGGGCCGCGCTCAAGCTGCTCGACGATTCCCACGCTGCGCTGCATTTCAATCGTGAGATCCTGCAGACCGCGCTGAACCATGTGCGGCAGGGTATCGCCGTGTTCGACGCGGAATTGCAGCTGATCTGCTCCAACCGGCAGTTCGGCGAAATCCTGGCGCTGCCGCCGCACCTCGTGCAGCTCGGGATTCCGCTCCGGGAAATTCTTGAATTCATGGGCGCGGCGAGTTCGCCCGGCTTTGGCGATAGCGACGCCGCGGTGGCGAGGCGGCTTGATGCCTATACTACCGAAGGCGAACCCTATCTGGAACGCCTGCCGGATCGTCACATGGTGGTCGAGGTACGCACCAACCGGATGCCCGGCGGCGGCCTGGTCATCACCTTTTCCGACGTCACGCCCTCGTTCGAGGCTGCCGAAGCGCTGGAGCGCGCCAATGCCACCTTGGAAAAGCGGGTGCGCGACCGTACCGAGGAGCTCACCCGGCTGAATTCGGAGCTGGCGCTGGCCAAGAGCACGGCCGAAGATGCCAATATCTCGAAGACGCGTTTCCTGGCGGCGGCCAGCCACGACATCCTGCAACCGCTGAATGCGGCGCGGCTTTATGTCACGAGCCTGGTCGAGCGCGAAAACGGCGGTGAGGTTTCGCGGCTGGTCGAAAATATCGACGATTCGCTGGAGGCGATCGAGGAAATCCTCGGCGCGCTCCTGGATATTTCGCGGCTCGACGCCGGCGCCATGACGCCGTCAATCACCGGTTTCAGGATCGGCGACCTGATGCGTTCGCTGGAGATCGAATTCGCGCCGATCGCGCGGGCCAAGGGCCTCAAGCTGACCTTCGTGCCCTGTTCGCAGCCGGTGGAATCCGATCGGCTGTTGCTGCGGCGGCTGCTGCAGAACCTGATCTCCAACGCCATCAAATATACCCCGCGCGGACGCGTGCTGGTCGGTTGTCGGCGCCGCGGCCAGTTGCTGCGCGTCGGCGTCTATGACACCGGCGTCGGCATTCCCGTGCTCAAGCGCGGCGAGATCTTCAAGGAGTTCCACCGGCTGGAGCAGGGCGCGCGAATCGCGCGCGGCCTCGGCCTCGGCCTGTCGATCGTCGAACGCCTCGCGCGCGTCCTCAATCACGGCATCGCGCTCGACTCCAATTTAAGCGGCGGCTCGCATTTTTCGGTGACGGTGCCGACCGCCTCGGCGATCAATCACACCGCAGCGGTCACCAGCGCAACCCCGCTTTCCAGAACGCCGATGAGCGGCTCCCTGATTGTCTGCATCGAGAACGATGCAGCGATCCTGGACGGCATGAAAACCTTGCTGACGGGCTGGGACGCCGAGGTCATCGCGGTGGCCGACCCGGATGCCGCGATCGCGGCGATCGAGGCCTCGGGCCGCGCGGTGACCGGTCTTTTGGTCGACTATCATCTCGATCGCGGCAACGGCGTCGCAGCGATCCGGGACATTCGTCGCCGCTTCGGCGAGACTATTCCGGCGATCCTGATCACGGCCGACCGCAGTCCGAATGTACGGGCGGCAGCGCGCGAGGACAATATCGCGGTGCTCAACAAGCCGCTCAAACCGGCCTCGCTACGCGCTTTGCTCGGGCAGTGGCGGACCCAGCAGATGGTGGCGGCGGAGTAGGCCTCCTCTCTCGCCCCGCAAGCGGCCGCAAGCAGACGAGGTGAACCGAGTTTGCTCATTCGCCGATTCGGTTAAAGCCGCCGCCGACGAGGCTATTGCGGCGGTGGCGTGCCTTGCCGCCATTGGCCGCCGGGTCCGCCGGCAATTTTCGCCGCGGCGATCACGGCCTGGGTACGGCTTTCGACCCCTAGCTTTTGCAGGATCGCCGATACATGCGCCTTGATGGTCGCTTCCGATACTCCAAGCTCATAGGCGATCTGCTTGTTGAGCAGGCCTTCCGACAGCATCATCAGGACCCTCACCTGCTGCGGGGTCAGTGTCACCAGCCGGTCGCGCAGGCGCGTCTGCTCCGGATCGGCGGCGGCGGTGAGATCGGTATCCGGAGGAACAAAGACGTCGCCCTCCATCACCTTTACGATCGCATCGCGCAACGTCTCAACCCCGAACCGCTTGGGAATGAACCCCGAGGCGCCGAAATCCAGCGAGCGGCGGATCGTGCCGATATCGTCGCTGGCGGACACGATGACCACGGGGATGGCCGGATATTGCGCGCGCAGGTAGATCAGGCCGGAGAAGCCGCTGATCCCGGGCATCGTCAGATCGAGCAGGATCAGGTCGACCTCGGAATCCTGCTCGAGCAGCGCGGTCAAGTCCTCGAACGATCCCGCTTCATCAATTCTCGCTGAGGTCACCACGCCGGCAACCGCCTGTCGCAGTGCGTCGCGGAACAGCGGATGATCGTCGGCGATAACGAGGTGGGTGCTGGCGGCAGTCATCTATTTCTTGCAGAATATTTCATGCTCGACGGTTGCGGCAAAACCCGTGACGGCCCCGTGGCGGCCTCCTGGTGTCCTGAAACCGAAGCCCACTCGTCGCCGCGGCCTCTCCGCTTGCCAATTTGAGATCCGAAAGGACACTGGAAACCTATGATTCTAATGTGGTTTTGGCTGAAACTTCGCGACACCGGGCAACCCGCCAAAAACCGCCTTGAGCCTTCAACCGCCACACCAGCGAGTTTATCGCTGCGATTGTCCTCCGATGGGCAGCCGCACGCAAGCGCACAATATCGCCATGGACCAAAGCAGTTAACCCGCCCGATGGTGCGCCGCAATAGGAGCGGTGCGGTAGAAGGATGCCAAGTTCGGAAATGGCAGTGCAGCGGGCCAAAAGTCTTATTGGGAGAGGTTTCACGGCGATGTTACCGTGGCATGAACCCTTGGCGCTGCTCGGCCAGATTCGGCGCAAGGGGCAAAGCTTGCAGCAACGAGTTCGGGGAGGAAAAACAATGACAATGGCAGCAACCGCGGGCAGCGATCTCCGCACCGGTGGAATGACGGCTGAAGAGCGGAAAGTCATTTTCGCCTCCTCGCTGGGTACCGTGTTCGAATGGTACGACTTCTACATCTACGGAACGCTCGGCGCATTCCTGGCGAAATACTTCTTCTCGAATGTGCCGCCGAATGTCGGTTTCATCTTTGCGCTGCTGGCGTTTGCCGCCGGCTTCGCGGTCCGTCCGTTCGGAGCGCTGATCTTCGGTCGCCTCGGCGATATGATCGGACGCAAATATACCTTCCTGATCACGATGACCCTGATGGGCATCGGCACCTTCTTCATCGGCCTGCTGCCGGGCTTTGCCACCTGGGGCATCGCGGCGCCGATCGTGCTGATCGGGCTTCGCCTGATCCAGGGCCTTGCGCTCGGCGGCGAATATGGCGGCGCGGCCATCTACGTCGCCGAGCATGCACCGGCGAACAAGCGCGGCTATTACACCTCATGGATCCAGACCACGGCAACGCTCGGTCTGTTCTTGGCTCTGCTGCTCATCCTGGGTATCCGCAGCTTTATGGGCGAAGAGTCGTTCGGCGATTGGGGCTGGCGCATTCCGTTCCTGCTGTCGGGCATCCTGCTGGCGGTCTCGATCTGGATCCGGCTCAGCCTGAACGAATCGCCGATCTTCAAGAAAATGAAGGAAGAGGGTAAAACCTCGAAGCGGCCGCTCGGCGAAGCCTTCGGTGAGTGGCCGAACGCCAAGATCGCGATCCTGGCCTTGCTGGGCGCCACCGCCGGCGAAGCCGTGGTGTGGTATGGCGGGCAGTTCTACGCGCTGTTCTTCCTGACCCAGACCATCAAGGTGCCGGCCATCACGGCGCAGATCATGATTGTGGTGGCGTTGGCGCTCGGAACACCCGGCTTCGTGATCTTCGGCTGGCTGTCGGACAAGATCGGACGCAAGCCGATCATTCTCACCGGTTTCCTGCTGGCGGCGCTGACCTATTTCCCGATCTTCAAGGGAATTACGCATTTCGCCAATCCGAAGCTCGAAACGGCACTGTCGTCGGCTCCGGTGACGGTGATCGCCGATCCCAGCGAATGCTCGTTCCAGTTCAAGGCGACGAACACCGAGAAATACACGAGCGGTTGCGACGTCGCGAAATCGGCGCTGGTCAATCTGTCGGTGAACTACGAAAACCAGGTTGCGCCGGCGGGTACTCCGGCGCAGGTCAAGATCGGCGACCAGATCTTCACGTCGACCTCGCCGGATTTCGCCAAGGCGTTGCCGGCGGCGATCAAGGCCCACGGCTATCCGCCATCGGCCGATCCGGCCGACATCAACACCGTCATGACGACGGTGCTGCTCTGGGTGCTGGTGATCTATGTGACGCTGGTCTATGCGCCGATCGCGGCCTGGCTGGTGGAGTTGTTCCCGAGCCGGATCCGCTACAGCGGCCTGTCGTTGCCGTATCATATCGGTAATGGCTGGTTCGGCGGCTTCCTGCCTGCGACCGTGTTTGCGATCGTGGCCGCGACCGGAGACATCTATTCCGGCCTTTGGTACCCGGTCGCGATCGCGCTTATGAGCCTGGTCGTCGGCTTCATCTTCCTGCCGGAAACCAAGGACGTGGACATCAGAAAGTACTGATCGATATCTGGCGGCGACAGCCGCCCGGAGAAAGACCGTCACAATCGGCCGTGGATCGCTCCGCGGCCGATTTCTTTGCGAGGGCGTCTCCGCGCCCATCCTCAAGCCGTTGCCTCTCTCACTGGATCCCTGATCAATCGTCGTAGCTGTCGATCACCGTATCGGCTATCGCGCGCTTGGTGATGACGCCGACGATATCGCGGGCTCTTGGCCTGCTGACGCCGCGGAAGACAATCGCCGCGCCGGAGCGATGGCGTTTCAGCCTGGCGAAAACGAGGCTCAGGAGATCGACATCCCGGCAAATGACCGCGCGGCTTTCGACGAAGCGCTCGACCTTGAGGTTCGGATTGCCCTGAGACTCGCGCCATAACCCCGAGCGCGGCGGGATCAGCCCGACGATACGGCCTTCGCGTTCGACGATGATGGCGCGCAGATCGTCATTGTCTTCCGCGTCAATGGCCTGCTGCAGCGTGGTCCCGGCCTTGGCCACGATGAAACGCCGCTCCATGATGTCCTGGGCCTGCTTGACGAGATAGAGATTGATATGCCGCTCCTTCGGGATGCGGTGGCCCCGATGGCGCAATTTGATCGTATAGATGGTCTCGCCAATGAGCGTGCGGCGAATGCCGGCCGCCACCGCGACGCCGACGATGACAGGCACGATGATGGCGTAGTCGCGCGTCATTTCGAACACCATGACGATGGCAGTCATGACCCCGCCGGTGCCGGCGCCCACCATGGCAGCCATCCCGACGACCGCCGCCGAAGGCGCCGACAGACTGGCATGCGGAAGAATGGCGCCCACCACGAGGGCGAAGGCTCCCCCGAGCGTAGCCCCGAGGTACAGCGATGGGGAGAAGATGCCACCGGAAGCGCCGCATCCAAGACTGATCGTGGTGGCAAGCATCTTCAGGGCGAACAGCAATGCGAGCAGGCCTGCGGATGTCATCTCCTTGTCGAGCGTCGCCTGGATGACGCCATAGCCGACCCCATCGATATAGGGATGGCCGAAGAGGTGAGTGAGAACCACCATCATCAGGCCGATCACGCTCATGCCGATGATATTTTGGGTGTAGGCATTTCCCGGCAGCTTGGGAAAGCCATCCTCCATCACCTCGAGCAGCCGAATGAAGGCCCAGGAGGCGACACCGCAGAGGATTCCGAGCGCGATGAAAGCGATCGCATCCTGCCAGCCGAGCGACTGGGCGAGAGAGATCTGCATCTCGGGAACGATGAAGGCTGGATCGGGGCCGATCAGTATCCTGCCGATGGTGGTCGCGGCGCCGGTCGCGATGACGACGGGAAGAAAGGTGCGGTTCGAGACCTCGGGCAACAGGATTTCCAGCGCGAACAGCACCCCGCCGAGCGGCGTGTTGAACGTCGCGGCGATCCCGGCGCCGGCGCCCGCCGACAGCAAGGTGATCTTCTGCGAGGTCGAGAGCTTGATAGCCCGGGCGAAGGCAGAACCCAGCGCCGAACCGATTTGAATAATCGGGCCCTCGCGGCCGACTGCCGCCCCGCTGCCGATCGACAGCGCCGAGGCCAGTGATTTTACGATCGCGACCTGACCCCGGATATTGCCGTGCCTGTAAAACACCGCGTCCATCACCTCGGGAACGCCGTGTCCCTTGGCCTCCGGGGCGAAACGCTGCACCAGAAAGACGACAACGAGGCCGCCGACAACAGGGGAGAGAAGTACCAGGTCGCCAAACCGGCTCGGCCCTTCGCTGACATTCGCATCGTACCAGATGCTGAAGGTGCCGTTATAGAATGCGTTGTGAAAAAGCCCGATCAGCGCCCGCAGCGCGACCGCGCCGCAGCCCGTCATCACGCCAACAGCCAATGCAAGGCCGCAAAGAACCAGGAGATTGACCCTCCTTTCGTCCCGAGCCGGTACGCCCCCGCCAGCGACTGGTTGGGCGGGGAGACCAGAGGACATAGCGGGCGCTGACGACATGGCGGGCAAACTGCGTCGGGATCAGGTCAGTCCAATCGACACGAAGTTGTCGCAAAATCAAGCATATCTTGGCGCCAGACCACTTCAGCGGACCCGAGAACATGCCTCGGGCATCATGCGGTGGCCCCGAGAAATTGCAGCACGATCTCGCGGCGATGGGCGCGCGCGCGGTGCTCGATCAGATAAATGGCCTGCCAGGTTCCGAGCATGAGTTCGCTCTTGAGCACGGGGATGTGCAGCGAACTTGCCGTCAGCATGGTTTTGATATGCGCGGGCATGTCATCGGGTCCTTCGGTATCGTGGCGCCAGCCGGCGTCTTCGGGCGCCAGCCGGTCGAGCGCCGTCATCAGGTCCGCAAGCACCGACGGATCGGCGTTTTCCTGGATCGTGAGCGACGCCGAGGTATGGCGGATGAACAGCATCAGCGCGCCTTCCCGCGCGCCGGCCTGCCTCGCAAATTTCGCAACCTCGGCGGTGAGATCGACAAAGCCTCGTCCCGGCGTCTCGATGGTCAGCAGCGAAGTGACGATGGTGCTGGCAGTGACCCCCGATGGCGCGGTGCGCGAGGAAGATTTGGGGGAAGTCATGAACGCTCTCTCAACATGGTCGCCAGGCGAACGCCGGGACAACCAGCTTCAAATCCTGCCGGAGACGTCTTTTTGCATCCGGTTGGCCATCTCGACCAGCCGCCGCCACGCCTGTTCCAGAAACGACATCGCACGATCCATGTCAGGGTCGCTCGGCAGCGGGATTTCTATTCTGCGCTCGCCGTCAGCCACTTTCGGCTCGGCCTTTTTCAACGCGTCCGATTTCGGCAGCCGCTCGTCGCTCTTTCCGGTGACGGTCGGATCGCGCGCGGCCAGTTCCGCCTTGAGTTTTTCATTGTCGGCCTGGAGACGGCCAATTTCCGTGTCGAGCGCCGCGCGCTCGTCGGGCATCGCATAGCAGGCCCAGCCCGTGCCGGTGTCGGTGCAGGTCGAAACAGCGCCGGTGCGGGTATCGAGCCGGATCACCCCGCCAGCGATCGGCGATAGCGCAAAGCGGCCGTTCTCGGCGTCCGGCATCGACTGCGCCACGGCGCCGGTTGCGCCAGGACAAGAGACAAGACAAGAGACGGAGCCAATGATCAGCACGGCGGTCACGCGCGAGGAGGAGAATTTCGAGGCCGATGTCGCTGTGATCATAAGGTTGCTCCGCTTTCAAGCCGGCAATATTTCCGTATCCCCTGCTGCATTCTACACCTGCCAATGGTAGGGCGCGCGGCCTGACTTCAACGCGTCCGCGAGCAATTCGATCCGATCCTGTCCCCAGAATACCTCGCCGTCGAACACATAGACCGGCGAACCGATCACGTCCGCCGCCAGCGCTTCCCGGCGGTTTTGCTCATAGGCCCAGGGGGATTGCAGCGAAAAGTAGTAATCGATCAGACGTGTCATGCGGACTCCCCAGGGGATCGTAAGGTTGAAGCATGGCGCAATCTTGACTCAACTGGACGCGGTCGGTAGCGTCGGCCGCTGATTTTGACGGATTTATCATAGAGCGCCGGCATGGCCCGGGCGCAAGAGCTGACACAGGAATGGTCGACCCGATCCATCAGTTCAATATCGAAAAAATCTTCACGATCGGCCACATTGGCAATCAGGAGATCGCCTTCACCAATTCGTCGGCCTACATGTTCGGTACGGTAGCGCTGATCTCGCTTATGATGATCGGCGGCGCCGCCGGGCGGCAGCTGGTGCCCGGGCGCATTCAATCGATCGCGGAACTGTGCTACGAGTTCGTCGCCAACACGGTGCGATCGAACGCGGGCTCGGAAGGCATGAAGTTCTTCCCGCTGGTGTTCTCGATCTTCATGTTCATCTTGGTCTCGAACGTGGTCGGGCTCATTCCTTACGCATTCACGGTTTCCAGCCATCTCATCGTTACCGCGGCGTTGGCGCTGCTGGTATTCCTGATCATGCTGGTCTACGGCTTCTACAGGAACGGCCTGAAATTCCTAAAGGTGTTCGTGCCCTCGGGCATTCCGATCTACATTCTGCCGCTGGTGGTCCCGATCGAAATCATAACGTTCTTCCTGAAGCATGTTTCGCACGCGGTCCGATTGTTCGCGAACATGCTTGCTGGCCACATCGCCCTGAAGGTGTTCGCGAGCTTTGTCGCCGCGCTCGGCACCTTGGGCCTTATCGGCTGGGCTGGCGCGGTGCTGCCATTGGCGCTGACCGTCGCGCTGACCGCGCTGGAGCTTTTGGTCGCGTTGCTGCAGGCCTACGTCTTCACCATCCTCACCTGCATCTACCTCAACGATGCGATCCATCCGGGGCATTGATCGAGCCTGCTCCGGCCTGGAAGGCTTTGACCTGCTGGATGCCAAGCACGTTAGCGCAGGTATTGCTTGAATTCCCTGCGAGATCGCAGATTCCGTCGCAACACTTTGGGGTCCGGCAAGGACCTGGTTGGATTGCGACGACAAGGACTGATCAACCCGACGTCGCGTACGGGCTTCCCCGGGGAATCGTGATGTCAAAGGTGCTGCAACGACGGCGCACCGGATCGAACCTCTCCGCCATCGACTGCTGCACTGCGGCGACGCTGAGCAGCCCATTCCCCGCTTGGCTTAATAAATCCAATCTAATCAAGACACTAATAGGTTCTGACGCAATCTTGACTTGCTTGGACGCGGTCAGTATGGTCCGCGCGGCTTTTGAGGGTGACGGGGCGTCATTTCCACAACCGCAGCATCGTTTCGGGTGTCCACATCATGGCGGGCGGCACGGACGACGGCGTCAATGGAAGTCGCGATAAATCGCCCGACGAAGCTGCGCTTTCCGCAAGGCTCGGAAGTCTGGACCAACGGTTGTCCGAAATCAGGGACAGCCGCAAAATCAGGACTGACCAACCCGAAGGAAGCGGAAACGGCGCTGCCAGAACCTCGGCGATGGCGCGCGGTTTTCGGCTTTCCTCGGAGTTGATCGCGGGTGTTGTGGTCGGTGCGGTGATTGGCTGGGGTATCGACCGCTTGCTGTCGACATCGCCTTGGGGGCTCATCGTGTTTTTTCTGCTCGGCTTCGCAGCCGGCGTCGTCAACGTGATGAGATCAGCGGGCGTGGCTCCGGACCGAACCGGCCGTTGAGATGCGGAAAGCCGGACCAATTGAATGCAGAGCGCCGGCGTGGCCGGCGGAAGCCTCAGAGATGCCGCGCGGATGATCGATCCGATCGAACAGTTCAACATCGAAAAGCTCTTCACGATTGGCCATATTGGTCATCAGGAGATCGCTTTTACCAACTCATCGGCCTACATGTTCGGTTCGGTGGCGCTGATTTCGCTGCTGATGATCGGCGGCGTATCAGGACGGCATCTGGTGCCCGGGCGGATCCAGTCGATCGCGGAAATCAGCTACGAATTCGTCGCTGCCAACGTTCGATCCATCGCCGGCACGGAAGGCATGAAGTTCTTCCCTCTGGTGTTTTCGATCTTCATGTTGGTGGCGGTCTCCAACGTCGTCGGCATCATTCCCTACGCCTTCACGATTTCGAGCCATATCATCGTTACCGTGGCGCTGGCGCTTCTGGTGTTCACCACAGTGCTGGTCTACGGCTTGTACAAGAACGGCCTGAAGTTCTTCAAACTGTTCGTGCCCTCTGGCATCCCCCTCGTGATTCTTCCGCTGGTAGTGCTGATCGAAGTGATCTCGTTCCTGTCGCGCCCGGTCTCGCATAGCGTCCGACTGTTCGCCAATATGCTGGCCGGGCACATTACCCTGAAGGTATTCGCGAGCTTCGTCACTATGCTGGGGGCGATGGGCGTCGTCGGTTGGTTCGGCGCAGTCTTGCCACTCGGCATGACCGTGGCGTTGACCGCGCTCGAACTGCTGGTCGCTTTCCTGCAGGCCTACGTCTTCACCATCCTGACCTGCATCTACATCAACGACGCCATCCATCCCGGCCACTGATCAGAGGCCGCGTCTCACCTAACCTCAAGAAGGAGTTCGTTTCATGGATCCGATTGCCGCAAAGTACATTGGTGCGGGTATTGCCTGCATTGGCATGGGTGGCGCCGGCGCGGGCGTGGGCATCATCTTCGGCAACTATCTCGCCGCCGCGGTGCGTAATCCTTCGGCCGCGCAGGGCCAGTTCGCCAACCTCATCTTCGGCTTCGCCGTGACCGAAGCACTCGGCATCTTCTCGCTGCTGATCGCGCTGCTGCTGTTGTTCGCGCTCTGATATTGTCTTTAGATTGCGGGTATTCCGATCGCAGGACCGCTGTCCAGTTTTGCGGAATACGCGCCAGCCGAACAGGAGCAGCCCGTGGCTGAAAGTCATGGCAACGCCAAGGGTACGACCGCCCATACCGAAGCCAATGGCCCGGCGCACCCGTTTCCGCCGTTCCAGAAGGACACCTTTGCCTCGCAACTGGTGTCGCTGGCGATCGCTTTCGTCGCCCTTTATCTGATCGCTTCGCGCGTGGCGCTGCCGGGTGTCCGCAGCCTGCTCGACGAGCGTCAGAACAAGATCGACGGCGATCTGGCCGAGGCCCAGAAGCTGAGGGACGATTCCGACGCCGCGCTGAAAGCCTATGAAAGCGAACTGGCCGCTGCGCGCTCCCGCGCGCAGGCGATCGGCACTGAGACCCGCGAAAAGCTCAATGCGGCATCGGAGGCCGAACGAAAGACGCTGGAAGCGCAGCTGGCCGCGAAACTCGCCGAGGCGGAAACGACCATCGCCGCGACGCGCGAGGCCGCGATGAGCAACGTCCGCGGCATCGCCGCGGATGCGGCCGCCGCGATCGTGCAGCGGCTCACCGGCGTGCTGCCTGACAAGAGGTCGGTGAATCGCGCCGTCGATGCGTCCTTGAAGGGATAAACTTGATGTTCGCCGAACCGGAGTTCTGGGTCGCCGTCGCCTTCGTCATCCTGATGGGCGTATTTGCCTATCTCGGCGTCCACCGCACGGTGATCAAGACGCTCGATCATCGCAGCGACCGCATCAAGGCCGAACTCGACGATGCTCGCAAGCTCAAGGAAGAAGCGGCCAAACTGCTCGCCGAATACAAGGCCCGGCACGCCAGCGCGGAACGCGAGGCCCAGGACATCATCGCCGGCGCGCAAGCCGAAGCCGAGCGCATCGCTTCCGACGCCAAGACCAAGATGGAGGATTTTGTGGTGCGGCGCACCAAAACTGCCGAAAGCAAGATCGGCCTAGCCGAAACCCAGGCGCTGGCCGATGTGCGGGCAGCGGCGGCCAACGCCGCGGTGGCGGCCGCTTCCACGATCCTGTCGAAATCGGTCAAGGGCGATCTTGCCGACGATCTCTTGGCCAAGGGCATCACGGAAGTTCGCGAAAAGCTGAACTGACAAGTTCCGCTTCGAAAAAAGCCGGCGCGACAGACCAACGCCGGAAGAATTACTTCTTCTTCCGTGCAGCTTTCGGTTTCGGCTCCGGCGTCAGCGCCTGCGGGTCGAAGCCGATATAGAAGATGTAGGAATCGCCGGTGGCTCCAGGAGGCACCGGATAGACCACGTCCTCCGCCACCAGACTGAAGGGTACGCTGCCCTCCTCGTTCATCGCCACCGTGGTGCGGTAGACTTTGGTGGTGATCGTCTTCTCCTGCACACCGCCCTGCACCACGGCGACGCGGAGCGGAATTTCGACCGTCGGCGGGTTTCCGGCCGGGCCCGCAATGACGCGGCCGATAATCCCGATCCGTGCGGTGATCTGGCCGTCGCTCACTTTGCAGTCGCGCGCGGTGCGCGTGATCGTCGCCTGAAAACGCAGGTCGTTGCCGACGGGCTCCTTGCCGGGCGCCGCCACCGCAAAGGTCGACGCGCCGGCGCGAATGCTCACCGACGGACAGCTCAGTTCGTTGTCCACCGTCGGCGGCGCCTTCTCGCCGACGGCTTGCGATTTCGAGCCGAACAATTCGCTGAACCTGCTGCCGATCGAGGGGCTGGAATCGGTCGAGGCGCCGAACATGCTGCCGCCGCCGCACCCGGACAGCAGCGTGCCCGCAACGGCAAGCGCAATGCCCAGACGGACCGTCCCGGCAGCGCCCAGCGTCCGCATCATCAGCCCGTCATGCATTATCCGGATGTCCCAGGATGTCCCACGCTTTGCGCCCAGGGGGATGCGCGGTGAGGCGTTATACCAGCGCAATGACGGCGAACCCAAGGCACTCTGAGCCGGGGCCTGCCGTAATCTGAAAACAAGGTTAGCCGCGAAAATCCTCGTGCAGCAGGCCAAACAGCAGGTGGTCCTGCCAGACCCCGTTGATGCACAGATAGCGCCGCGCCAGACCCTCGCGGCTGAAGCCGCACTTCTCCAGTACCCGGATCGACGGCGCATTGGTGGGAATGCAGGCGGCCTCGATGCGGTGGAGATTGAGTTCGCCGAACAGCGACGGCAGCAGCACGCGCAGCGCCGCCGTCATGTAGCCGCGACGGGCATGCGGCTGCCCGACCCAGTATCCGATGGTGCCGGCCTGCACGATGCCGCGGCGGACGTTGGCGAGCGTCACGCCACCGATCATCGCGCCATCGGATTCCCGGAACACGATGAACGGATAGGACCGGTCGGCGGCGATGTCTTCGGCATAGCGGCGCAGCCGGCGCCGAAATCCCGAACGGGTCAGATCATCGGACGGCCAGATCGGCTCCCATGGCGTCAGGTATTCCCGGCTGTATTCGCGCAAATGCGCCCAGTGCAGAAAATCGGACATCTGCGGCGCCCGCAGCAGCAGGCCATGGCCGCGCGGGGCAAGCGCAGCCGGTCCGCTCGATGGCAAACGAAACAGCGCCATAGATGGATCTACTCCCCGGTCCGAGAAACCGATCTTCAGTGAAGGCGCGCCTTGACCTTCGACCCGATCAATCCTTCCGCAAAAGCCACCGCTGTGTCCAGCCCCCTTCCGCTGCCAAGGGCGACGACCGCCGGCCGGCTGCGCGACAACAGGCCCCGCGCCGCGCTCCGCGTCGAATCCACGCTGACGGCATCGATCCGGGCCACCAGCTCCTCCACGGTCAGGGGCCGCCCATAGGCCAGAACGTGGCGCGCCAGCTGTTCGGCCCTCGAGCTGCAGCTTTCCAGCGCCATCAGGAGACCCGCCTTCATCTGCGCCTTGGCACGCGCGAC
This sequence comes from Bradyrhizobium sp., assembly GCF_049512235.1. Taxonomy (GTDB): domain Bacteria; phylum Pseudomonadota; class Alphaproteobacteria; order Rhizobiales; family Xanthobacteraceae; genus Bradyrhizobium. Next base: position 21,311 of record NZ_JBEKXH010000051.1, read on the forward strand.
CTCGGCCTCGGTCAAGGTGTCGACGGCGTCGTTGATGACATCGACGATCACCTCCATCATCTCGGGTGCGTCGTCAGGGTCGGTACCGGTATAGAGCCCGAAAAAGCCGGTGTCGGTATAGGGCGCATGAAAGGTGTAGACCGAGTAGCACAGCCCGCGCTTTTCCCGCACCTCCTGGAACAGCCGCGACGACATGCCGCCACCGAGAGTGTTGGTGAAAACCTGCAACGAAAACAGCGACGGATCGGTTTGCGGCACCCCCTCGAGCGCGAGCGTCAGATGGGCCTGCTCAAGTTCGCGATGCACCACGCGGGAGCCGCCCTTGCCGAACTTCGCCGGCTGCGGCTTGGGCGCGGGCGCGGCGTCGAAGCCTGCAAACCGCTGCGTCACTTCCTCGACCACCCGCTTGTGGTCGACCGCGCCAGCCGCCGCCACCACCATGTCCGGGCCGCGATAATGGGTCGAGAGATAGCCGCGCAGGGTGTCGCGGCTAAAGCCCTTCAAGGTCTTGGCCGTTCCCAGCAAAGAGCGCCCCATTGGCTGATCCGGGTAACACAGCTCGTTGAGATGTTCGAACACCACGTCGTCGGGCGTATCCTGCGCCGCGCCGATCTCCTGCACGATGACGCTCTTTTCGCGCTCCAGTTCGTCCGGCACAAACGAGGGATTGGTGAGAATATCGGCGAGCACATCGAGCGCCAGCGGCACGTCGGCTTTCATCACCCGCGCATAATAGGCCGTGGTCTCCGTCGAAGTGCCGGCGTTGAGATCGCCGCCGACCGCCTCGATCTCCTCGACGATTTCACGCGACGAGCGCCGCGCGGTGCCCTTGAAGGCCATGTGTTCGAGCAGATGCGAAATGCCGTGTTCGCTCGGCTTTTCGTCGCGCCCGCCGACGCCGGCCCATACCCCGAGCGCCGCGGTCTCAAGATGCGGCATGGCATCGGTGATGACGGTGAGGCCGGAGGGAAGCTTGCTGACATCGACGCTCATCCGGCGACTCCTTGCTTGGCGGCACGGCTGACCGACAGCACGAACCGCTCGACTTCAACCTGATCGTTGTTCATGACCTTTAAGTGCTCGGGCCTCGTCATCAGCCCCTCCAGCCATGCCGGCAGTTCCGGTCGCACGCCGCAGGCGGCCTCTACCGCATCGGGGAATTTGGCGGCATGCGCCGTCGACAGCACGATGTTGGGAATCTTCGAATCCGAGGTGTCGCGATCCGCCACCGCCAGCGCCACCGCGGTATGCGGATCGACCAGATCGCCGGCCTCGCGCCAGGCGGCGCGGATGGCCGCGCTGGTCTCGGTCTCGTCGGCGCGGCCGGCGTCGAATTCCTCGCGGATCGCCGCAAGCGTCGCGTCGGGCAGCACGAAGCGGCC
>NZ_JBEKXH010000052.1:0-22486 GCF_049512235.1 Bradyrhizobium sp.
GCTGATCCTCAGCCGCTATACTGAGCTCAATACCGACCAGAAGCTGCTGCTGAAGCAACTCAAGCTCGATTTGCCTCCGCAGCCCCCGCCGCGCATCACGTCCTCGCAGAGGGCCGCTCGCCCCCAGGTCCACTACTCAAGCAATTCGAGGGCGCTGCTCTCGCATCTAAAATATCGAAAACAACCCCATGCAAAGTAGACCGGAATCCGGTGCGAACGAACCCCCCGCCGGCCGCGCGGCGGTAGCGCTCGACTGAGCGCCCAGGCATTACGAGGATGCCGGGCTCAAGTTGCCGGGAGGAGGGACCAATGTTCATGATGTATTCTGGCGATTTCACCGAGCGTTCCTTCCGGTAAAATCGCTATGCCCCTGCGCAGATCGTCATCACCGAGAAAACCAGCCAGGCAAAAGACGTCCGTGCGGCGTTTGGCTCCCGCTATCATGATGTTCGCCGGTCAAACGATAGAGGATCTCCCGCGCGACGATGTGCGGAATGCCTCGTCATTGTTCCGGTTGGGTAAAATACTGCTCTCCAAGCCGTTGCTGACCTTTGGCCACATTCCAGAGCCTGAATTCGATCTTAAGGCGCTGGTCCGGTTGGGTAGCGCGACCGGTGATTAAGGCTGAAAGTTGGCACCGGTCAATTGTCCTGTCGTCTAGCGCAAACTGGCGTTGATCTTGTCCAGCGCGGCGGAGCCGGGACAGAGGTCGCTGACCTCTAGCGCATTGAGCGGCCGCTCGACGGTGTCGAGATGGGCATGCATGTCTTCGGCTTCGGGATCGATGTAGAGCAATCCGGTGACGATCTGGCCCTTGGCGGCGTGCTTTTGCAGAAATGTCATCGCCGCGAGGCGATCATGGGCGTCATAATCCGCATCGATCTTGCGCAGCTCCAGCCGCGTGCCGTCGTGTTGCTCGACGATCTGCACCGTGCCCGGCGCATAATCAACGGTGATCGGGTCGCGGCCTGAGATGACATCGAGGCGGTTCACCGCATCATTGTGCTCGCGCACATAGTCAAAACTCCTGGTCGAGCCGGCGTGGTTGTTGAAGGCGACGCAGGGGCTGATCACGTCGATGAAAGACGCCCCCTTGTGCTGGATCGCAGCCGAGATCAGCGGCACCAATTGGGTTTTGTCGCCGGAAAAGCTCCGCGCCACGAAGCTCGCGCCAAGCTGAAGCGCGATCCCGACCAGGTCGATCGCGTTGTCGGTATTCATCACGCCCTTCTTGGACTTCGAGCCGCGGTCGGCGGTGGCCGAAAATTGCCCCTTGGTCAGGCCGTAAACGCCGTTGTTCTCGACGATATAGGTCATGTTGACGCCGCGCCGGATCGAATGCGCGAACTGGCCGAAGCCGATCGAGGCCGAATCGCCGTCGCCGGAGACGCCCAGATAGATCAGATCGCGGTTGGCGAGATTGGCCCCGGTCAACACCGACGGCATGCGGCCATGGACCGAATTGAAGCCGTGCGAATTGCCGAGGAAGTAATCGGGGGTCTTCGAGGAGCAGCCGATGCCCGAGATCTTGGCGACGCGGTGCGGCTCGATCGAGAGCTCAAAGCAGGCCTCGATGATCGATGCCGTGATCGAATCGTGGCCGCAACCGGCGCACAGCGTCGAAACCTTGCCCTCGTAATCCCGGTGGGTATAGCCGAGATCGTTCCTGGGCAGCCCGGGATGCTGGAACTTCGGTTTTGCGATGTAGGTCATGACTTCACCTTGCGGAGCGGGGTCAACTGGAGCTGATCCTGATGGTCACCGATCGCGCCGGCGATGAAGCGCGCGGTGATCGGCGAGCCGTCATAATGCAGGATCGGAACCAGCCGAACCGGATCGATACCGTTCTCGTTGACGATCAGCGAGCGCAGCTGCGCATCGCGGTTCTGCTCGACCACGTAGACGAAGTCGTGGTCGGCAAGGAAGCTTGCCACGCTGGAATGGAACGGGAAGGCACGGATGCGCAGGCGGTCCAGTTGATGGCCGCGCGCCTCCAACAGCCCGATCGCCTCGTCCATTGCGGGCGCGGTCGAGCCGAAATAGATCACGCCGTATTTGGTCGGCCTGACGGCATTGGCCTGCAACGGTCGCGGCACCATATCCTGGGCGGTCTCGAATTTGCGCACCAGCCGCTGCATGTTGTCGGCATAGACAGAACCTTCCTCGGAATAGCGCGCGTAGCGATCGCGCGAGGTGCCGCGGGTAAAATAGGAGCCTTTGGTCGGATGGGTGCCGGGATAGGTGCGGTAGGGGATGCCATCGCCGTCGACATCGAGATAGCGCCCGAAGTCGCGTCCTTCCTCCAGCATCTCCGCGGTCATCACCTTGCCGCGGTCATATTGCCGGGAGTCATCCCATCTGAGCGGGCGGCACAGCCTGTGGTTCATGCCGATATCGAGATCGAGCATCACGAAGATCGTGGTCTGCAGGCGTTCGGCCAGATCAAACGCCGTCGCGGCGAATTCAAAGGCTTCCGCCGGGTCTTCCGGAAACAGCAGGACGTGCTTGGTGTCCCCGTGCGAGGCATAGGCGCAGGCCATGATGTCGCATTGCTGGGTCCGCGTCGGCATCCCGGTCGAGGGGCCTGCGCGCTGCACGTTCATGATGACGGCCGGAATCTCGGCGAAATAGGACAGGCCGATGAACTCCTGCATCAGCGAGATGCCGGGGCCGGAAGTAGCGGTAAAGGCGCGTGCGCCGTTCCATGACGCGCCGATCACGATGCCGATGGATGCGAGTTCGTCCTCGCCCTGGACGATGGCATATTTCGCCTTGCCGGTTTCGGGATCGTGCCGGAGCTTCCTGCAATGGATCGCGAAAGCGTCCGCAAGCGACGATGACGGCGTGATCGGATACCAGGCGCAGACGGTGGCGCCGCCATAGACCGCGCCGAGCGCGGCCGCGCTGTTGCCCTCAATGAAGATCCGGTCGCCGACCTTGTCGGCCTTGCGCACCCGCAGGCCGATCGGGCATTTGAGATTTTGCAGCGCCCAGTCGCGGCCGAGATGCAGCGCGTGGACGTTCGAGGACAACAGCTTCTCCTTGCCTTTGTACTGCTCACCGATCAGCTGCTCGATCAGCTTGGGGTCCATATCGAGCAGCGCGCACAGCGCGCCGAGATAGATGATGTTCTTGAACAGCTGGCGCTGGCGCGGATCCTTGTAGGTCGAGTTGGTGATGGCGGTCAGCGGCACGCCGATCACGGTAATGTCGGACCGGAATTTCGACGACGGCATCGGCTTGGTCGAGTCGTAGAACAAATAGCCGCCGGGTTCGATTCCGGCGAGGTCCTTGTCCCAGGTCTGCGGATTCATCGCGACCATCATGTCGACGCCGCCGCGTGCGCCGAGGTGGCCGGCTTCGGTCACCCGCACCTCGTACCAGGTCGGCAGCCCCTGGATGTTGGATGGAAAGATGTTGCGCGGCGACACCGGCACGCCGTGGCGCAGGATCGAGCGGGCGAACATCTCGTTGGCGCTCGCCGAGCCCGAGCCGTTGACATTGGCAAAGCGGACGACGAAGTCGTTTACGCTGCCGATCGGCTTTTGGACGGACATGATGTACCTGCGTGGGTCATATCGATGAGATATTTCTGCATGTCCCAGGCGCCGGTCGGACAACGTTCGGCGCACAAGCCGCAATGCAGGCAGACGTCCTCGTCCTTGATCATGACGCGCCCGGTCTTGAGGCCGTCGGCGACATAGAGATCCTGGTCGAGGTGCGGCGACGGCGCCTTCAGCCGTTGCCGAAGATCGGCTTCCTCGCCGTTCTCGGTAAAGGTGATGCAGTCCATCGGGCAGATGTCGACGCAGGCGTCGCACTCGATGCACAAGGGCGCGGCGAATACCGTCTGGATGTCACAGTTCAGGCAGCGCTGTGCCTCACCGAGCGCCAGCTTGACGTCATAGCCGAGTTCGACTTCGGTTCGGATGTCCTTCAGCGCCACCACCTTGTCGCGATGCGGCACCTTGTAGCGCTTGTCGCCGGAGACGTCGTTGTCGTAGCTCCATTCGTGGATGCCCATCTTCTGCGACGAGACATGCACTTCAGGCAGCGGACGCTCGGTGATGTCTTCCCCGGAGAGCCGCTTGTGGATCGAAAGCGCGGCGTCGTGGCCATGCGCCACGGCCCAGATGATGTTCTTCGGCCCGAACGCGGCGTCGCCGCCGAAAAACACCTTTGGGTTGGTCGATGCCATGGTTTTGGCATCGACCTTGGGCATGTTCCACTTGTCGAATTCGACGCCGCAGTCGCGCTCGATCCAGGGAAAGGCGTTCTCCTGACCGACCGCGACCAGGACGTCGTCGCAGGGGATGGTCTGGTCCGGTTCGCCCGAGGGCACCAGATTGCGCCGGCCGTTGGCATCGTATTCGGCTCTCACCTTTTCGAAGGTAACGCCGGTGAGTTTGCCCCGGTCGTGCGTGAATGCCTTCGGAACCATGAAGTTGAGGATCGGAATATCCTCGTGCAGGGCGTCCTCTTTCTCCCAAGGCGAGGCTTTCATCTCCTCGAAGCCGGAACGCACGATCACCTTGACGTCCTCGCCGCCGAGCCGGCGCGCCGTTCGGCAGCAGTCCATCGCGGTATTGCCGCCGCCGAGCACGATCACGCGCCGGCCGATGGTATCGGTGTGGCCAAACGACACGCTCGAAAGCCAGTCGATGCCGATGTGAATATGGCTGGCTGCGTCCTTGCGGCCGGGAATGTCGAGTTCGCGGCCGCGCGGCGCGCCGGAGCCGACAAAGATCGCGTCATGACTTTCGCCGAGCAGCTTCTTGAGGCTGTCGATGCGCTGTCCGCCCCTGAAATCGATGCCGAGACCCAGAATATAATCGGTTTCCTCGTCGATGACCGAATCCGGCAGCCTGAATTTCGGAATCTGGGTCCGCATCATGCCGCCCGCTTTAGGATCGGCATCGAACACCGTGCAGTGATAGCCGAGCGGCGCGAGGTCGCGGGCCACGGTGAGGGAGGCAGGACCGCCGCCGACAATCGCAATGCGCTTGCCGTTTTTCGCCGACGGCCTGGGCATGCGGTGCTTGACGTCGTCCTTGAAGTCGGCGGCGACGCGCTTGAGCCGGCAGATCGCGACCGGTGTTTCCTCGACGCGGCCGCGGCGGCATGCCGGTTCGCACGGACGATCGCAGGTGCGTCCGAGAATTCCCGGAAACACGTTCGATCTCCAATTGATCATGTAGGCGTCGCTGTAGCGGCCTTCGGCGATCAAGCGGATGTATTCGGGAACCGGCGTATGTGCGGGACAGGCCCACTGGCAGTCGACCACTTTATGAAAGTAGTCGGGGGCCGCGATATCAGTTGCTTTCATTCCTACCTTGTCCCGCGCTCAAGACTGGAAAAGCGCGGCCTTACTTTTCAATTCGAGCGCTTAATCCGACACTCTCTTGGTTTTTTTGAATGCGAACTTGAGTTTGCTTTTTAGAGCCATTCGGGAGGTTCCACAAAGGCAATTTTCCCAGGATTACCAACTTTCATTTTGCGGTGCGCCATAAAGTTAATGCAATCGCGCGCTTATGCGGCACCGCAACAATATTACCGCGTAGCGCAACGCGTCAAATCACCCGCCAATCTCCGAGGCCAGATCGGCGATCGCCTTCATCACGGCGTCGCGGATGCCGGGATCGTAAAGCAGGTGGCCGGCACCTTCGACGACGCGAACTTTGCAATCGGGCCAGACGCCTGCGAGCGCGTGCGAGGTCGCCGGCGGACAGAGCAGATCGAAGCGCCCCTGCACGATCACGCCGGGGATTCGATCGAGCTTTCCGGCTTCCGCCTTGAGCTGCCCCGGCTTCATGAAGCAATCATTTTGAAAGTAGTGCGCTTCCATGAAGGGGGTCGAAGGCAGGGGCCGCGTCGAGTTCAATGACGCCGGATCGAGCCGCGCCCGCGACGGCCCGTGTTCGCTGAGGATTCGTTCGGTGTCGTGCCAAGCCCGGGCGGCCGGTCCGTGCACCGCGGGATCGGGGTCGAGAATGCGACGCCAGTAGGCATCGAGTGGCTGGCCGCGTTCTTTCGCTGACAGCAAATCAAGGAAATCAACGCTGAGATCGGGATAGAAGCGCGGCAGCACGTCGAGAAAGGCGCCTTCGAGTTCAGTACGGGTGCCGAGGAAGGTCGCGCGCAACATGATGCCCGCGACCCGGTCGGGGTGCGCTTGCGCGTAGGCCAGCGCCAGCGTGGCGCCCCAGGAGCCGCCGACCACGATCCAGCGCTCGAAGGCAAATTTCTTGCGGATGGCCTCCATATCCGCGATCAGATGCGGCAGCGTATTGTGTTCGCGCTGTCCCTTGGGCAGGCTTCGGCCCGCGCCGCGCTGATCGAACAAGACAGTATGAAAGCGTTCCGGATCGAACAGCCGCCGCTGATCGGCCTGGCAGCCGCTGCCCGGCCCGCCGTGCAGATAGACCGCAGGGATGCCGCCGGTCCGGCCGACGCTTTCGACGTAAATCTCGTGGCCATTGCCGACCGGCAACAGCTCTGCGGTCAGCGGCGCAAACGGATCGGCGCGTTGCGCAACAGATTTGCCGGCGTCGGCGTCAGGCGCCATGGTCGCCGCCCGTCTCCGGCGTACCTCCGGCAAAGTTGCGATAGAGAAAACGGGTCTGGTCGCCGGCGGCTTCGGTTTCCGCCAGTTTGAAGATTTGTTCGTGAAACGGCGACAGCGTGCAGGCCGGATCGGTGTTGCCGGCATCGCCGGTCAAGGCAAAAGCCTGGCAGCGGCAGCCGCCGAAATCGACTTCCTTGAACTCGCAGCTTCGGCACGGCTCCGGCATCCAGCCGGTGCCGCGATAGCGGTTGAAGGCCTCTGAATTCTGCCAGATCCAGGCGATCGAATGGTTCGACCGCACCGACAGGAACTCAAGCCCGGTAATTGTTTCGGCGGCGTGGCAGGGCAGGATCTTGCCGGCGGGGGAAATGTTGAAGAACTGCCGGCCCCAGCCGCCCATGCATTTTTTCGGCCGCAACGCGTAATAATCCGGCACCACAAAGTCGATGGCGAGCGTGCCTTTGAGCCGCGCCTGGGCCTCCTCGACGATGCGGCTGGTCTGTTCGATCTGCTCAAGCGTCGGCATCAGCGCCGCGCGGTTTTTCAGCGCCCAGCCGTAATACTGCACATTGGCTACTTCCAGCCGGTCGGCGTCGAGGTCGACCGCCATCTGGATGATATCAGGCAGCTGGAACAGGTTCTGCCGGTGCATGACCGCATTGACCGTCAGCGGCAGGTCGAGTTCGCGCGTCCATTTTGCGACTTCGATTTTCTTCGCATGCGCGTCCTTGAAGCCGGCCACACGGTCGGCGGCGGCAGGCTCGCTGCCCTGGAAACTGATCTGCACGTGACAGAGCCCGGCATCGTTGAGCGCGGCGAGTTTTTCGCGGCTCAGCAGCACGGCCGAGGTAATCAGGTTGGAATACAGCCCGACATCGCTGGCATGCCGCACCAGCTCGACCAGATCCTTGCGCGCGGTGGGTTCGCCGCCGGAGAAATGGATCTGCAGCACGCCGATTTCGGCCAATTCGGTGAGGACCTTCTTCCATTCCCCGGTCGTCAGTTCGGCAGACCCGCGTTCCAGCTCTACCGGGTTGGAACAATAGGGGCACTGCAGCGGGCAGCGATGCGTCAGCTCGGCGAGCACCGCGAGCGGAATACCATAGCTCTCGGCCAGCGAACCGCGCCTCTCCAGCACCGCGAGGCCGTCCGCGGGATCGCTGGCCACTGCGCCTGCGTCGGTGAGAAGCTCGCTCATGACGTCTTCTCGCGCGCTTCGGTGAGAAAGCCCTTGTCGGCAAGGTCCTGCAACATGGCGATAATGTCGGTCAAGATGGCCTCGCGTCCGGCGGCATATTTTTCGGCGAGGTGGTCGACCATCGCGCCGACGCTGCGGACCCCATCGCAGAGCTGCAACACTTCCACCGCGATGTCATCCGGCGCCAGCACGCGTTCCGGCGCCAGAATGACCCAGCGTTGCCGCGTCTCGTCAAACTTCAGGCGGGCATGCCGCGGCAGAACCGGTCGGCTTGCTTCGTTGACACGGATGTTGCGGTCCGCCATCGCTTCGCCTCCCGTTGGTTACCGGTCTTCCGTGGCTGTTTCCTTGGGAACAAATGCCCCCGGCGGCACGTGACCCTCGACATAGGCGTGATACAGCGCGTCGAGCTGAACCCACAGCACGTTGGTCTTGAACAGCAGCGCATTGCAGACCGACTCGCGCTCCGCCGGCGTGCTGGCATGGGTCTTGACATAATCAAGGGCAAAGTTGGCATCGCGCGGCGCCTGCGTCAGCCGCCGGCTGAAATAGCTCATGATGTCGGGATTGACGAAATCGTAATGCGCCAGCATTCCCGCGATGCGTTCCTCGTGCAGGTTAGGCGCGAACAATTCGGTCAGCGACGAGGCGATGGCTTCCAGCGGGCTCTTGTCGCGGACAAAGTGCACATAGGCTTCCACCGCAAAGCGCGTGGCCGGGAGGATGCCTTCGGTGGATTCCACGTAGGCGTGGTCGAGCCCAAGACCTTCGGTCAGCTTCAGCCAGCGCTCGATGCCGCCTTCGCTGCCGACATCGCCGTCATGATCTTCGATGCGATGCCGCCATTCGAGCCGGGTGGCGCGGTCGCGGAAGCGCGAGATCACCACGGCGTCCTTGATCGGGATCGTGCTCTGGTAATAATAGCGGTTGAGCGCCCATGCCTGCACCTGGCCCTTGTTCAGCTTGCCGCCGTGCAGCAGCCGGTGAAAGGGATGCAGATTGTGATAGCGCGTGGCGCCGATCTGGCGCAGCGCCGCCTCCAGTTCTCCGGCGCTGTTCAGAGGCGTGTTGGCGGGAATCGAAAACGCGGTCATCCCGCTCAAGGTCATGCCTTTCAAGGCCGTTGCGCCAGAGATCGTCGCGTTCAAAGGGAAATCTCCGTTCCGTCAGCGGGAATTTGCCAGCCCGCGCGCTCGGCGGTCTTGCGCTCGGCAGAAGCGTGCAGCAGCGCCGGGTTGGAATTGTTGATATGCAGAAATATCTTGCGCCCGATATCGAGCCCGGAGAGGGCCTCGATGGCGCCGCTCGCGCCTGACATCGCGATATGTCCCATGCTTTGCCCGGTCTTGGTGCCGAGGCCGGCCAAGATCAACTCGTCATCGCGCCACACCGTGCCATCGAAGAAGACCAGGGGGGCGCCGGCAAGCCGCGACTTGAGTTCGTCGGTCACTTCGGCGCAGGCGGCAAGAAAATAAAAATAAATGCCGCGGGCCTTGTCACCGATGCGCAACCCCAGCGTGTCGCCTGTGCCGTCGCGCCCCGCGGGGTGGACCTTGCCTTCCAGATACCATGCGCTTTTGCCGGGAACGGCAAACGGCAGGATCTCGATGCCGGACGGCGATCCCGAAGGCAGTGCCGGTTCGAACATTTGGTCCACTTCGATTGACTGGCGCCGCACATTGGTCTCGCTCAGCACGTTGAAGATGCTGTTTGTTTGCAGGATTGCCAGCACTTTTGCGTGGCCATAGATGGTGAATGGCGAGCCCTCGCGCATCGACAACAGGCCCGCGACGGCGTCGATCTCGCCGTTGGTCAGGATTACGCCCGCGATCGGGCTGTGACGGAGCTGTCCGGCCCTGGGGTGAAGTTGCGGCGTGGCGATCAGCTGCTGGCGCAAATCGGGGGAGGCATTGACGAGATACCAGTGATCGCCGTCCGCGCTGACCGCGATCGAAGCCTGGGTGCTGCGCAGTTCGGGATGCTCGGTTCGCGCCATCCGGCACACCGCGCATCCGCAATTCCACTGCGGCACGCCACCGCCCGCCGCAGCGCCCAGGACGACGACGCGAAGCATGATCCGTCTCCTGGCATTCCAACCCTTGGATAAAACGCCTCGAAGGTGGACACCGGCATGATCACAATCCTGAAATCCGGCAGATCCCACCATTTGAGGGATCCCCAGGGATCAGGAAGTGTCATGCCCAGCGGTCCACCTGCGTTGAACGTGAAGCTTGAACTTGCAGAAGCCGCTTATTTGCGGGCGGCGCACGCATACATGTTGATTTCCATGCCAACCGGCACTTCGACGATCTTTGGGGTTTTCCAGGCCATTTTGGCTCTCCTTCTATAACCGGACGAATTCCCGCCCGCAGTCAAAGTAATGGTATTGAGAAAGATCGCCAGTGAAATCTTTATGATCGGCCCGCTGTTTTTATGGTGCGCCGCAAAAAGAAGTCACGGATTTGTGCGGTCCGGCGTTCAAGCCGGCTTGAATCTTAAGGTTAAATGTAACTGGCGGCATCATCCGGATGCTGATGCCGGGCCGGAGCGATTTTGGCAATAATGGATAAAGCGGCGGGTCAGAAGTCGCTGGTTCCGCAATCGAACGCCCTCAAGCGAAGTGGATCTGGTCCTATGCCGCGATATTTCTTCAATTCACGGATCGGCAGCGAGCTGGTTCCCGATCCCGAAGGCGAGGAGCTGCGCGACCCGGATCGCGCCTGGCAAGTTGCACGCGCGATGATCCGGGAGCTGTTCAAGGCCGAAGGCGCCGAGAGCGGCCTGCTGCACGCGATCCTGGAAGTAACCGATGACGCAGGCGAGATCGTGCTGGAGTTTCCGTTTGCCGAAGCGCTTCTCGACGTCGATGATGAACGCATCACAAGACACTGACATTGATCGCCATCATTGTCGCACGCCCTCATTTCCGCCTTCGCGCCAGTCACGTCGGCCGTTGCCGACTGGGCAGCTGACATTTGCCGACCTCGGGTAGACCCGAATTCGGTGGGCGCGCCGCATGGAATGCCACTCTCACTTATTTCCGATTGCCTACCTACCGATAAATATCGGAAGTTACGGCGAGGAAAGCCATCGGCGCCCGCATCATGCCTGGGCGCACTGGGATCAAGGCTTCCTATCTGGGGAGGGTACCATGACGATCCGGTTACTGCCGCGCAGCCTGTTGCTCGCCGGCGCATTTTTCGGCCTGTTTACGCTCGGTGCAACGGCGCAGCAGGCAGCGGCGCCGCTTCCGCCGGGTTCACCCATGATCGGGCGTCCCGACAACGAAGCCGCGGCCAAGCTGGCACCGGTGGCGCCGCCTCCGCTTCCGGCCGCGCCGGACAAATTGCCGACGGCAAAACTCAAGGTGCCGCCCGGCTTCAACCTCGAGGTCTATGCCTCCGGCATGGCCAACGCCCGTTCGCTGGCGCTCGGCGACAAGGGGACGGTGTTCGTCGGCAGCCGCCTTGTCGACAAGGTCTATGCCATCGTCAACACCGACGGCAAGCGAACGGTGAAGGTCATTGCCTCGGGGCTTTACCGGCCCAACGGCGTCGCATTCAAGAACGGCACGCTCTATATCGCCGAACTCTCCAGGATCTCCAAGATCGACAAGATCGAGGACAATCTGGACAATCCGCCGAAGCCGGTCGTGATCTACGACAATCTGCCCAAGGACGAGGCCCATGGCTGGAAGTTCATCGCCATCGGCCCCGACAACAAGCTGTATGTTCCGGTCGGGCAGCCCGGCAATAACGTCCTGCATGACGATGCCCACGGCCAGATCAGGCGCATCAATCTCGATGGATCAGGCGCCGAAGTGGTTGCGTTCGGCGTTCGCAACTCCGTCGGCTTCGACTGGAACCCGGAAACCAAGCAGCTCTACTTCACCGACAATGGTCGTGACTGGATGTCGGAAGATGTGCCGCAGGACGAACTCAACCGCGTCACCAAGATCGGCCAGGATTTCGGCGCGCCTTACTGCTACCAGGGCAATATTCCGGACCCGGAATTCGGCTGGGGACATTCCTGCAGCGAATTCGTCGCGCCGGTGGGCCTGATGGGCCCGCATGTGGCCTCGCTCGGCATGCGGTTCTATACCGGCAACATGTTCCCGAAGAGCTACAGGAACGCCATCATCATCGCCCGGCACGGATCGTGGAACAGGTCCAAGAAGGCCGGCGGTGACGTCGTGGTCGCCAGACTGAACAAGGACGGCACGGTCAATTCCCTCGAGCCGCTGGTCACCGGCTTCCTGGAAGACAACAAGTACATCGGCCGGCCGGTCGACGTGCTGCAGATGAAGGATGGTTCGCTTTTGGTCTCCGACGACTGGAACGGCGCCGTCTATCGCATCAGCTACGGCAAGGCGAAGGTGGCGTCGAAGTAACGGCCGCTGAGCATTCGTGATTGCGAGCGCGCGCAGGGTGGGCAAAGGCGCCCTTGCGCCGTGCCCGCCGTTTAAAATGTGAGAAGATGGTGGGCACGCCATCGGGTTCGCGCATTCGCGCGGCCCGTTGGCTTTGCCCACCCTACGGCCGAACTCACCAACGTGGTCGCGTTGTTTGTCGCTTCGCTCCTTGCAACGACGAAAAGGGTCAGACCCGCCGATGCGTAAGACTAAGATGATGGCGGCCCTGGCATTTGCGCTGATCGCATCTTCGGCGATTGCGGACACGATCGAGCAACGCGCCGCGTCCTGCTTTGGCTGTCACGGCGAGCACGGACAATCCCAAATCGATTATACGCCATCGCTGGGCGGCCAGCAGGCGGCTTACGCACTGATCCAGCTTTTCATGTTTCGCGAAAAACTGCGGATCTTCGAGCCGATGAACGAGATGGCGAAGGCGCTCAGCGACGACGATCTCAGGACCTTTTCTGACTTCATCGCCAAGTTGCCGAAGCCCGCCCCGCCGGCGGACGCCGGCGATCCCGCGCGGCTGCAGCGGGCCCAGGCTCTGGCCAAGCAGTATCACTGCAATGCCTGCCACAACGCCGATTTTTCCGGACGCGACAACGTCCCCCGCATCGCCGACCAGCGTGAGGATTATCTCTTGAAGACCCTGCGCGAATACAAGGACAACAGTCGCCACGGCTACGACGCCACCATGGCGGAGGCGCTGCAGCCGGTGACGCCGGAACAGATCGCCGACCTGGCCTATTACATTGCCCGTTTGCGCTAGGAACTTTCCTGCGAACAAGAGGAGAGGGGGGCGTTCCGACGCCGCGGATGCCGTGATTGGTGCCGCTGGCCATGTCGTGCGCGCGAGGCTACAACGTCAGCCGTGGTAGCGGAGTTGGCAATGCAGGATTTCTGGCGTCTGTCGGCCGCGGACCTCGCGGCGCTGATACGGTCAAGAAAGGTTTCAGCGAAAGAGGCTGCGGCTTCAGCGCTTCTGCGGCTCGATGCCGTCAATCCCAAAATCAACGCCGTGGTCGACCACCGGCCCGATGAGGTGTTGGCGCAGGCCGCTTCCGTCGATGCGGCGATCGCAGCCAATGAGGATGTCGGCGCGTTGGCGGGCGTGCCGGTCACCGTCAAAGTCAATATCGATCAGCAAGGTTTTGCCACCACCAACGGCCTCAGACTGCAGCGCGAGACAATCGCGCAAAGCAACAGTCCGGTGGTGGACAATCTGCGCAAAGCGGGCGCCGTGATCCTGGGGCGGACCAACTGCCCGGCATTTTCCTATCGCTGGTTTACCACCAATTTGGTCCATGGCGACACCAAAAATCCGCGCGACCCCGGCATTACCCCGGGAGGCTCGTCCGGCGGCGCGGGCGCCGCGGTCGCGGCGGGCATCGGTGCGATCGCGCACGGTACCGATATTGCCGGATCGATCCGCTATCCCGCCTATGCCTGCGGCGTTCACGGCCTGCGACCGACCATGGGACGCGTCGCGGCCTTCAATGCGGCGCTGCCCGAGCGCGGCATCGGCGCCCAGATCTCCGCGGTATCGGGCCCGCTGGCGCGCACCATCGGCGACCTCAGGATCGCGCTTGAGGCGATGGCGGGCCGGGACGTGCGCGATCCCTGGTGGGTGCCGGCGCCGCTGCAGGGGCCTGATGAGCCAAAGCGGGCCGCGCTGTGCCTTCAGCCCGATGGTCTTGAGACCGTCGCGGAAGTGAAGATGGCGGTCGCGGCGGCGGGCCTGCGGCTGCAGCAGGCGGGATGGGTGGTCGAAGAGCTCGCCACCACGCCGCCGCTGCGCGAGCCCGCCGAACTGCAGACCAGGCTCTGGCTCGGCGACGGTTATGAAGCCCAGCTTGCGGCCGCCGAGCGCGAAGGAGATCCCGGCGCGCTGGCCTGCCTGCGCGGCAATCGCGCCAAGGTACAGCCGTTCGACGCCGCCGCCTTCTCTTTAGCCCTGACCCGGCGGGCTACCTTGGCCCGGCAATGGCTGCAGTTCCTCGAGACCTATCCGGTGCTGCTGATGCCGGTGTCGGCCGAATTGCCGTTCCCCGACGGTCTCGATTTGCGCGACGAGGCCTCGTTTGCGCGGGTTTGGCGGGCGCAGCTGCCGCAAATTGCCATTCCCTTCCTGGGGCTGCCGGCGCTAACGGTGACCACCGGACTGGTCGGACGGATTCCCGTTGGCGTTCAGATCGTCGCCACCCGCTACCGTGAGGATCTGTGCTTGCTGGCGGGCGCGGCGATCGAAGCGGGCGGCGTACCATCGACGCCGGTCGATCCGGTCGGCTAAACTGAATGTTCTGCCAAGTTGAAAGACAGGGAAAGACAGGGTATGGCTGGCATTTATGATTTCACGGCAACCTCGCTGGCCGGCGACGACGTTGCGCTGAAGCGGTTCGAGGGGCAGGTGCTGTTGATCGTCAACACCGCCAGCGCCTGCGGGTTTACGCCGCAATATCGCGGTCTGGAGGCGCTGCAAAAAGAATACGGCGCGCGCGGCTTTTCCGTGCTCGGGTTTCCCTGCAACCAGTTCGGCAGCCAGGAGCCCGGCGACGAGAGCCAGATCGCAGAGTTCTGCGCCAGAAATTACGCCATCAGTTTTCCGATGTTCGCCAAGATCAACGTCAATGGCAGCCATGCCCATCCGCTGTACCAATATTTGAGGAGCGAAAAATCCGGGTTGCTGGGCTCGTCGATCAAATGGAATTTCACCAAATTCCTGGTCGATCGCTCAGGCCAGGTGGCGGGGCGGTTTGCGCCGACCGCGACACCGGAAGGACTGAAAAAGGAAATCGAGGCCCTGCTGTGAACGAGAACAACGACGCCACGAGCGAACCATCAGCCGACGAGCTTCCCGACCGTCTCTCGACCGATCCGAAAAGCCCCTACTACAACGAAGCCGTGCTGGCGCGCGATGTCGGCATTCGCTTCAAGGGCATCGAGAAGACCAATGTCGAGGAGTATTGCGTCAGCGAAGGCTGGGTGCGCGTCACCGCCGGCGCCGCCAGGGATCGCTACGGCAACCCCTTGACCATCAAGGTCCACGGCCCGGTCGAACCGTATTTTCGCGACAAGGGATCGGCGTGATAAGTTGCTAGCGGCGTAGTCGACCGACCGCGCCCGCGCGTAATGCGGGTGAAACTCGATGTCGGCACCTGAGGCGCCGCCTCACCGCGCTTGGCTGAGGACGATGGGAACATTACGGCGGCGGATCAGCGAAATCTGGGTTTCGAGGCACAGCACCGCCACGTTGGGAGGCTGTGCAGATGTCAGATAGGGTCGCTTATTGGCTGCACCTTAACGGCGCGGTCCTCTTCAACGCTCATTACCTCGGGCATGGCGCGCAGCTGCGTTAGCTGCCCAGGATCGACCGATCCAGTCACGACCCGGATGCGAGGTAGTACCCGATTGATCTTGACACCGGCCTTGCGCAGCGAGTCTAGCGCCGGCGCCTCGTCTGAGGTCAGCGGCTGGTGCATGCGGATGGTCACATCGAGTCTCACTGCGTCTCTCCTGCTAGAAGCAGAAAAAATGCCATCCCAAATGCCCCGAACAAAGGCGACAGGATGGCCAAAGCTAGCTTCGCTCATCTTCTCTAACTCCTGCTTAAGTCGCGCTGCCTCTGCGCCGGTCGGCGAATTAACCATGATTCGGCCTCAATGTTCCGTGAATGGAGCCTGAACTAGCCCCGCACCCACATCCTTTTGGGAGATGCCGAGTGACCGCGCGTTCGATATCAGCGCGTTCCACAGCGCTTGCCCCCGCAACGTGAGGTCCGTCTCAGCCCAAAGGCAGGCTACGCCTGCGACATGCGGAGCTGCCATACTAGTCCCACGAAGCCGCTGGTAAGCCTGCGGCATTGGCGCTGAAGAGAAGACCCCCGACCCGGGCGCCGCAACATCAATGCCAGCGCCGCCCACCGAGCCTGCGCTCGAGAAATTAGCGATTGCGAGCCTGCTGTCAACCGCGGCGACGGCCATAATAGATGGTGAGTTCGCGGGATAGTCGATCGGGGCGATATGCCCGATATCCCTGCTACTCGTGTTGCCAGCAGCTGCGATCATGAGCGTACCGCTTTCCAGCGCCTCCTTCGCGACATCTTCAAAAACCGCGTTAGGGACGGTACCTGAACCGGCTGAGCGACCGAATGACATGGAGATTACGTCACATTCGTCGGTCAGCGCGCGATCAATGCCTTCGAGAACGTGGCTCTCCCGGCCGTACCCGCTGTCATTGAGAACCTTGTAAATATGCAAGTCGGCATCAGGTGCAACCCCGAATCTCGGTATCCCCGGCGTGGCCTTTGCGCCAGCGGCGGTTCCAGCGCAATGCGTTCCATGTCCACGAACATCCCCCGCGCCACAGCCAAACACACTCCAGAACCGAATGTTGCGCCCCGAGAAGGCGGGATGATTCCGGTCAAATCCCGTATCAAGCACGCCTATCTTGATCCCTTTGCCTGTGAAACGACAGTGGCCGGCGCCGACAGCTGCGACGCCCCAGGTCAGAAGCTCCGTATCCTCGTGTGCCCCGCTGCCGCCATCGTCGTACGCGAAGACGAGGAACTCCGGGATTAATTTCGTAACTCCCTTCGTATCTGAGATCTCTAGGCAGCGTGGTGCGATCTCCCCATCTCCGCGCAGCACAGCGACGCCTATGCGCTCCATCAGGAACGCATCAGAATCAAGAACAGCCTTCTCGTAGTTGAAGTCGCTCCCGCCGTAGTCGCTGGTAACCGCAACGTGTCCGTTACCGCGTTGAAGAATCTTCCTCCGTTCCGAAGTCGACAGTCCCCGTTCGAATTTGACGAGGAAACTTCCCGTCGGAACAATCGGAGCGGACACATTCAAATTTCGATAGCAATCGACCGCCGGCTCGCAATTTTCCATGACTGCTCGCTAATTTTGTTTCGTAAAACCCCTATAATGCCATTTAAAATTGCAAAGATGAAGCGAAATCGCTCAGGGTAATTTGGTAGTGGACTTTCCCGGTGATTGCTTCACGACAGCCGCATGTCCAACAGGCGCCGGCCCTCGCTCTTCAGCAATTTCCTGACCGCACTGGAAGCGGCGACCTCGCCCTGGTTGGCGAAGGCTTCGTGGTTCTCTTCGATATCCTCCAGCCGATAGAGGTAATTGACCATGATGCCGGCGGATTCGCGAAGGCCCTTGGGCGAGAGGTCGCCAAGCCAGTCGATCCGCTCCAGCCGGGCACCGTTGCCGAGATGGAAACGCGCCACCGGATCGATCAGGCGGCCCTTCGCCGTGCGCGCTTTCAGAAAATAATAGGCTGCCAGCGGTTCGAGCACGGCGCGCAGTTGGGCCGCCACTTCCGCGTTTTCGAACCAGTCGGGCTGGTCGAGCCGATCGAGCAGCGACCGGTCCTCGTCGGTGAGCGGAACGTCGCTATCCTGCCTCAGCCATTTGGTAAAACCCGGCGCCGGCGACAAGGTGACAAAGTTTTCCAGCCTGGGCAATTCGCGCCGCAATTCCTCCACCACCTGCTTGATCAGGAAGTTGCCGAAGGAAATTCCGCCGAGGCCGCGTTGGGTGTTGGAGATCGAATAGAACACCGCGGTGCGGGCGCGTTCGATCGGTACCAGCGGCGGGTCCTCGGCGAGCAGCGGTGTGATCGCGCCCGGGATTGACTCCGTCAGCGCCACTTCGACGAAAATCAAGGGCTCGTCGACCAGCGCGGGATGGAAGAAGGCGTAACAGCGGCGGTCGACGGGATCGATGCGGCGGCGCAGATCGTCCCAGTCGCGGATCTCGTGCACCGCCTCGTGGCGGATGATCTTCTCCAGAATGTTGGCCGGCGTCGACCAGTCGATGCTGCGCAGCACCAGAAAGCCCCTGTTGAACCATGAAGACAATAAATGCACGACGTCGCGGTCGAGCGCGGCAAGGTCCTTGTGGCCGTTCATGGCGTCGAGCAAATCGGCGCGCATCGCCACCAGTTCGCTGGTGCCGCCCGGGGCGCGGTTCAACCGCCGGATCAGCTCCTGGCGCCGCGGTTCGGAGGCAAAATGCAAATCGCTGGCGTCGGCATCGTTCGGCTGCGCGCACCAGAGCTCGATCGCCTGCGCCAGCCGTTCGCGGTCCGGACCGTAGTCGCGGGTCAGACTTTCGAAGAACTTAAGCCGGGCGGCTCCGTCGAGGTCACGATAGCGGTCGAGAACCTCGCGCGCCATCGCGGTGCCGGAGGCTTCGCCGCGGCCGGACAATAACGCTTCGCATAATTCGATCAGGTCTGACGCGTCTGGTTTGGCCTCGGGCGGCCCGGCGCGGCGAAGCAGGGTACGGCTGCGCTCGGAAATCGAGGCGAGAAGACCGGAAAAGAAGGGGTTGCTGCTCATGTCGGGCGGTCAAATCCAAACCGGGAGTGATTGTTACAGGGGATTTGGGGCAGAACTAATCACAATCTAGCGCGTTTCGGCCTCATTTTGCTTCCGCAAACTCCGTGGGTGTCTTGCCAGTGACCTGCCGGAAGGCGTGCGAAAATGCCGGTACGCTGGCATAGCCGAGATCCGCGGCGAGTTGTTTGACCGAGACGTTGGCCTCCATGGACAATTGTTCGATCGCGGTTGCGATGCGCGCCCGCTGGCACCAGCTCTTGAAGCTCAACTGTGTCTCTGACGAAAACAGCCGCGACAGCGTCCGGGCCGAGGTCCCGACCTGGCGCGCCAGCGTTTCGATCTCGTGCGCGGCGGTGGGGTCGCGCAGCACGATGTCGGCGGCGCGCCGGCAGCGCGGCTCCTGCGGCAGCGGGATGAAGGTGGTGGCATCCTCGGCGTGATGCAATTCGAGGACGGCCAACCGGACCAGGAGCTCGGTCCGCCCGGGATTGTTGCGGCCGTCGAACAGCGCCAGGATCGCCTCCTGCAACAGCCGGGACACCCGCACCACGAATTCGGCATCGAGGCTCGCGCTGCGCGCCTCGCGCGAAAGCCACGCCAGATCGAAGTACAACGTCCGCATGTCGATATCGGCGAGCACGTCGATGGAATGTTCGAGCCGCGCCGGCACCCATACCGCACGGTCCGGCGGCACCAGCCAGCGACCTTTTGGCGTGGTGACCTGCATGGTGCCGCGCGCGGCATAGACCAGCTGCGCCTCGCGGTGCATGTGGGTGTCTAACCGGACACCCCGGCGGTAATGCCGCGCCACCAGATGGACGCCATCCCCGGTGGCGCGGTGGCTGCCGCCTCTGATGGCTGTAATTGGCGTTTCGGCGATACGCATTGGCCACATCCCGTCAGTACAAGGATCTATAACCTATTGCAAAACACCGCAGGATTCGACCCATGAACAGCCCCGCCCGGGTGATCGGTTTCGTCAACGCCGCCCATTTTGTCGACCATTATGCGATGCTGATCTTCGCCGCCGCCGTGATCGTCATGGCGCCGGCGCTCGGCATGGCCTATTCCGAACTATTGCCTTACGCCACCCCGGGCTTCGTGGCGTTCGGCGCGGGATCGCTTCTGACCGGCTGGCTCGGGGATCGCTGGAGCCGCCGCCATATGATGGTGATCTTCTTTGCCGGCATCGGCACCTCGATGATCGCGGTTGGCCTCGTGCAGACGCCGCTGCAACTCGGCGCGGCGCTGTTGTCGATCGGCCTGTTCGCCTCGATCTATCACCCCGTTGGCACGGCCATGATCGTGTCTTATGCCGACCGGCTCGGCCGCGAGATGGGCCTCAACGGCGTCTGGGGCAATCTCGGCGTGGCGTCCTCGGCGCTGGTCACCGGCGTGGTCGGCCAGTATCTCGGCTGGCGTTTTGCCTTTATCATTCCCGGCATCGTCACCATCCTGATCGGGCTGGCGTTCGCCCGCACCGTCATTCATGAGGATCGCTCCGGCCACAAACAGGCGGCGGCGCAGGCGCGCGTCGCAACCAACGATATGTGGCGGGTCATCGTCGCGCTCCTGATCGTGGTGATCGCGATATCGACCACCTTCAACGCGGTTACCGTGGCGATTCCGAAGCTGTTCGCCGAGCGGCTTTCCGACCTCACCAGAAGTCCGGCGCTGCTTGGGGTAATCGCGGCCTTTGTCTACGTGTTCGGGGCGATGACGCAATACACCATCGGCAAGCTGATCGATCGCTATTCGCTGAAGGCCGTCAGCCTGCCGTTGTCCTTCATGCTGGCGCCGTTCCTGTATCTGGCCGCGACGCTGTCGAACCTGCCCTTGATTCTGGCCGCGATCGGCATCGTGATGGGCGCGTTCGGCCAGGTCACCGTCAACGACGCCATGGTCGGTAAATACACCAGCGAGCAGTGGCGCTCGCGCGCCTATTCGGTGCGCTACTTCGTCGGCTTCACCGCCGCCGGCGCTTCGGTGGGCCTGGTGGCGTGGCTCTACCAGCAGGGCGGCTTTGTCACCATGCTGCATGCGTTCGCCGCGCTGTGCCTCTTAGTGATCGCCGCGGCGATCATCCTGCCGACGGAGATCAAGGTACCGGCGGGCGCGAACCCGACGCGGTGAAGACCCGTCGATCAGGCGACCTGCCGCATGCGCGGGGTTGCGTCGCTGAGGTCGAGTTCGCCGACCGGGGCCGGCCGGCCAAACAGGTAGCCCTGAATGAAGTCGACGCCGACCGACCGAAGGTAGTCGAACTGTTCCTGGGTCTCGACGCCCTCCGCCGTCGTCGCAATGCCGAGACCCTGGGCCAGCGCAAGCACCGCGGCCACCACCGCCTTGCAGTCGGCGCGGCTCAGGCAGCCCTGGGTGAAGGACTTGTCGATCTTGATCTTGTCGAAAGGAAAATTGATCAGGTAGTTGATCGACGAATAGCCGGTGCCGAAATCGTCCAGCGCCATGGTGATACCGAGATTCCGGAGCTGCCGGATGGTCGCCAGGATGAGATCCTGGTTTTCCAGAAGACTGGTTTCGGTGATTTCCAGTTCCAGCCGGTGCGGCGACAGCCCGGTTTGCGTCAGAACGCCGAGGACATCGGCGAACAGCCTGCCGTCGCTCAACTGAACGGCCGAGATATTGACGGCGACCTCGATGTGCGACGGCCAGGATGCCGCATCCTTGCAAGACTGTTGCAGGATCCATCGCCCGAGCGGACGAATGAGACCGGTCGATTCCGCCAACGGGATAAACTTGTCGGGCGCGATCAGTCCCTTGGTCGGATGCCGCCAGCGAACCAGCGCTTCGAAGGCCTTGAGACGGGTGGTATTGGCGTCGATCACGGGTTGATAGAACACCTCGAACTGGTTTTGCTCGATCGCATCCCGCAGTTCGCTCTCCCGCGCCTGCTGGATCTGGAAATACTCCAGCATTTCCCGCTGGAACACCCGGTAGGTGTTACGCCCGCCGGCCTTGGCGGCGTAGAGCGCGAGGTCGGCCTTTTTCAAAAGGTCCTCGGCGTCGAAGCCGTGTTCGGGGGCGAGCGCCAGTCCGATGCTGATCCCGACGCTGGCCATCTGGCCGCCGAGATCGAAGGGTACCGCCATCGAGCTGATGATCCTGAGCGCCAGCGCAATGGCGATCTCCGGCGGGTTCGGCGCCTGGCTCAATATGATCGCAAACTCGTCGCCGCCGGTCCGGGCCAGCGCGTCGGCTTTGCGGATCGCGGTTCGCAGCCGCCCCGCCACCTCGACCAGCAGCCGGTCTCCCGCGGGATGGCCCAGCGTGTCGTTGATGACCTTGAACTTGTCGAGGTCCAGCATGATCACGGCATAGCCTTCGCCCTGGCTGGCGAGATGCCGGCTTGCCTCGATCAGCCTCTCGGTAAAGACCGCCCGGTTGGCAAGTCCGGTCAGGGTATCGTGACGCGCCAGACGGAGGATCTCGGCCTGCGCGCGCCGACCTTCGGTAATGTCCTCGTAAGTGGCGACCCAGCCGCCGGCGGCCATGGGCCGATGATGCACGCAATACGCCAGATCGGACAACGATTCGATAATTCGCGAGCTGGTCTGTCGGCGGCGGACGTCCGCCATCACCTGCTTGAAGATTTCTGGCGGGTCGCCGGAAAAACCACCCGACTCTCTCTGTTGCGTCAACAGGTCGAGGAAAGATCGGCCCAATAGCGTGGCGGTTGAGAACCCCAGCATCTCGGCAAAACGGTCATTGAACAAGACGACGCGGCCTTCGGCGTCGAACATGCAGACACCTTGCGCGAGGTGCTGAAGCGCGGCATCGAGCAGCATTTTTTGATCGCGAAGCTGGTCCTCCGACCGGCGGTCGCTGAGCGCGGCGACCAGACCCATGCCGAGAATGGCGGTGGCCGCCGCGGCGACGATCCAGGCCAGGGTCGTGGGCGAAATCAGCAATGCCGTCGTCAGCCGGGTGGGATCG
>NZ_JBEKXH010000053.1:0-22441 GCF_049512235.1 Bradyrhizobium sp.
GGTGGCCGCAATCAGGCTCACCAGCCCCGCGCCCGTGGATTCAACGACGCGCCGGACCCCGCTCGGCAGCCGGTCGATGAAAAATGCCACGCCCGGATTCTCGCGGCGGGCAACCGCGCTGGCGGCGCCGAAGAAACTCGATCCGACCATGAGGCCGCGGGCCACATCGTCGGCCCACTCGACCGGGGCATTGAACACAAACCGCAGCAATACCGAACCGCAGACCACCAGCAGGTCGGCGGCGAGAAGGATCGCAGCCGTGGCGTCGCTCAGCGCAAGCAGCGCGGCGATGGTCCGGTGGCGGCCGCTCTGCGAAGTCGCGGCACCCGCCATCCGCCCGTTCTCTCAAGCCTGGGTCGCGCGGATCATATCTACGACGGCCTTGGCCTCGGGGTGGACTTTAACGAAATTGTCGGTTTGAGGAAGCACCCGCTTGCGGAAGGCCTCCTTGTCGCATTGGATTACCGTCACGCCTTTGTCGACCAGGAGCGCGAGCGCCTCCTTCTCGACCGTGAGGCCGTGGACGCGCGTATCCGCGGCCGCCTTTGTCGCGGCATCGAGGAATCCCTCGCGCAGCTTCGGATCCATCCGGTTGAAGGTCGCATCGCTGAAGTAGACCGCCAGCGGCGAGAAGATATGCTGCGTCAGCGCGTAATTTTTCGAGGTTTCGTAGAACTTGCTGGCGAGGATCGTCGGCGGGTCATGTTCGAGCCCGTCGAGCACGCCGGCTTGCAGCGCCGAATAGATTTCACCAAATGCCAGCGGCGTCGCGGCGGCGCCCATCAGGCGCAGACATTCGGTGATGACGGGATTGGGCAGCGTTCTTATCTTCAGGCCGGCCAGATCTTCCGGCGTCTTGACGGGCTTCTTCGCAAGCACGCTGCGGGCGCCGAAATTATACGCCCATGCGATGATCCTGATATTGGCACCCTTGAGCAGAGCCTGCTCGATCGGCCTAGCGGCTCCCGCGTCGAAAGCCCTGGTCTGTTGCGGAAAGCTCGAAAACAGATAGCCAAGATCAAAAGTCCCGACCAGCGGAACCAGATTGGCCGAGATCGACGAGCCCGACACCATCAGGTCGATCACCCCCAGCTTGACGGAATTGATGACGTCGATTTCCTGGCCGAGCTGGTTGTCGGGGAAGAATGTGACTTCGACCTGTTCACCGAGCCCGTTCGCTTTCAGGTTTTTTAAGAGGTTGTCGTAATAGACGCGGCCGTTGGCATATTTGGCGTCGTTAGGCAGCGAGGACGACAATTTGAGCCTGATGGCCGCGGCCTGTGCACGCCCTGTCAAGGCAGGCGACAAGATAAGCCCCGCGGTCGCTGCCTTCGACCATTCCAGGAACACGCGGCGGCTGACGGGCGCGGGCTTCATGATGGTTCCTCCGGTACGCTTTTTTGGCTGCCGCTATTGTTGATTGGGGCTTTTCGCCATGAACTTGGTCACAAATGTATGTCTAAAGGGAAGTCCCGCGCAAGGGCGTGGCATCCGGCCGGGCCTTGGCGCTGCCGCATCGGCCTTTCGCCGATCCGGCTTTGACCGTACAATCGGGGATGCGTCGGATCTCAGCCCGGCGCATCCTCTTTCGGATTTCAGGAGCAACATGCGGACGAGCAACCTCGTCATCGGATCAGCGGCGCTCGTGATCACGGCCGCGGCGGTTATCGGCCTGCTTGGCTTTCGCAAGGTCCACAGCCTGCGGCAGCAAGGCCCGCTTCGCATCGTTTTCGAAGGCTCCGCCGATGGCCTGCAAAAGGGCGGCAGCGTCAACTTCGATGGTGTTCAGGTGGGCGAGGTCACGTCGCTCAAACTGGACAGCCCGCGCCGGATTGTCGTCCTTGCCAGGGTGGACAACAGCGCCCCGATCCGCAAGGACACCATCGTGGGACTGGAATTCCAGGGGCTCACCGGGCTGGCGGCGATATCCCTGACCGGCGGCGCGGCGGCCGCGCCGCGGGTGCCGCTGGACGCCGACGGCATTCCGACGCTGACCGCCGATCTCACTGAAATCCAATCGGTCCGCGACACCCTGCACAATGTCGACCGATTCCTCGTCAGCAACCAGGCGACGCTGAAGACTACGCTGCGCAATTTCGAGACCGACACGGCGTCGCTGGCAACCAAAAGCGAGGCCATCGACGGGATGATCCGCAAGGCCGACGACGCCTTCGACAGCTTCGACAGCATCGTCGGCAAGATCGACAGCATCGTGCCCGGCATGGCGAACGGCAGCGCCGATCAGCTGTTTCAGAAGGTCAAGTCGATTCGCGAGCTGGCGGAGAGCTTCAACAAACGCTCGGGCGCCTTGATGGAGGAAGGCCGCCATTCGCTGCAGGACATCAGTGAGGCCGCGGTCAAAGTGACCCGCAAGTTCGAGCCCGCAGGCGCAGGCGACGCTGTCCCGGCGCCGCCACGAAAGCCGGTGCAAACGCGGCCGTGAGGTTTCGTTCGATCGCCCGCCCAACGGCGGCAATGCGCCGGTTCCAATTGCCGTTACCCACGACGCGGGAAGAACACCGGAGCGATGAATAAGTTTGCACCTGCCCGGAACAAAAGCCGAGTTCCGGAATTGATTCCCTCATTTCCAATTATTTGAGCTAACGATCTGTAATAGCTGATGTATTTCCCTTGCTAAGGGAGCGGCGGCACGATTTTATGGGCCCGACAGCCGGCTCCCAGGTGCTTAACGTTCGAGCGCCATTGAGGCTTAAAGGTGACGCCATGACTGATCTCCACCCCGCCGCGCCATCGACCCGGCGCCGCAGCAAAGTCAAACCTGGCGCCAACGGCAAGCAGGATCCTTCGCAGCAATTGCTGCACGCGCTGCAGGCGATGCGCAGTGGTGACTTCTCGGTACGGATGACGGGCGACCACCTCGGGATCGAGGGAAAAATCGCCGATACCTTCAATGAAATCGTCGCGGCCAACCAGCGCATGGCACAGCAACTCGAGCGTGTCGGACAAGTTGTCGGCCGCGAAGGCAAGACCCGTCAGCGCGTCAGGTTCGGGCTGGCCTCTGGCTCCTGGGCCGACATGGAGGCTTCGGTCAATACCTTGATCGATGATCTGCTCTGGCCGACGCGTGAGGTCACCCGGGCGGTCGCCGCTGTCGCGCAGGGAGATCTGTTGCAGACGGTCCAGCTCGATGTCGACGGCCGCCCGCTGGGCGGCGAATTCCTGCAGTCGGCGACCATCGTCAACACCATGATCAAGCAGCTCAGCGTGTTCACCTCCGAAGTCACGCGCGTCGCCCGCGAGGTCGGAACGGAGGGCAAACTCGGCGGCCAGGCCCAGGTGCCCGAGGTGACCGGCGTCTGGAAGGATTTGACCGAGAGCGTCAATTCCATGGCCAACAATCTTACCGGCCAGGTTCGAAACATTGCCGAGGTCACCATCGCGGTCGCCAATGGCGACCTCTCCAAGAAAATCACCGTCGACGTCCGCGGCGAGATTCTTCAATTGAAGGAAGCCATCAACACCATGGTGGACCAGTTGCGCTCGTTTGCATCGGAAGTCACCCGCGTTGCCCGCGAGGTCGGTACCGATGGCAAGCTGGGCGGGCAGGCGATCGTGCCCGGCGTCGCCGGCACCTGGAAGGACTTGACTGATTCGGTCAATGCCATGTGCGGCAACCTGACCGCGCAGGTCCGCAATATCGCCAACGTCACTACCGCGGTTGCACGTGGCGACCTGTCGCGCAAGATCACGGTGGACGTCCGCGGCGAAATTCTGGAACTGAAGGACACCATCAATACGATGGTCGATCAGCTTAATTCATTTGCCTCGGAAGTCACCCGCGTCGCCCGTGAGGTCGGCACCGAGGGCAAGCTCGGCGGCCAGGCCCAGGTGCCCGGCGTCGCCGGCACCTGGAAGGACCTCACCGACAACGTCAATTTCATGGCGAGCAACCTCACCGCGCAGGTCCGCAACATCGCCGATGTCGCAACCGCGATCGCCGGCGGCGACCTTTCCAAGAAGATCACCGTGAACGTGTCAGGCGAAATCCTGCAGCTCAAGGAAACGCTCAATACGATGGTCGACCAGTTGAATGCGTTCGCGGGCGAAGTCACCCGGGTGGCGCGCGAGGTCGGTACCGATGGCAGGCTGGGCGGCCAGGCCAACGTGCTCGGCGTCGCCGGCACCTGGAAGGATCTGACCGAGAGCGTCAACTCGATGGCGAGCAACCTGACGGCCCAGGTTCGCAACATCGCGGAAGTGACGACCGCGGTCGCCAATGGCGACCTTTCCAAGAAGATCACGGTCGACGTCCGCGGTGAAATCCTCGAACTGAAAAACACCATCAATACCATGGTCGACCAGCTCAACGCTTTCGCCGGCGAGGTCACCCGCGTCGCGCGCGAGGTCGGGACCGAAGGCAAGCTCGGCGGCCAGGCCCTGGTGCGCGGCGTCGCCGGCACCTGGAAAGATCTGACCGACAGCGTCAACTCGATGGCCTCCAATCTGACCGGCCAGGTCCGCAACATCGCCGAGGTTGCGACCGCGGTGGCAAAGGGCGACCTGTCGAAAAAGATCACGGTCAACGTGTCGGGCGAGATCCTGCAGCTGAAGGAGACGCTGAACACCATGGTCGACCAGCTCAACGCCTTTGCCGGGGAGGTCACCCGCGTGGCGCGCGAAGTCGGCACCGACGGCAAGCTCGGCGGCCAGGCGGTGGTGCCCGGCGTGGCCGGCACCTGGAAAGACCTGACCGACAGCGTCAATTCGATGGCCGGCAACCTGACGGCCCAGGTTCGCAACATCGCCGAGGTCGCGACCGCGATCGCCGGCGGCGACCTGTCGCGCAAGATCACCGTCGACGTGCGCGGCGAAATCCTGCAGCTGAAGGAGACCCTCAATACCATGGTCGATCAGCTCAACCGCTTCGCCGGTGAGGTGACGCGCGTGGCGCGCGAGGTGGGAACCGAAGGCCGCCTTGGCGGCCAGGCCAACGTCCCGGGCGTGGCCGGCACCTGGAAGGATCTGACCGACAGCGTCAACTCGATGGCGGGCAACCTGACCGCCCAGGTCCGCAACATCGCCGAAGTCACCACCGCGGTGGCGCGCGGCGACCTGTCGCGCAAGATCACCGTGGACGTCAAGGGCGAGATTCTCGAACTCAAGAACACCATCAACACCATGGTCGACCAGCTCAACGCCTTCGCCTCGGAGGTGACACGGGTGGCGCGCGAAGTCGGCACCGAAGGCAAACTGGGCGGCCAGGCCGAAGTGCCGGAGGTCGCCGGCACCTGGAAGGACCTCACCGACAACGTCAACTTCATGGCGTCGAATTTGACCGCGCAGGTTCGCAACATCGCCGAAGTCGCGACCGCGATCGCGGGCGGCGATCTTTCGAAAAAAATCACGGTCGACGTACGCGGCGAAATCCTGCTGCTCAAGGACACCCTGAATACGATGGTTGAGCAGCTGCGCTCGTTCGCCGCCGAAGTGACGCGGGTGGCGCGTGAAGTCGGTACCGAAGGCCGGCTGGGCGGCCAGGCCGTGGTGCCCGGCGTCGGCGGCACCTGGAAAGATCTGACAGACAACGTCAATCTGCTCGCCGCCAACCTCACGACCCAGGTGCGCAACATCGCCGAAGTCACCACCGCGGTGGCGCGCGGCGACCTGTCGCGCAAGATTACCGTCGACGTCAAGGGCGAGATCCTCGAACTCAAGAATACCATCAACACCATGGTCGACCAGTTGAACGCGTTCGCGGGCGAGGTGACGCGGGTGGCGCGCGAGGTCGGCACCGAGGGCAAGCTCGGCGGACAGGCGCAGGTTCCCGGCGTGGCCGGCACCTGGAAGGACCTGACCGACACCGTGAACTTCATGGCTGCCAACCTGACCGAACAGGTGCGCGGCATCGTCAAGGTTGTGACCGCGGTCGCCAACGGCGACCTCAAACAAAATCTGACGGTGAAATCGAAGGGCGAAGTCGCAGCGCTGGCCGACACCATCAACAACATGACCGAGACGCTCGCGACATTCGCCGACCAGGTCTCGAGCGTGGCGCGCGAGGTCGGCGTCGAAGGCCGTCTCGGCGGTCAGGCCAACGTGCCCGGCGCCGCCGGAACCTGGAAGGATCTGACCGGCAACGTCAACCTGCTGGCCGCCAATCTGACATCGCAGGTGCGCGCGATCGCGGAAGTTGCGACCGCGGTGACAAAAGGCGACCTCACCCGTTCGATCCAGGTCGACGCCAGGGGCGAGGTCGCGGAGCTCAAGGACAACATCAATACGATGATCGGCAATCTGCGGCTCACCACCGACGTCAATACCGAGCAGGACTGGCTCAAGACCAACCTCGCCAGATTCACCAACATGCTGCAGGGCCAGCGCGACCTGACCACGGTCGGCCGGCTGCTGCTGACCGAACTGACGCCGCTGGTCAATGCCCATATGGGCGTCATCTATCAGGTCGAAAACGAGGACAGCCCGCAGTTGCGCCTGCTTTCAGCCTACGCCGGCGACGGCATCCATCCGCATTCGCAGATCGTGCAAATCGGCGAAGGGCTGGTCGGGCAATGCGCGATGGACAAGCGCCAGCGGCTGGTATCGGACATCCCGAGCGATGTGGCTCCGATCAATTCGGCGCTGCTGCGGGTGGTCCCGAAGAACCTCGTCGTGCTGCCGGTGCTGTTCGAGAACCAGGTCAAGGCCGTCATCGAGCTGGCTTCGGTCGGCGCCTTTACCACTTCGCAAATGACCTTTCTTGAACAACTCACCGACAGCATCGGCATCGTGCTCAACTCGATCGAGGCAACGATGCAGACGGAAGGACTGCTGAAGCAATCCCAACAGCTCGCAGGCGAGCTGCAGACCCAGCAGAAAGAGCTGCAGCAGACCAACGAGCAGCTCGAGCAGAAGGCCCAGCAGCTGGCCGAACGCAACGTCGAGGTGGAACGCAAGAACCAGGAAATCGAACAGGCGCGGCGCGCGCTGGAAGAGAAGGCGACCGAGCTTTCGCTGACATCGAAGTACAAGTCCGAATTCCTTGCCAACATGTCGCACGAGCTGCGAACGCCGCTCAACAGCATATTGATTCTGGGCCAGCAGCTCGGCGAAAATCCCGACGGCAATCTGTCGCCCAAGCAGGTCGAATTTGCCCGGACCATTCATGGCGCCGGCACTGATTTGTTGAACCTGATCAGTGACATTCTCGACCTGTCCAAGATCGAATCTGGAACCGTGACGGTGGACGCGGAGGAAATACTGACATCCAACCTGCTTGAAACCGTGGGGCGTCCGTTCCGGCACGAGGCGGAAAATCGTCAGCTGTCCTTCAACATCGAGGTCGATCCCAACCTGCCGCGCAGCATCGTCACCGACTCCAAGCGCCTGCAGCAGGTATTGAAAAATCTGTTGTCGAACGCCTTCAAGTTCACCGCCGAGGGCGGCGTGCGCCTCGGGGTTGCGGCGGCTTCGGGCGGCTGGAGCGCCGAGCATCCGGTCCTCAACCATGCGCCCGCGGTGATCGCCTTCGAGGTTTCCGATACCGGCATCGGCATTCCCTCGGAGAAGCAGAAGCTGATCTTCGAGGCATTTCAGCAGGCCGATGCCGGCACCAGCCGCAAATATGGCGGCACCGGGCTTGGGCTGGCGATCAGCCGCGAACTGGCGAGCCTGCTCGGCGGCGAAATTCATCTGCAAAGCGCGCCCGGAAAAGGCAGCACCTTCGTCCTCTATCTGCCCTTGAAGTATTCCGGGCCGACGGTGGCTCCGCGGGTCAGCGCATCGCCGCAATATAGTCCGCCGCCGGTGCCATCGGCCGCGACGCAGGAGCGCGTCATCGAGCAGTTGCCGGACGACCGGCTCAATCTCGAACCGGGCGACAGCATTCTGCTCGTCGTCGAGGACGACCCGCATTATGCGCGCGTGCTGGTCGATCTGGCCCGCGACAAGGGCTTCAAGGTTCTGGTCGCGGCTCGGGGTGCGGAGGCGCTGGACCTTGCCAAGCAGTTCCAGCCTACCGCCGTGTCGCTCGATGTCTTCCTGCCCGACATGCTGGGCTGGACGGTACTCAGCCAACTGAAGCACAATCCTCTGACGCGGCACATTCCGGTCCAGATCATCACGCTGGACGAGGACCGCCAGCACGCACTGGCGCGCGGCGCGTTCTCCTTTGTCAACAAGCCGACCACCACGGAAGGGGTCAGCGCCGCGCTGTCGCAGATCAGGGAGTACGCCAGACCCCGCCGCAAGCGTCTCCTGATCGTGGAGGACGACGTGGCGGAGCAGATGAGCATCAGAGAGCTGCTCGACCACAATGATATCGAGATCCTCACCACCGACACCGGCGCCGGAGCGCTCACCACGCTGCGGGAGAGCCCGTGCGATTGCGTGGTACTCGACCTGCGGCTGCCCGACATGAGCGGATTCGAGGTACTTGACCGCATCCGCGGCGATGCCGCGCTGTCGAACGTGCCGGTGGTGGTGTTCACCGGCCGCGAGCTTTC
The DNA here is from genome assembly GCF_049512235.1 of Bradyrhizobium sp. Taxonomy (GTDB): domain Bacteria; phylum Pseudomonadota; class Alphaproteobacteria; order Rhizobiales; family Xanthobacteraceae; genus Bradyrhizobium. Next base: position 8,460 of record NZ_JBEKXH010000053.1, read on the forward strand.
GGCCGAAGAGGATGCCGAGTTGCACACGATGGCCCGCAGCATCGTGGTCAAGGGCGTCGAATCGCCCGAGCGCCTGCTGGACGAGACCGCATTGTTTCTGCACCGGGTGATCACCGCGCTGCCGATCGAGAAGCAGCGCATGCTCGAAAAGCTCAACAGTTCGGACGAGGACCTGGTCGGCCGCACCGCGCTTCTGGTCGATGACGACGCCCGCAACATCTTCGCGCTATCGAGCGTGCTGGAGCGGCGGGGCATGAACGTGCTCACCGCTACGACCGGCAAGGAAGCGGTGGCGCTGGTCGAATCGAATCCCGATATTGCAATCGTGCTGATGGACATCATGATGCCGCAGATGGACGGTTATCAGACCATCGGCGCTATTCGCGAAAATCCGGTATTCCGCCGGCTTCCCATCATCGCCCTTACCGCAAAGGCCATGAAGGGAGACCGCGAGAAATGCCTCGAGGCAGGCGCTTCCGATTATCTGGCCAAACCGGTCAACACGGAGCAGTTGCTGCTGGCGATACGCTTGTGGCTACATCGCTGACCGGTGCATTCGATGACGGACCATGAAAAGGTAAATATCCTTTTGGTCGATGATCAGCCGGCCAAGCTGCTCGCCTACGAGGTCATTCTCAAGGAGCTTGGTGAAAATCTCGTCTTCACCGCCTCGGGCCGGGAAGCGCTCGAATACCTGCTCAGAAACGAAGTTGCGGTTATCCTGGTCGACGTTTGCATGCCGGAACTGGATGGCTTCGAATTGGCTGCCATGATCCGCGAGCACCCCCGATTCCAGAATACGGCGATGATCTTCATCTCCGCCATTCAGGTCAGCGATCTGGACCGCCTTCGCGGCTATGCGATGGGGGCGGTGGACTACGTTCCGGTGCCGGTGATTCCCGAGGTATTGCGGGCCAAGATCAGGGTGTTCGCCGAGCTCTATCGCAAGAGCCGGCAGCTGGAACGGTTCAACGCCGAGCTGGAAAACCGCGTCAGAGCGCGCACGGCGGAGCTGCAGGAATCCAATGCGAGGCTGATGGAAAGCGAACAGCGCCGTAGCCTGGCGCTGGCGGCAGGCAGTATGGGTTCCTGGGACTGGGACTGGGTCAGCGGGGACTGCATGTGGGACGCTGGACAATTCCGCATTTTCGGGGTCGATCCGAAAAACTTCGTGGTAACGCCGGCAAGCGTTCAGGCCTTGCTTCATCCGGATGATATTGACGAATTGCGTCAGGCCATCGCGCAGTTCGCCAAGGGCGCGAGGTCATATGAAGTGGAATTCCGCATCAACCGGCCGGACGGCGAAATTCGCTGGTGTGTCGGCACGGCCGCCGCAACCACCGACAAATCAGGCCGTGTGGTGCGCGTCAGCGGCGTCACCGTCGATATCACCGAACGCAAGCGCGCCGAAGAGCGCCAGACCCTACTGGCTCGGGAAGTTGATCACCGCGCCAAGAACGCGCTGGCGTTGGCGCAGTCCATTGTCCGGCTGACGCGAGGCGAAACCGTAAAGGCCTATATTCGTGCCGTGGAGGGTCGGATCAGCGCCCTGGCGCGGGTCCACACCATCCTATCGCTGTCGAGCTGGCAGGGCGCGGAAATCGGCAAGCTGGTCGATGAGGAACTCGCCCCCTATGCGACCGGCGATCAGATCGCTTTGCACGGCACCGATATCCGGCTGCAGCCCGCGACCGCGCAAACGCTGGCGCTGGCGCTGCACGAGCTGGTCACCAATTCGGCGAAGTACGGCGCCCTGTCAACGCGAGCCGGCCGCCTTTCCCTCAACTGGGATATCCAGGACGATATCTTGCACATGCTGTGGGAAGAGAAAGACGGCCCGCTGGTCGAGAAGCCTGCAACGCGCGGCTTCGGAACCAGAAGCGTGATCGCCAGCATCGAGTCGCAACTCGGAGGACAGGCCGAGTTCGACTGGCGCTCCGAAGGCCTGATATGCCGGCTGTCCGTTCCCCTGACGCCGGATGTCGCAACACCGGAAACGGGCAATCGGCAAACTCTGGCCGTCAACGGCAACCGCCTGGGCTAGTGTTCGACAGCCTGCGAACTTACCGCTCGACGAAGGCGCGCCCGAGCTGCTCCATGATCGGCTTGAACAGGTAGCTCAGCATGGTCCGGCTGCCGGTCTGCATGAAGACCTCCGCGGGCATGCCCGAGACGAGCTGCTCGCCAGCCAGCCGGCGGCGTTCTTCCTCGGGTAGCGTCACCCTGACGGTATAGAAGGGCGGAGCGTTCGCTTGATCGTGGCTGATGTCGGCCGATATATAAGCTACCTCACCGGCGACCTGCGGCGTCACCCGCGCATTGAAGGCCGAGAAGCGGACGAAGGCCTTCTGGCCGGTGCGTACCTGATCGATATCCTTGGGATCGAGCTTCGCCTCGATCTGCAAGTCGTCGGAATCGGGCACGATTTCCATGATCGTATCGCCGGCCTTTACGACGCCCCCGATGGTGTGGGCAGCGAGCTGGTGGACCAGTCCCGACGTCGGTGCGCGGACTTCGATCCGATCGATGACATCCTGGGCGGAGACGGCTTTCTGCACGAGTTCGGCTTCCTTGCCCTGGGTTTCGCTGAGATCCTTCACGACCTCGTTACGAAAGTCCTGATCCAGCTTGACGATCTGCAACTGCGCCTCGCCGATCTTTGATTTTGTCTCGGCGATGGTCGACGTCAATTGCCCGCGTTCGCCTTCAATGCGCGCGCGGTCGCGCTGCAAGGTCGTCAGCCGGGTCAGCGGAACGAGGCGCTTGTCGTACAGTTCCTGGACGCCTGCCAGTTCACTGGTAATCAGGTCGAGCTCCTTTCCCTTGGACTCGACCTGGGAATCCAGGCCTGAAATCTCCTGGCCGAGTTGCGAGACCTTGCTCTGCGAGAGGTCCTTCTGGCTTCGAAACACATTGGCGCGGGCCTTGAAAAGCGACTCCTCCGATGCCATCAGCGATTTGATTTCACTGTTGTTCAGGCGCCCCGCCAATTCAGCCGGAACCTCCGGTTCGGGCAGGCCGTCGCGCTCGGCAACCAGTCGCGCAATCCGCACCCGTGCTTCATCGAGCTGCTTGCTCACGGTCTGCAGGTTGGCCTGCGCCTGGGTGGCATCGAGCCGCACCAGCAAGTCGCCGGCGTTTACCCGCATGCCGTTATGGACAGCGATCTCCGCCACCACTCCGCCGGTCGGGTGCTGGATGCTCTTGACGTTCGATTGAACTACCAGCGTACCGGGAACCACGACCGCGCCCGCCAAGGGCACGAAGGTGAGCCAGCCACCGCCCAATACCGTGGCAATGATGAGAACCCGAAGCCCCCTCCGCAACTCGTTCTCGAAGGCGCGTCCGGTCCGTGACGTCAGGCTCTCACCCGGCACATTATCATTGTCGGCCAAGGCGTCGCGATGCACGAGAAAGGAAACGCCGGCGATCACGGAGTTGCGGCCCTTGCCGATCAACCGACCGAAGGTGGTTTCGGGCTGCACCCCGCGGACCCGCGCCGGAAGATTGACCCCGGGAGCAGCAGGCGTCGATTGATGTTCAGGGGGCGCCGATGGACCGTTGATGGTTGCCGCCGGTGGACGGTCGTTGCCCACTTTCGGGGGCTGCCGGACCGCTCTCCTCCCATTCCCCGGTCCCGGGTTAAGCGGGGCTTTCCGGAGTTGGCGCGGCGGCATCTCAATGTCCGGCTCGCGCCGCTGCACGCCTGTCGGCGCGATGGGCACGGGCGCGTTCAATCCAAATTGTTCGAGACAGACATCAATGGCCCGCCCGATCGTGCCTTTTCGCTTCGGCTTGCGCTGCCGCTTGGATCCGGCCGAATTCACGCGATCGCGGGACGGACGGACGCGGTCGCGGGAAGCATGGCGCGCCTGCGCTCTATGCGGGTCCTCTTGATCGAAGGCCTCCCGGAGCCGCTGCAATTCGAGAATCAGCGCCTTGCCTTGCGGGCCTGCTGCCTGGCTGCGCGGCTCACCGATAAAGCGCAACTCGGCCTCATCATCATAAGGTGTAAGGTCTTTCGGTTTCATGAGCGGGCCCTCTCGGCAATTGGCGCGCGGCGCGCTGCCCTGGCAATTGGCGCCGCCGCGGCTTGCGGTGGCGCCGCGGCCCGTGGCGGCGCCGCGGCTCGTGGCTGCGCCGCGACTCGTGGCGGCGCCGAGGCTTGCGGCGGCGCCCCAACTTTCGGTGCCGCTGCAACTTGGGACGCTGCTGCCACTTGCGGGGCCCCTTGCGTTGGTGCCGCAACCTGTGGCGCCCCGGAGCGAACACGCGCAAATACCTCTTGGCTCGGGCCGAACGCGATCACCTTACCGTCGTAGAGCACCATCGCCATATTCAGCGCGGCCAGTGCGCTGGGGCGGTGCGATATGACGATGACGATGCATTTCAGGTGACGCAGGATCGCGATGGCGCGGGTCAAAGCGTTCTCACCTTCGGCATCCAGATTGGCATTGGGCTCATCGAGCACGATCAGGAACGGGTCGCCGAACACCGCTCGCGCAAGTCCCACTCGCTGCCGCTGTCCCGCCGACAGCGACATGCCGCCCTCGCCGATTCGGGTCGCGTATCCCTCGGGCAAGCGCAAGATGATGTCGTGAACGCCCGCGATCTGCGCGGCCTTCAGGATGGCGTCGGAGGTCGCCTCAGTATCGAAACGACAGATGTTTTCGGCGACGGTGCCGTCGAACAGCGCGACATCCTGAGGCAGATAGCCAACATAGCGGCCGAGATCCTCGTTTCGCCATTGATCGAGCGCGGCGCCATCGAGCCGCACCACGCCTTGCTGGCTCGGCCAGATTCCGACCAGCGCCTTCGAGAGCGACGTCTTGCCCGACGCACTCGCACCAAGCAGGGCCAGTCCAGTGCCGGCTGTGAGGGTAAAGGAAATATTCGAAACCAGCGGCCTTGCCGTACCGGGTGCGGCGACCGAAAGATCCTGTACCGAAAACTCGCGGCTGGGACGCGGCAACACCACCGGCGGCGCAGCAGGCTTCGCGGTAACCTTGCAGATATCGCGAAGGCGCAGGAGGCTCTGACGGGCGGCGATCAGCTGCTTCCAGGTGCCGAGCGCAACCTCAACAGGCGCCAGAGCGCGGCCCATCAGGATCGACGAAGCGATCATGATGCCGCCCGACCCCTTGTCGGAGACCACCAGATACGCCCCCATGCCCAACATCCCCGATTGCAGCACGAAGCGCATCACTTTTGCACCGGAGCCGAGATTGGCAGACACGTCGGTGGCGCGGACGTTCTCGCGCAAATAGCGCTCATTGGCCTGCGACCAGCGCACGGTGAAGCGATCCATCATGCCAAGCGCCCGAATGACCTCGGCGTTGCGTTGCGTGGCATCGGCCAGCACCTGGCGCTGGGCGCTGGTCTCCATCGCAGCCTTGGCCGCACCTTTCGACAGGCGCTCGGTCAAAAGCGTCATCGAGATGATCGAAAGCGTTCCGATCACGGCGGTCAAGCCGATCAACGGATGAAACAGAAACAGCCCTATGAGGAAGATCGGAATCCAGGGCATGTCCAGGAACGCCGTCGGCCCCATGCTCGACATGAACGCACGCACCTGGTCCAGATCGCGCAAAGGTTGCTGCATCAGCACGGGTTTGACGCCGCGAAGCGGCAGAGTGGCAAGCGCCGTGTGGATCGATTCCTGCAGGCCGGCGTCGAACATTGTCGCCACCCGGCACAACATGCGCGAGCGCAGGGCGTCGAAATATCCCTGCGCCAGGTAGGCCACCAGCACCATCAGCGAGAGGCCCACCAAGGTCGCGAGATTGCGGCTCGGAAGCACCCGATCATAAACCTGCAACATATAAAGAGAACCCGACAGCGCCAGGAGATTGATCACGCCGCTGAACACGGCGATGCCGACCATGCGCCGCGCGCTCTCGCGCAGCCGCAGTCCCACCAGATCCTCGGGCCCGTCGGGGGACAAGAAACTTGCTATCCCGGCTATCCCGGGCGACGGCATTTTTTGCGGATGACTCCGAGCAGCACTCATGCAGTTCGCTTTCCCTCAAGGCACCGATGGCCATCGGCGACCGCAGCGTTCCTGACAGGCGATCCGGACCATTTTCTGGCGACAATGCGACCAGCGCCGATTCTGTCGACGACGGGGCCGGCCCGCCGGCGCCCGAACACGGCGCGAGATTCCTAATGATCAGTGGTCAGAGGCGGCGTGCGCCGCGCGCGAAATCGGCGGCGGTGATGCCCTCGTGATCGACGGCACGGGTATCTCAAGAAGCGCGCTGCCATCCACGCCGTGAATTTGGCATCATGAATTCGTCCGCCTATCACCTTGCTTCCGCGCCTATTGGCCCCGTTGTCGGCAAATTGGCGCCACGAAGGTAAACGATTGTTCACTCCGCAGAAAGCGCAGCGCTTATCGATACAATCGCTGAATGAGGGGAAAAAATGGCTCAAGCTCACCATGAGGCTGTCAGGGCGCTGGCAGCAACCGGCCGACGGCAATCGACCTGCACCGTTGGAAAGCTCCCGGGTTGCAGCAACACGGTCACCACGTCCTCCAACAATGACGCACCGGTATGTCTTCCAGAGGCGCTTCGCATCCCTCGGACTTTGGAAGTCAGGCGGATAATTCAACTCAGCCGGTCCTGCTGATCGAATTATCGACGAGCAATGCGGCCGGTTGTCCGCATGGGAGAGGCATTTTTCGCCGATTTCGGTGAAACGCTTTGGGGGGCGGGGAATTGTTGGGCGGCAATAACGGCTTTCGCGGAAATTTTGCGCGCGCCAGAGTTGGTGGCCGCGTGGTGGGCAGCTGGCCTGCGACCTACAACATTCACCTGACCCTGATGCGTCGGATCGATGACGCAAATTGCGGCCCAATGGCGCGCCGCCTCGATACCCACAGTCCATACGATGTTGCGATCAGGACCGGCGTGTTCTTGCGGGTAGCGGCTTTCGATCACCATCCAATCAGACACACCCGGCACGTCCGGCCGATCCGTCTTGAGGTGGCGTAATGGGTAAGACTTGCGAGGTCATCCTGAACAACGAGCGCTACCTGGCCAATCGCGGCGACCTCGTGCTCGACTGGGCGCTGATGAACGGGATCGACCTGCCGCACGACTGCCGCAGCGGGATTTGCGGCGCCTGCAAGGTGCGCCTCGTTGAAGGCAGGGTCTATGGCGGCCAGCAGCATGGTGACGACATGATCCACGCCTGCCAGGCGCGGATCGTCTCCGACCTCGAGATCGTCACCGAACCGGTCCCCGATACGGTCTCGATGTCGGCGCGGGTGTCCGACATGACGCGTCTCGCGGCCGACGTGATCGGAGTCGAAGTGACGTTGCCGAAGCCGCTGCACTACCTTGCCGGTCAGTACGCCAATCTGCAATTCCGCGGCTTTCCGACAAGAAGTTACAGCCCCAGCTATCCGCTGGAAGGCCATGCGGATGACCGGATTCTGAACTTTCACATCCGCGTCATTCCCGATGGACTGGTCTCGTCCGCACTGGGTCGCGAAATCCGGGTTGGCCATCGCGTCAAGGTAACGGCGCCGCTCGGCAGTGCCTTCTTCAGACCGGATCATCCCGGTCGTATCGTTATGGTCGGCGGCGGCACCGGTTTCGCGCCGATGTGGTCGATTGCGGTGGCCGCGATCATGGAACGCCCGAAGCGCGAGATGGTGATCATCGTGGGGGCGAGACAGATTCAATCCCTCTATATGCATTCAGCCCTGTGCCGGCTGGCGCCATTTCCCAACGTGACCATCATTCCGGTGGTCTCGGAACCGCAGAACGTCTCGCCTGCGGTCCGTGTTGGACTGCCGACCGAACATATCCCGCCGCTGACGGCGAACGATGTGGTTTATACCTGCGGCGCACCACCCATGACCGAAGCAGTGGCGAAGATCGCACGGACCGCCGGCGCCCGCTGCTACTCCGACCCGTTCGAGTCGAACCACAAGCCGGGCGATCAGATACCCCTGATGGATCGCCTGTCGGGTTGGCTGAACAATCCGCAGAGCCGTCGGACCCCGACCACCCCGCAGCTCGCACCGCAACAGGCGCGACCGGTACGGCGGATGCAACCGGCGCAAGCCGGATTGAGGGGCGCTCGCGCAGGCTGAGTTCGGCAGCCATCGCCGTCGGTGACGGCTTGGCGACCCCGGATGAGTGCCAAGCAGTTCAGCGCCGCAGCTTCAATCGTAGACGAACGCGGCGTCGTCGAGATCAATCGCGGGAAACTCGTCCTTCTCGGCCCAGTAATCCTGGCTGTGCTGCCATTCCGGCTTGTCGCCGCGCCTGGGTAAGAGATGCATGTCGCGCATGATATAGCCGGGATTGAAATTCTCCGGATCGATCCATGATTGCAGCGGCATGTCCCGGTCCTGCGGCCGCAATGCCGGCACGACCTTGTTCGCTCCCTTGCGCTTCATGTGCGCGAGCAGGCGACAGACAAAATCCGCCACCAGATCGGCCCGCAGCGTCCAGCTGGCCCGGAAATATCCGAACACCCAGACCATGTTCGGCACCCCGGTGAACATCATGCCGCGATAGGTGACGGATTGCGCGAAATCGAGCGGCTTGCCGTCAACCGTGAACGCGATGTCGCCGAGCACATTGAGATTGAAGCCGGTCGCGGTGATGATGATGTCGGCATCGAGCATCCTGCCTGATTTCAGCAGGATGCCTTGTTCGCAAAATTGCTCGATCTCGTCGGTGACGACGGACGCCTTGCCGCTCTTGATGCCCTGGAACAGGTCGGCCTCGGGCACAAAGGCAATGCGCTGCCGCCACGGCCGGTATTTCGGAGTGAAATGGGTCTCGATGTCGTAGTCGGGACCGAGCACCGCGCGGATGCCGTCGAGCAAGTCCTTCTTGACCGCTTCCGGCTTCTCGAACGAAAGGCGGGTAAAGGTGGCCTGATCGTAGAGGATCTTGCGGCACAATCTCGTGGATCCATTCCTCCTTGACCTGAAGCTGCCGCAGCGTCTCGGCCAGCTCGATGGCATTGCGGCCGGTCCTGAAATAGGTCGGCGACCGCTGCAGCATGGTGACGTGGCCGCATTGGTCGGCGATCGCGGGGATCAGGGTCGCAGCCGTCGCACCCGAGCCAATCACGATGACCTTTTTGCCACCGATGTCGAGATCATCAGGCCATGCTTGCGGATGGACGATGCGGCCCTTGAAGGTTTCCATCCCCTGCCATTGCGGCGTATAGCCTTGCGAATGCCGGTAATAGCCCTGGCACATCCAGAGGAAATTGGCGGTGAAGCTCACAGCCTCGCCGCTGTCGGTCCTGACCGCCTCGATGGTCCAAAGATGTGTTGTACTCGACCAGCTGGCCGAGGAAATCCGGTGCAGGTAACGGATATGCGGCTCAAGGCCGTTTTCGGCGATCACCTCGCCCATATAGGAGAGTATTTCCGCGGCGGTCGCGATCGGCGCCGAGGTCCAGGGCTTGAAGCGATAGCCGAAGGTGTGAAGATCGCTATCGGAGCGGATGCCGGGATAACGGTGGGTGAGCCAGGTGCCGCCAAAGCTTTCCTGACTTTCGAGCACCACAAAGCTCGTGCCTGGAAGCTGCGCCGTCAGGTGATAGGCGCTGCCGATGCCGGAAATACCGGCACCGACGATCAGGACGTCAAAATGCTCGGCTGATCGGGCAGCGGAAGTGGCACGGGTTATCGTTGCGGTCGCGGTCATGGTTTTTTCTTGCTTCTCGTTGGGCCACGTCATTCGCGGACTGATGCTTCATGGCCTGATCGGCCTGCGAAGGTCAATTGCCTGAAGTACCAAGCGACAGTGCAACTGACCCGGCCTCAGAGCGCAAAACCCCACTGCTTCGCCGTCTGAACGATCCAGTCGCGGTAGAGCGTGAGCGGCGTAACGCCGGTCAGGCCGCCACAGCCGTCACTGCCGTTCGGCCCGGTCGACCAGCTGATGACGCCGATGATGGCGGGGCCGCCCTGCCGGTCCTCAAACACCGGCCCGCCGGAATCCCCGGTACAGGCGCCGAGCCCGGCGCGGGTGCCCTGCCCGAGCGGATCGACCAGCCTGATCTGCAACGTTCCCGGGCGGCCGGTCGCAACCAGGGAGGCCGCGCGAATGGTCCCGGCGCTTTCGCCTGCGCCGCGGATGGTGACGCCGATACCGGCGATGGTAAACCGGCTGCCGGCAACCAGCGGAAGCTGTGGCATGCCGAGAATGGCGGGATTCTTGCCCTGCGGCGGCGCTTCAAGCCGCAGCAACGCCACGTCTGATGTGGCGCGATGCGCCAGCATCGCCTGCATGTTGAAGGATGGGTGGATGGCGACGGCTGTGACCTCTCGCAGCTGCGCCTGCTTGTCCGCGCCGTATTCGACGATTTTGTAGGTCGCACCTCTCTGCACGCAATGCGCCACCGTCAGCACCAGGCGGGGTGCAATCAAGGCGCCGCTGCAGAAGTTGCCGCGCGAGCCGACGATGGTGACCACCGCGCGGCCGATGCCCTCGGCCGACGGCGTGCCGCCGCCGACGATCGCATCAGCGGGCGCGCAAAACAGCGACGCCGACAGCGCCATGGCCGGGGTCAGGATGCTTCTCATAAGGGAAGCCATAGCCTGCAAACCCACTGGGCGCCAAGGGGACGCCTGCCCGCTGGTCGAGGTCAGCCCGCTATGTTAGCCGTCTTGCAAATTGGCAATGACGGGACGGGAAACGATGCCTGAGGCGGTGATCTGGGATTTTGGCGGGGTGCTGACGTCATCGCCATTCGAGGCCTTTGCGCGTTTCGAGCACGAGCGCGGGCTGCCCGCCAATATCATCCGGCGCACCAACGCCCATAACCACTGGGACAATGCCTGGGCGAGATTCGAGCGCGCCGAGATCGATCTGGAAACCTTCGATTCCTTGTTCGCAGCCGAATCGCTGGCGCTGGGCGCGGAGGTTCGCGGCCGGGACGTCTTGCCGCTGCTCTCCGGCGACCTGCGGCCCGAAATGGTCGAGGCGCTCAAACGCGTGAAATCCACGCTCAAGACCGGTTGCATCACCAACAACCTGCCCGCCAACGCGATCGGCAGCGCGACCGGCCGGTCGCTCTATATCGCGGAAGTGATGGTGCTGTTCGACCACGTCATCGAGTCGGCCAAGATCGGCTTGAGGAAGCCAGACCCGCGCATCTACCGCATGATGGTCGAAGCGCTCGGCGTCGATCCCAGGGCCTGCGTTTACCTCGACGATCTCGGCGTCAATCTCAAACCGGCGCGCGAGATGGGCATGACCACCATCAAGGTGGTCGATGCGCAGCAAGCCATCGCAGAACTCGAGGCGGTTACCGGGTTGGCGCTGCGCGATGCGTCACGACGCCTGATGTGATTCGAATTTCGAAATCCCTGACTAGAAGAACAGTACGTCTTCTGCTTCCGTCTTGGGCGCGTCCATGGCAGATCTCGACGGCTTGTGCGGGATGCCGAACAGGTCGCAATGCCTGATATGGACTTCGCGCTCCGCTCCCATCGTATATTGAAGATACAGTTCGTCGAACGGCTCGCCCGCTTCACGGGCATCCTCTGGCGACACCAGATCGCGATGGCGCTGTTCGAGGCGACCGGCGATGGTCGGAAGCACGGCGACCTTCTCAGACAACCCGACCATGGTGGCGACGGCGCCTGTCATCAGCGCCTCGAATTTGACGCTCTCGCGCGTCAGGTGGTCCATCAGCTGAAGAAGCTTGCCGTTGCCGTGCCGGATTTCCTCGACCGCCCGCGCGATCGATCCTTCAAGTCCGGCAAGTTCCCGCGACTTCTCCTCCGAACGCAGGCTCCTCAGGCTGTCGGCCGATCGCCCGATCTCGGCCAGAACCGGCTCCAGCAGCTTCGCCGCCGCTGAAATGCGGTCGGCCGTCTGCTGGAGCTCATTGGCTATCACCACGAATGTGGAGCCTTTGGCGCCGAGATGGCCGGCCTTGAGGCCAGCGTTCATCCCGATCAGGGTGATGTCGACGATGGTTTCGCCGAGCGCCGAAATGGCGATACGAAATTCTCCCAGCACCTGTTCCAGCGCCGCGATCGAAGTGTCGACCGCGGCTTTAGCCTGCCCGCATGCCGAGATCAGGACGGAAGCCTCGGCGAGCCTCTGCTTCATGATGGCAAGAAACGAAGCCATGTTGTCATTCTTGCCGCCATATAGCGAATTTCCGTGCCCGACGGCCGCGATGGAATCGGCGGACAGCTGCGCCAGCGAACGATTGACCTTGCCGATGTCGGCATCGAACTCCGACACCGTGTTTTTCAGCTGGGCGGCCTGCAGCAGACAGATCAGGGGGCCGGCCGAACGCGTCAAGCCGCGATCCGGACCTGCCAGCTTCCGCAACCCGGCGCGGATATGTTCAAGCCTTTGCCGTGTACTGTCGCCGGCCTGCAGGGAAATAATCGCGACACCGACTGCCTCGCCGATCTTCGAGGTACCTGCCTTCGCCAGTTTGGCGACTTCGACGCCCCGCAGTTGCAGGTGCTTGATTTCCGAAAATGTTGAGATCAGTCCGTCGCTGACCGAAAGCAGCTGCCCGCGGTACTGCCTCTCGAATTGCTGCTGCCCGGTCAGCGCCGCGCCGATCGCAACCGCCAGCTGTTGCTGCTCCTTCGCGCAGGCCACGATCGAGGATTGGACCGCCGCCACCAGGTCGGATGCTTCCCTGGTAAAGCTCAGGAAATCGTCGCGATTGCCTGCCAGCGAGGCGGCTTCGATCCTCGAGCTGCGCGCGATCACCGTGATCAAATGAATATGCTGGAGGAGGTGCTTGAGCAATGTGGAAGCGTTCGCCGCGCTGGCGCCGATGGCAGCCAGCAACGCCGTCTCGGCAGGCAGGGCCTCGGCCAGTCCGCGCAGCCGCGTTGCCACATCCTGAAAGACGACCGAGGCGCCTTCAATCTTCGCGCCGGACAGCTCGTTCGACAGCGATTCCAGGCCGGAATTCAACCCCGCGAAGATGCCGTGAGCCGCCCCCAAATGACCGCCCACCTCCGCGAACACCCGTTCGATACGACCTTCCACCTGCTCGATGGCGCTGATCGCCTCCGCGGCTACGTCCGGCTGGCAGGCGATCGTCATCTGTTCATCCGGCCGGCGCAGCAAGGCGGACATCCTGCCATAGCAGAATTTCCTTCGGAATCTGGGTAAGTGAAACCACCTTCTCCACCGCGCCGCACGCGATCGCTTCCTTGGGCATCCCGAACACGACGCAGCTTTCCTCATCCTGGGCACGCGTCGCCGCGCCGAGCTTGCGCATTTCGAGCAGCCCCCTGGCGCCATCGTCTCCCATGCCGGTCATGATGATCCCCAGTGCATTGCGGCCCGCATATTGCGCCGCCGAGCGGAACAGAACGTCGGCCGAAGGGCGATGCCGCGACACCGGGGGCCCGTCCTTGATGACGATATGATAGCGCTGGCCGGTTCGCTGCAGCAGCATATGACGGCCGCCGGGGGCAATATAGACGCCGCCCTGGACGACGACATCGCCATCCTCGGCCTCCTTGACGTCGACCTCGCAAAGGCTGTTGAGGCGCTTGGCGAATGCCGCCGTGAAGCCGCCGGGCATATGCTGCACAATGAGAATGCCGGGACACCGGCGCGGCAGCACCTCCAGCACCTCCCGGAGCGCTTCGGTGCCACCGGTGGAGACACCGATGCAGACGATGCGCTCGGTGACCGGACTGGCGCGGCCCTGGACCGGCGGTGGCATGATGACATCCGCGGTCAGTTTCTGCTCGATGATCGTCCGCGGCGCTCTACCGCTGCGCACGCGCACGCGCGCGCGCGCGGCAGCCTTGACCGCATCGCGCAGCCGCGCCGAGGATTCCTGCAACGCCTGCCGGCTGTCGGCGCGCGGCTTCGGCAGAATATCGACGGCGCCCGCCTCGAAGGCCTCGAACATCAGGTCGGAGCCTTCCTCCGTCAGCGTCGAGCAGATGATGACGGGAATCGGGTGCTGCGCCATGATCTTGCGCAGAAACGTGATCCCGTCCA
>NZ_JBEKXH010000054.1:0-22281 GCF_049512235.1 Bradyrhizobium sp.
GCCGAGATTCAGAACACTGCTCGTGAACTTTTCAGGTTCGGCCGCGACACAACCGGAGCGGGTCAAATGGGCGAGATCATTGCGGGTAAACCGGGCCTCGGTCAGTTCGCCTGAAGCACCTTCACATCGAGTATCATGACATATCCAATCACCGAGATTGATGGCCTGCCATCGTTTGCCGCCGCCAAACTGAAATCGCTGGGCATTCGCACGACGGATAGGCTGCTTGAAGCGGCCCGGACCGTCAAGGGCCGCAAGGCCCTTGCGATGAAAACCGGCATCAGCGAGCAGCAGCTGTTGGAATGGGCCAACGTCTCCGACTACATGCGGATTCCCGGCATGGGCAAGGCCAAGGTCGGGTTGGTGCGTGCCGCCGGCGTCACCACGGTTCGCGAACTCGCGCTTCGCAACCCGGCGCGACTGGCGCAGAACATGAGAGAAGTGAATACCAAGCGTAAACTCGTCCGCGTTTTGCCTTCGGAAAAGTCGGTCGAGCAATTGATCGAGCGAGCGCGAAAGCTTCAGCCCAAGATCACCTACTAGGCCTGCCAAAGGCGGCTCGGCGGACGCCGGTGCGGGCGCCTGCTGGATCTTGACTCCCATGCACGGACCGCGCAAAGCGACCGCATGAACGCGATCAGGTCCAGACCCGCCCCGGCAGATCACACGGTATGGCCAGGACTTTTGCACCGGCCGTACCCGGCGGTGATGGGCGTCCTGAATGTAACGCCGGATTCATTTTCAGACGGCGGACGGTTTTTCCTGCCGGAGCGTGCCCTGGCGCAGGCGCATCGCATGATCGCCGAGGGCGCCGACATTATCGACATCGGCGCGGAATCCACCCGGCCCTATGGCGCAAAGCCGGTCTCGACCGAGCAAGAACTGGAGCGCTTGAGGCCGATCCTGAGCGACGTCGTTTCCCTCGGGGTTCCGGTGTCGATCGACAGCATGAAAGCGGGCGTCGCCGCCTGGGCGCTCGATGCAGGTGCTGCCATCGTCAATGACGTCTGGGGCCTGCAGCGCGATCCCGGGATGGCCTCGCTGGTGGCGGCGCGCCAGTCGCCGGTCGTTGTCATGCATAACCGCGACCGCGTCGATGCCGATATCGACATCATGCAAGATATTATCGCCTATTTCGGGCGATCGCTCGACATCGCCGACCGAGCCGGCGTTTCACGTGGAAACATCGTGCTCGACCCCGGCATCGGCTTCGGCAAGACCCCCGCGCAGAGCATGACGGCGCTGGCCCGGCTGCATGAACTCAGCATATTCGGGCTGCCTTTGCTGGTTGGCGCATCGCGCAAGCGTTTTATCAGTTCCGTGGTACCCTCGGAACCGCAGCAGCGTCTGGGGGGCTCGATCGCCGCCCACCTGGTGGCGGCACAAGGCGGCGCGCGGATTGTCCGGACCCATGATGTCGCGGAAACGGTCCAGGCGCTGCGCGTCGCGGCGGCGATCAGGGGCAGGCTGTGACCGATACCATCTTCATCACCGGCGTCGTCATCCACGCCCGCCATGGCGTCATGGAGCATGAGACCGAGGTCGGGCAGCGCTTTGTCATTGATCTCGAACTCTCGGCCGATCTGTCGGACTCCTCGCGCACCGATCGACTCGCCGATACCGTGTCCTATTCCAATGTGGTGACGGCAGCGACCGCGGCTTTCAAAAACGCCAATTATAAGCTCTTGGAACGCGCGGCCGGCGCCGTGGCCGACGCCGTGCTGACGGCATTTCCCCGCGTCAGCGCCATCAAGGTCACGGTACACAAGCCGCACGCCCCGATCGCCGCGATTTTCGAGGATGTTGGCGTGGTCCTGACCCGCACGCGGCAACCCAAGTCTCATGGCTGACGTCCTGATCGCGCTGGGCGGCAATGTCGGCGACGTCCGCGCGACATTCCAAAAGGCGATCACCAATATCTGCGGCATGGCGCAGGCAGCCCTGCTGGCGCGCTCGTCGGATTATGCCACCCCGCCCTGGGGCGATGAGCAGCAGGCCCGCTTCATCAATGCCTGTATCGAAATCGAGACCAGCCTCGATCCCCACGCGCTGCTGTTTACGCTGCACAAAATCGAACAGAAATTCGGCCGCGATCGCACCACGGAGAAACGCTGGGGTCCGCGCAGCCTCGACCTCGATTTGATAGCCTATGACGACGTTTCGATCGCGAGGGCGGAACTGACGCTGCCGCACCCCCTTCTGTTCGAACGTGCCTTCGTGCTGGTGCCACTCGCAGAGATAGCGTCCGGCCGCCTTATCGCCGGACGCAGCATTGCCTCGGCGCTTGCCCTGCTGTCCACAGACGGCATCGAGCGGCTGCCCGATCTTGGCTGACCAGGTCAGCCTTTTCGGGGTCAAAACAACCATTTGGCTTGGCTATCCGTACGTGGCAATTTTCTGATAACAGCGAGCGGCTGGAAGGGAGCGAACGGCCGAATGACCTCTGTAACAGACGACCTGCGGCTGGCAGCAGAATTTGCCCCGGCGAGCTATGAGGATTGGCGCAAGCTGGTCGATGGCGTGCTGAAGGGCGCAGCGTTCGAGAAGCTGGTCACCAAGACCTATGACGGCCTGAAAATCGACCCGATCTATCCGCGCGCCAAAGGCGCGACCCCGGTTGCGGGCCGCGCCGCGGCGATGCCGTGGCAGATCATGCAGCGGATCGATCATCCCGACGCCGTAATGGCCAACACCCAGGCGCTGCACGATCTGCAAAACGGCGCAACCGGGCTGTCGCTGGTGTTCGCCGGCGCCAACGGCGCCCATGGCTTTGGCCTCGAACCGGCAGCGCAAGCCATCGATAAGGTGCTCGACGGCGTCTTCATCGATGCCGGCATATCGATCGAACTTCAGGTCGGTCCGCAGTGGCGCATGGCAGCGCTACACATCGCCGAACATGTCAAGCGCAGAGGTCTGAGCCCGGCGGCTTGCAATATCCGTTTCGGCATCGATCCGATCGGCGCCGCCGCGGTCTGGGGATCCAGCGCCTGTACCTGGCCCGAGATCGTGCCCGCGGTCACCGGCGCGATCAAAGGCCTCGCGGCATCGGGATTCAAGGGCCCGTTCGCGGTCGCCGATGGACGGGTGGTCCATGGTGCCGGCGGATCGGAAGTACAGGAACTGGCGTTCGTGCTCGCCACCGGCGTCGCTTATCTGCGCGCGCTGGAGGGCGCCGGTGTGGCGCTGGAAGATGCCCAGGGCATGATTTATGCGCGGCTCGGTGCGGATGCCGATCAGTTTCTGACACTGGCGAAGTTCCGCGCGCTGCGCTTGCTGTGGGCGCGCATCGAACAAGCTTGCGGCCTCGCGCCCAAACCGATTTTCATCGCCGCCGAGACCGCCTGGCGGATGCTGACCCAGCGCGACGCCTACGTGAACATGCTGCGCGCGACGATGGCGACGTTTGCCGCGGGCCTTGGCGGCGCCAACGCCATCACGGTGCTCCCGCATACGCAGGCCGTGGGATTACCCGATCCGTTCGCGCGGCGCGTCGCGCGCAATACACAACTGGTGCTGCTGGAGGAATCCAATCTGGCCAAAGTGAGCGATCCCGCGGCCGGCTCCGGCGGCATCGAAACCCTGACGCAGCAGCTTTGCGAGGCGGCATGGCGGCTTTTCCAGGAGATCGAGAGCACAGGCGGTGTCTTCGCCGCGCTGGAGCAGAGCCTGATCCAGCGCCAGGCCGCGGCGACGCGCGCGCTACGCGAAGCCAACATTGCCAAGCGCAAGGAAGTGCTGACCGGCGCCACCGAATTTCCCAACCTGCATGAGGCTGACGTCGCGGTGCTGACGGCGAAGCCGGTGGCGCTTGCGCCCTCAGCCGCAGCAAAACTCACCTTCGACGCAATGGCGCCGATGCGGCTGGCGGCGCCGTTCGAGGCCTTGCGCGACCGATCGGATCAGGCCTTGAAGGACAACGGCGCCCGGCCCAAGATCTTTCTTGCCAATCTTGGCACGCCAGCTGACTTCACCGCGCGGGCGACCTTTGCCAAAAGCTTCTTCGAGACTGGCGGGATCGAGGCTGTCGATACCCAGGAAACCGATCCGGCGGCACTGGCCGCAGCCTTCAAGGCGTCCGGCGCGGCGCTGGCCTGCCTGTGTTCGTCCGACAAGATCTATGCCCTTGAGGCATCGGCCGCTGCAGCCGCCCTGCAAACCATCGGGGCTCAATATATCTATCTGGCAGGCCGCCCGGGCGAGCAGGAAGCCGCGCTGCGCGCTGCTGGCGTCGGCGAGTTTATTTTTGCCGGCGGCGACGCGCTGGCGACCTTGAGGGAAGCGTGGAGAAGGATGGAGGCGAAATGACCGCGGCTGCAAAATCCGTCCTGACCGGCGGCTGCCAATGCGGCGCCATTCGCTTCGCGCTGTCGGCGGCGCCGCTCAAGGTGAGCATCTGTCACTGCCGGATGTGCCAGAAGGCATCAGGCGCGCCGTTCGCCTCTTTCGCCGACATCGACCGCAATGATTTCGCCTGGACCCGCGGCCAGCCGGCGGCGTTCCGCTCCTCCTCGATTGCCGAGCGCGATTTCTGCCCGCGTTGCGGCACGCCGCTCAGCTTCCGCCGTATCGACGGCCCGCGCATCGAGATCATGACCGGTGCCTTCGACCGCCCGGACCGGGTAATTCCGATCCAGCAGTTCGGCACCGAATCCCGGCTCGGCTGGGTAGTGGCGATCGCCAATTTGCCGAGCCAGACCACACTGCAGAACTACGGCTCGGACAAGCTTGGCGGCGTCGTCAGCCACCAGCACCCGGACCATGACTGAGAGTTGCTTCATGGGTTTGGCTGCTTATCAAGGAACCCAATCGTGCTAGACTTGCGAGATGTTTCGGCTGCTGACGCAGGTCTCGTTCCAGTTTCTGCTATCGAAATCAGTCGAACGGCTCCGGCCTCGGGCGATGCGGAAAAGCCGTTTCGACGATCCCGTCTACAAGAAGAATGTTCGAGAGATGATCGAACGGAATAAAGGTTTGAGGACACCGCGGAATGACCCGTATTCCTAATTTCGCCGACATCGCGTTCGAGCCCGTTGCTACGGCGACGTCGGCCGGCAGCGCCGAGGCATGGCTGACACCCGAGGGCATACTCGTAAAACCCGCCTACAGCGAAGCCGATCTCGAAGGCATCGACTTCCTCGAAACCTGGCCCGGCATCGCGCCCTATCTGCGCGGTCCCTACCCCACGATGTATGTCAACCAGCCGTGGACGGTCAGGCAATATGCCGGGTTCTCGACGGCGGAGGATTCCAACGCCTTCTACCGCCGCAACCTTGCTGCCGGGCAAAAGGGCCTCTCGGTCGCGTTCGATCTCGCCACCCATCGCGGCTACGACTCCGATCATCCGCGGGTAACCGGCGACGTCGGCATGGCCGGGGTGGCGATCGATTCGATCTATGACATGCGCACGTTGTTTTCAGGTATTCCACTCGACCGGATGAGCGTCTCGATGACCATGAACGGCGCGGTGCTGCCGATCCTCGCGCTGTTCGTGGCGGCGGCAGAGGAACAGGGCGTGCCGCCGGAAAAGCTCTCAGGCACCATTCAGAACGACATTCTGAAAGAGTTCATGGTGCGCAACACCTATATCTATCCGCCGGCGCCCTCGATGCGGATCATCTCCGACATCTTTGCCTATACCTCCGCGAGGATGCCGAAATATAATTCCATCTCGATATCAGGCTATCACATGCAGGAGGCCGGCGCGACGCAGGACCTCGAACTCGCCTATACGCTGGCCGACGGCGTCGAATATCTGCGCGCGGGCCTTGCGGCCGGGCTCGACGTCGACCGCTTCGCGCCGCGGCTTTCGTTCTTCTGGGCGATCGGCATGAACTTCTTCATGGAGGTCGCAAAGATGCGCGCGGCACGGCTGCTCTGGGCCAGGCTGCTGACGCCATTCAACCCACAGGACCCGCGCTCGCTCAGCTTGCGCACGCATTGCCAGACCTCGGGCTGGTCGCTGACCGCGCAGGACGTCTACAACAACGTGATGCGCACCACCATCGAGGCGATGGCGGCAACGCAGGGTCATACCCAGTCACTGCATACCAACGCGCTGGATGAAGCTTTGGCGCTGCCGACCGACTTCTCCGCTCGGATCGCGCGTAACACCCAATTGTTCCTGCAGCACGAGAGCGGCACCACGCGCATCATCGATCCCTGGGGTGGCTCCTATTATGTCGAGCGGCTGACCCGTGATCTCGCGGCGAAAGCCTGGGGCCACATCCAGGAAGTGGAGGGGCTCGGCGGCATGGCGAAGGCGATCGAGGCCGGCGTGCCCAAACTGCGCATCGAGGAAGCCTCCGCCAAGACCCAGGCCCGGATCGACGCTGGCAAGCAGGCCGTGATCGGCGTCAACAAATACCGGCCGGTCAACGAAGCCCCGATCGACGTACTGAAGGTAGAAAATTCCACGGTACGGCGCCTGCAAATCGACAAACTGGCGCGGCTGAAGAAAGAGCGCAAGCAGATGGACGTCGACGCGGCGCTGGCAGCGCTGACCCGCTCGGCCGGCGAAGGCAATGGCAATCTGCTGGCATTGGCGATCGATGCCGCGCGCGCAAAAGCGACCGTCGGCGAGATTTCCGATGCGCTGGAAAAAGTGTTCGGCCGGCACCGCGCCGAAATCAGATCCATCACCGGCGTCTACAAGCGGGAGGCGTCCACCATGACCAACCGGATCGAAAAGGTGCAGGCGCTGATCGACGCCTTCGAGGACGCGGAAGGCCGCCGCCCGCGCATCCTGGTCGCCAAGATCGGCCAGGACGGCCACGACCGCGGCCAGAAGGTGATCGCTTCGGCCTTCGCCGATGTCGGCTTCGACGTCGATATCGGGCCGTTGTTTGCGACCGCCGAGGAAGCGGCGCGACAGGCGGTCGAGAACGACGTGCACATCCTCGGCGTATCGTCGCTTGCGGCGGCCCATCTCACCGCGGTGCCCGAGCTCAAGGCCGCGCTGAAAAAGCAGGGCCGCGAGGACATCATGATCATTGTCGGCGGCGTGGTGCCGCCGCAGGATTACGATGCGCTCTACAAGGCCGGCGCCGAGGCGATCTTCCCGCCGGGCACCGTGATCGCGGATGCCGCCGAAGAGCTGATCCACAAGCTGAATGCCAAGTTGGGGCACAGCGAGGCGGCGGAGTGAGAGAGACCTTCCCGGAATTGTGCCAGTATTGGTTCATGAGCGACGCGGCTGACATCAGGCTGGAGACGATCATCGCCGCATTGCGCGAGATCGCACCCGCGATCAAAGCCGAGGGCGTCACCCGGCTCGCGGTTTTCGGTTCGCGCGCGCGCGGCGATGCCCGACCGGACAGCGATCTCGATATCCTTGTCGAGACCGTTCCGCGCAACGGCAACTCACCCGCTTTCGATCTCTTCAAGGTCATGCATTTGATCGAGGACGCTACGGGATTGGCAACACAGATCTCGATGCACGACTTGCTGAAGCCACGCATCAAGGAACGGATCGCCGACGACCTGGTCGAGGTGTTCTGAATGCCCCCCACCGTCGAGGATCGGCTGCTGGATATCTTTGAAGCGATCACCAAGATCGATAAGCTAATTCACGGTCAGAGTTTAGATCAATTTTCCGCGGACGAAATGCGGCGCATGGCGACAGAGCGGTTGTTGGAGATTGTCTGTGAGGCATCCCGAACAATTCCCGACGCCGTCAAGCGGGAGGGGCCGGGTATCGATTGGCGAAAAATGGTCGATTTCGGCAATCGACTCCGAAACGCCTATCATGCGACCGACGTCGCCATCGTCTGGGACATTCTCCAGAACCATCTGCCGCTGTTGAAGTCATTTGTCGAACGCCGCATTCGTGCATCCAACACATGATGGTCACGCGCCATCTCAATCCGCGGCGGCCGGTAGATTGGCACCCATCCCCTCGCCCGGCTTTGCCGTTGTAAACCAAGCGATGATCCAGCTCAAAACTGCTTCCCTCGACATCGAAGCCCTCGCGCAAGAGCTGCGCGCAGGCCACCGCGCGGCGCTGGCGCGGGCGATCACGTTGATCGAGAGCCGGCGCGGCGACCATCAGGCTGCGGCGCGCGATCTGGTCCAGGCGCTGCTGCCGGATACCGGCAAGGCCATCCGCGTCGGCATTACCGGCTCGCCCGGCGTCGGCAAATCAACCACCATCGACGCCCTCGGCATGTTCCTGATCGACCATGGCCATGAGGTCGCGGTGCTGGCGGTGGATCCCTCCTCGGCACGCACCGGCGGCTCGATCCTCGGCGACAAGACGCGGATGGCGCATCTCGCCGCCTCCGAGCACGCCTATATCCGGCCCTCGCCGGCTTCCGGCACGCTCGGCGGCGTGGCGTCAAAAACCCGCGAGGCGATGCTGTTGTGCGAGTCCGCCGGTTTCGACGTGGTACTGGTAGAGACCGTCGGCATCGGACAATCCGAGACCGCGGTCTGCGACATGACGGATTTCTTCCTGGCGCTGATGCTGCCGGGCGCCGGCGACGAGTTGCAGGGCATCAAGAAGGGCCTTGTCGAACTCGCCGACATGATCGCGATCAACAAGGCTGACGGCGACAATATCAAGCGCGCCAATCTTGCGGCATCAGAATATCGCGGCGCGCTGCACATCCTCAGCCCGCGGTCGGAGCACTGGCACCCGCCGGTCGTGACCTATTCGGCGTTGACGGGCGCCGGCATCGACACGTTGTGGCAGCAAATTCTGGCGCACCGCACGGCGATGACTGCGTCGGGCGAATTTGCCGCGCGGCGCCGGCAGCAGCAGATAAAATGGATGTGGTCGATGCTGGAGCAGCGCATGATGGCGCGGCTGCGCGCCGACGCCTCGGTGCGCGCCAAGGTGAAAAAAATCGAGGCCGAGGTGGCCGATGGCCGCATCACGCCGGCGCTGGCGGCGGATGAGATCGCGGAGATGCTGAAGTGAAATGAGCGACAAACTGCGCATCCTCATCAGCGGCTTCGGGCCATTTCCTGGCGCGCCGTTCAATCCGACCGAGCCGCTGGTGGCGCGGTTGTTGCGGCTGCGCCGTCCCGCATTGGACGCCGTCGAACGGACCGGCCACATCTTTGCGGTGACCTACCAGACCGTCGATCGCGAGCTGCCGCAGCTGTTGAAAAGGCACCGGCCGCAGGCCCTTTTGATGTTCGGGCTTGCTTCCCGCACCCCCTATCTGCGGGTCGAGACCCGCGCCCGCAATGCCGTCACCACGCTGTGGCCAGACGCCGATCACGCCCGGGTGCGCAAGGGATCGATCGAGGGCAACGCCGACGCCCTGAAGTTCGGACCGCATACCGCCAAACTTTTGCGCGCGGCCGATAGCACCGGCGTCGACGTGCGCGCCTCGCGCGATGCCGGCAGTTATCTCTGCAACTATCTGAGCTGGCGCGCAATCGAAGCCACCTGTCGCGACAACGGTCCCCGCCTCGCCGCCTTTGTCCATGTGCCGCTGCTCTCCCGCGGCAGCGGTTCGCCTCGCAAAGGTGCGGCACACCGCGTCACGCTCGATGAACTGGTCGACGTCGGCGCAGTCATGCTATTGGAGATGGTCAAGCTCACACGCCAAGCGCTGCGGGTCGCTCCGTGACTTGCCGTCGGCGCGCCGGCGCCTTTGCCTCGCCAGCGGTCGCGGGTGCGTCCGGAAGGAAAGTTCGGATGTCGAAGAAGATTGACGTCGAAACCGCACCCGTTTCGGCTGGCTCTCGATATCCGGAACCCTTCAACGCGCCATGCCACGACAAAATCAGGCGTCGACTGGCCAAAGCAGCCGGACTCAAGCTCATCGGCATCAACCTACTTGAATTGCAGCCGGGGGCTTGGTCCAGCCAACGGCATTGGCATAGCCAGGCGGAAGAGTTCGTGTATGTCATCGAGGGAGAGGTTGTGCTCGTTACCGAAGGCAGCGAGGAGCTCCTGCACGCGGGCGATTGCGCAGCTTTTCGCCCGGGTGATGCCGATGGGCATCATTTGCAAAATCGATCCGGCGCGCTGGCGCGGGTGCTCGAAATCGGCAACGGCTTTATGCCGGACGACGAGACCTATTATCCAGACATCGATATGCGCGCGTCCGCATTGGGGTATTTCCACAAGGACGGGAAGCCTTACTGAGTCCTTCTCGTGGCGCGCCGTCCATTAACCCTACCGCCAACATTCGTCGTCCTTGGCGCTCGGCTTGGTCACGCACAAATGCATACTGCGCTACTGCGGGACCCGCGGACACACGTCTGACCTGCCGCTGGAGGCATGATGATGACAATAAGTCGCCGCTACCTCATCGGGGCATCCGCTGCCGGGGTCGCCGGGGCGCGCGTCCTATCGCCCGACACCGCGCGAGCGGAACTGCTCACCTCGTCGCTCGGGCGCGACGCCACCCAACATGGCGTCAGGCCCGGCAGCCCCGACGACCAGACCAGGGTCTTGCAGCACGCCATCGATGAGGCCGCGCGCGCGCAAGTCCCGCTGGCACTGCCGCCCGGCATCTACCGCACCGGGATGCTTCGGCTGCAAAACGGTGGGCAACTGATCGGCGTACGCGGGGCGACCAAACTCGTCTTTACCGGCGGAGCATCGATGCTTCAGGGCGAAGGCGCCGGACACGTCAGCCTCGCCCACATCACGCTCGACGGCGGCGGCATTACGCTGCCGGCACGGCGCGGCCTGGTGCACTGCCTCGGCGGTCGCGACATCCGCATCACCGATTGCGAGATCACCGGCAGTGGCGGCGTCGGCATCTGGTTCGAGCAAGTCTCCGGCGAGGTCAGCGGCAACATCATCACCAACACAGCCTCGACCGCGGTTCTGTCGTTCGACGCAAGGGGCTTATTGGTTTCGCGCAACAGCATTATCGACACCAACGACAACGGCATCGAAATCCTGCGCACCGCGATCGGCGACGACGGCACGCAGGTTCTCGACAACCGTATCGAGGACATCAAGGCCGGCCCCGGCGGCTCCGGACAATACGGCAACGCCATCAACGCATTTCGCGCCGGCAACGTCATCGTGCGGGGAAATCGGATCCGCAACTGCGACTATTCGGCGGTGCGCGGCAATTCGGCGTCCAACATCCAGATCACCGGCAACAGCGTCAGCGATGTCCGCGAGGTGGCCCTGTATTGCGAATTTTCATTCGAGGGCGCTGTGATCGCCAACAACACAGTGGACGGCGCGGCGTTGGGGGTCTCGGTCTGTAATTTCAATGAGGGCGGCCGGATCGCGGTCGTGCAGGGCAACATCATTCGCAACCTGTTGCCAAAACGGCCGATCGGCACCGCACCTGACGACGATGCCGGGATCGGCATCTACGTCGAGGCCGATACGTCAGTGTCGGGCAATGTGGTCGAGAATGCGCCATCGTTCGGCATCGTCGCCGGCTGGGGCAAATATCTGCGCGACGTCGCGATCTCAGGCAACGTGATCCGCAATGCCATGGTCGGCATCGGCGTTTCAGTGGTGCCGGGCGCGGGCACCGCGCTGGTCAACAACAACATGATCTCGGAAACACCACGCGGCGCCGTGGTCGGGCTCGATCACGCGCTGCCCGTCACATCCGATCTTTCAGCCGAGGGTGCGCAACGCTTCACCCAGGTCGTGATCGGAATGAATGCGATAAGAAAATAGGCTCACATCGGCGGCCTGCCGCCTTCACCCGTTTGGCCGCTATGGCGGCACGGCGCCACCGAACCCTACAGCATCGCGTTGCGCAGCAGTGGGTAGCGTTGCTGCATCGCGGCGATGTCCAGCGTCAGCACCGGAGCATGGTCCTGGGATGACTCCAGGACCGACTTCACGTCGCGCTTTTTCAAGCCTGGCTTCGAGGCCGGCGTAATTAAATCTAGAATCGGTTCGGAACGCGCAATGGCCGGACCATCGGGAGCCGCTCCGGCGATCGAAACATCCGCTGGCGACGCTGCTGTTATCTCCGGCAACCGCGGCTGCGGCCGATGAGTCTCGGCCGGCGGCTCGCGGCGCGGCGGCGCACCGCGACCGCTACCGAGCCAGGAAACGTCGACCGCCGAATTGTCGCGGGAGGCTTCGCGCACCGACAGATCGCGCCAGATATCCAGCGCGGTTCTGGCCTCGCGGATATTCTCCATAAAACTCGCCTCGCTGTGATAGCGGCGCCAGCGCCCGCTCTCGAACATTTCGGTGAGGTAGTCGAGCCGCTGCTCGGCAAGTGCGCACCAGCGCTCAAGGATATCGCGACCGCGCGCCGCGTCGACGAGATGTGTCATGGACCTGCCCGTAAGGAGAAAACGGACGCAATGCAACGAAAACGAATCAAACCATGGCGAAGATAGTTTACGGAAAAAGTTAATAATTCGTAGCAATGAATTCCGGTCGGGTCAGCGGGCATCGGAGGAAAGTCACAGAAATTCTGATTTACAGGGCTATCCGCGGTGGCCGCGTCGCGGACCAGTGCTGGCTCAAGACGCCAGCTGGAAATGAAAGACCCGTCCGGGGGGACAACCGGACGGGTCAAGCCATATGGGCGCTTGGGGTGGATGGGCGCTCGCGCCGAATACAGCCTCATGGGGAGGGTTTTCCGCTCCCACAAACATAAGTCGCCGCAGGGCCGCACACGTTCAACGCGCCCACCATCTTTTTTTAACTTCTTGCCGGGATTTCGACGCGGGCAGTTATTGCGCGGGCGCGCGATTGGCCTCGCCGACGGCCGCTTTGCCGGACGCCATTGCCGCAGCAGGCGGGATCAAGGTCCCGGTCGCGGGAACCTGTTGCCGGTCCGACGCATTTTCGATCTTGCCGGCCGAGGCAACCGGCACCGGCGCGGTGGCCGAGACCGCCGCAAAGGCATCCGCTTCGCCGGCACCGAACATATCGTCACGGCCGGGAGGCCCGAGATCGCGCGCGGTTTTTGTCAGGATCGCGCGAACCTCATCCGGCTTCAATGCAGGATTGCGCTCCAGGATCAGGGCAATCAGACCACTGACATAAGCGGCGGAAAACGAGGTGCCTGACATCATCTGATATTTTCCGTCCGGCACCGGCAGAAAGATATCTACCCCGGGAGCGGCAAGCGCGACATAGCTGCCGCGATTGGATGCCGCAAACAGCCGGTCCTGGGCATCGGTGGCGCTGACCGCGATCACCGCGGCGTTGGCGGCGGGATACAGCGGCGGCGAGTTCGGTCCGGCATTGCCGGCGGCGGCAACCATCACAATGCCCCTGGCGGCCGCAACCGCGATACCACGATCGACCAAGCCGTCCTTCGGGCCCGCGAAGCTCATATTGACGATCTGCGCACCATGCGCCGCGGCATAGTCGAGCGCTTTCAGGACGACGAACGACGTGCTTTCGGCGCCACTCGGCGCGTCGCCGAAAGCGCGGATCGCCAAAATCCTCGCCGCCGGCGCACTTCCCATCAACCGCGCATGCGCCGCGATCGCACCCGCGACGCCGGTGCCGTGGGCATGCGGACCTTCCTTGCTTCCAAGCGCATCGAAGCTTCCCGCAATCGAATTAGCCAGCTCCGGATGTGTGACGTCGATGGCGGCATCAATCACGGCAATGATGACGTTGGCGCCGTTCGCGAGCCCATGCGCCTGAGGCAATCGAAGTTTCGCGTTGGCGTATTGCGCGGGGTCGCCCTCGGTCAATGCCGCCCCTTGATCCTGCAGCACATAACGGAAATTCGGCTGCACCGAGCGAACGCTGGCATCGGCGGCGAATTCGCGGCTGACCGCCTCGGACGAGCGGCGGTCTGTGATGCGGAACAGGCCGATGGAGGCGCTGACGAGCGGAAAATACCCTGACTGCAGACGCGCAAGACCATGGCGCCGTGCCAGTTCGTCGGCCTGGGCGTTGGAGAGTGATCCGTCGATTTCGGCCACGAGTTCGCCCGCGATCGCGCGCAGGCCGGGAACCGCCAGCATGGCGTTACCGCGCGCTCCCTTGTCCCTGCCTCTCGCCGACGGTCCGCCGCTGCCGCCACCATTGGCCGACCTGAAGCGCCGATCCGGGCATCCACCTCCGCTGTCGCGGTCGGCGGAACTGCAGGGCGGATATGTCCTGAGGTTGGGTGACGTACTGTCCAGTCCTGTCACCGTGCTACCGGCGATGTTCGGATTGATCCGGGGCGCCACCACCGGATTGATCCGGGGCGCCACCGTCGGCCCGATACTTGGGATGCGCGACTCGATGTTGAGGTTGGGCGAGCGCATGATACTTTGCGCCTGAACCGCCGAGCCATCGAGATCGGCGAACAGCAATGACGCTGTTGTCAAAGCCAACAGCGCAAGGCGCTTCTTCATCCGCCAATTCGCACGATCTTGGACCATGACGCCTCGGATCTTTGGGTTATCGCACATTGCGCCATACCGCCTACCGACTTGGCCTCGCCCTCGAAGCGATGCGCATCGAATACGAGGCGCCCACTACGGTGTCGGCACCGCGAGACTGACGCTGTTCTCGTTTTGAAGCTTGCTGATCAGGCTGGAAACCTCATCCTCCGTCATCGGCTTGTTACCGAACTGAAGCCGGAACAGGCCGCCCTTGGCGCCGCCGATGATCGAGGCCTGGTAGTTGTCAAGCAGTGCCGTGATGTCGCCGACACGCGCCTCCGGCGCGAACCGCACCAGCGCGCGCGGCGGTGCTTCCGGCCCCGGCGCGCGGGTTGTCGGCTCGTCGGTGCTCAACGACGCCGCCTGGTAGGTGGCAGCCTGATTCTTCATCAGCACCGCCCCGATCACGCCGGCCTGCAATAGCAACGCCAGCGCGCCGAGGCTCGCCGACCAGGCCAGCGTCCGCGGCGACAGGCTTGCGAAAAACCCGGCGATCCACGCGAAGAAATTGAACGACGCCGATGGCCGGCCCGCCGGCTCTGCGTCAATCGCCCTGAACAGCTTCTGCATCGCGCGCGCGGATGGTGCACCGAGGCTTTCGTTGAGAAGAATGGTCTCGGCATACTCTTCCCGGATCACGGCATATTG
Source organism: Bradyrhizobium sp. (assembly GCF_049512235.1). Taxonomy (GTDB): domain Bacteria; phylum Pseudomonadota; class Alphaproteobacteria; order Rhizobiales; family Xanthobacteraceae; genus Bradyrhizobium. The sequence goes on from NZ_JBEKXH010000054.1 coordinate 14,941, forward strand.
CCTGGCGAGAGCGGCATCGCGGGCGAGCGCTTCATCGACGCGGCGCGCGTCGCGCGCATTCAGCGTGCCCGCCGCATGCCATGGCAGCAGCATTTCTATTTCGCTGGGCTCTTGCTGCCGCATTTTTTTGCTCGTCGCCATCATGGCCAGCCTCGTTCTATGCCGGTTGCCTTCAGCAGTTCGGCTAGTTTCTTGCGCGCATAAAACAGCCGCGTCTTCACAGTGTTTTCCGGTATGCCGACAACTTCAGCCACCTCTTCCACGGATTTCTCGTGGTAGTAGACAAGATCGACGATCTCCCGATGTTCCGGCGAAAGCGAGGTCAGGCACTTGCGCAACGCTTCACTGGTATCCTTCTTCTGCACCGCCACTTCCGGATCGTCGGAGGTGTCCTCGATCGCATCGGCGGCCTCATTGTCCAGTTCCGCGTCCCTCCTGCGCCGCAACGCAGACAGAGCCTTGTATCGCGTAATCGCCAGCAGCCAGGTGGAAACGGCGGATCGGCCCTCGAACTTGCCGGCCTGACGCCACACATCGAGGAAAACCTCGCTGATGAGGTCTTCCGCGACCTGTTCGTCCCGCACCAGCCGAAGCCCGAAGCGAAACACCCTGACGTGGTGCCTTCCATACAGCACCTGCATGGAGAGCCGGTCGCCTCGAGCGATCCGAGCGATCAGGACCTCGTCCTTAGCCGCCTCTGTCGCACTCAATGGCCGTCTCACTGGGTTAGTCGAACTCGGGGGGCGGCGGTTCGATCGGAAAGGCAAGATTCTCGAATATATCTCAACGGCCCGATCGCATCTGTGATGTATCCCACACAAGGACAGAAGGATTGCAATCGGTATTATAATATAGGTTTCGGACCTGGACCATTCGCGGGCCACCTTACCAATACCTCGCTCACAAAGCAGCTGCCGCACGACCCTCCGGCTGCGTCGGATGAATTTTAATTGCAGAGCGAGGCCGATCGTAACCTTGGATGGTCGGCATTCGGCGGCGAAAAGATACTAAACCTAAAGGCTTTGCTCCCTAAACTTCCACCGGATAAATTTCAACACGGCGGAAGATGAACAGCGCGGCTTCATCGTTTCAAGGTCAGGGCCCCGGCAGCGCAGCCGGGCTCGCTTCTGGGTTGCCGTCGGAACTGTTGAAGCGGCGAGTTGAAAGTCGTCGGCAAACCTATGCGGCGCAGGCTGCTAGTTATATGCTGAGCGCAATTGTCCTTCTGCTCTATGTTTATGCCGGCACTATCACCGTAGTCATCCCAGCGGCGTTCTTTTTAGGCGGCCTCAGCCTGATCGGCGTCTTTGCCATCCTGTCAGAAATGGGCGTCAATGATGTTTTTGAGGATCACCATCTCACGGTTTTTCAGGTCGTCGGGCATGTCGCGCTCCAGCTCGGTTTTCTGCTGGCTGCGCCCAAAATAGGCTACGCCTTCCTGAACGTAGTGTTTCTTGTTTTCGGAGTTGCCGCCTTGCGGATGACACCGCGGCAGGCCGCGATGGCATGGACTCTCACGGCGATCGGCGTCGTTGCGATTTTTCTGATGACGCATCTCCCCCTTGGGATGCCGGTGGCCACGCCTGCCGAGCGCCTTTGCGCAGCGCTTTGCTTCGTTGTCTCGATCGGACAATGCGCATTCGTCGGACTCTACGGCGACTCGCTGCGGCAGAAGCTTCACTTGCGCGGCGTCGAGCTCAGCGAGGCCTATGAGCGTATCGAGGAGCTCGCCGAGCTCGACGAACTGACCGGCTCCTTCAACCGCCGCTGCATCATGAGGATGCTGGATGACGAGATCGACCGCACCCATCGCAGCGAGACGCCCTGCTCGATCGCGCTGATCGATCTCGACTGGTTCAAACGCATTAACGACGCCTATGGACATCCCACCGGCGACGAAGTGCTGAGGACCTTCGCCATCACGATATTCGCAAACATCCGCAACTTGGACAGGTTCGGCCGCTACGGCGGCGAGGAATTTCTGCTGGTGCTCCCCGGCACGGCCGACGGTGAGGCTGCGCGCATCATTGACCGGCTGCGGGCGATCATCGCCGACCTCGACTGGAGCGCGTTCTCGCCGGGCATGCAGGTTACGATGTCCGCAGGGATCGCGAGCCTGAGGCCGGAGGAGAGCTCCGATACGTTTCTGGCCCGCGCCGACAGCGCGCTCTATGCAGCCAAAGCAGGAGGACGCAACCGCATCGCTAGTGTCTGAATCCGACCACCTCCGTGTTGGCGGGACGAAGAATGGTCCCCACTCTGCACACCCGAACGCTCCAGGAAAGAGTCATGAGTTCGAAATCCGTTTCTCCCTCTGAAAGTCTACTTGACGAATTGCAATCAACGCTTGCGCACGGAACCGTCGCCCGCCGGGTCGAGGCCCTGCGCCGCGTCACCGACCTCTTTATCAACGGCGCGGTGGATTATTCCAGCGAACAGATCGCGCTGTTCGACGATGTCTTCCAGTGCCTGATGGAACACATCGAGAGCTCCGCCAAGGTGCTGCTCGCCAATCGTCTCGCCCCGATCTACACCGCGCCGCAGCTTACCGTTCGCGCGCTGGCGCTCGACGATCTCATCGAGGTCGCAGCGCCGGTGCTGTCGGGATCGGAGCGGCTCGACGACGAGGCGCTGATCGAGACCGCGCGCAACAAAAGCCAGGCGCATTTGTTGGCGATTTCGACGCGACGGGTGCTGAGCGGCGCGGTCACTGACGTGCTGGTGCTGCGCGGCAATGACGAGGTCATACAGAGCACCGTCCGCAATCCCGGCGCCGAATTCTCCAAGCGCGGCTTCACCCGGCTGGTCAATCGCGCCGAGGGCAACGACGATCTTGCGACCTGCCTCGCGATGCGGCCGACGATCCCGCGACACCTATACCTGAAGCTGATCGCAAAAGCCTCGGTGACGGTGCGGGCACGGCTTGAAGCCGCAAATCCGAAGCAGGCGGGCGACGTGCCGACCGCGGTACGCGAAGCGACCCGGCTGGCGCGCTTCGCGCCCGCCGCCTTCACCCGGGACACCACGACGGCCCACGCGCTGGTCAAATCATTGCACGAGGACGGCAGGCTCGATGAATTTCAGGTAGCGGCGTTCGCCGAGGCCGGCAGATTCGACGAAGCCAATGCCGCGATCGCGGCGCTCGCCAACGTGCAGGTGTCGATCGCCGAACAAATGATGGTGGACACCCGCGCCGAAGGCGTCATGATCCTGGCGAAGGTCGCAGCAATGTCGTGGTCGACCGTGAAGGCGATTATCAATATGCGCGACGGCCTCTCTGGCACGGAACCGGCCGACCTCGTGGCCTGCCGGGCCGTCTACGAACGGCTGCGGCCCTCGACCGCGCAGCAGGTACTGCGCTTCCACCGCATGCAGCAGACCGTGGAGCCCGCTCCGGCGGCATGATCGGCAAACTCCGTATCGTGCAGGCGAGTTGTCGTCCAGGCGAGCGCGGCGACGAGGACGGGGATTCCTGCCGTCAAAACCTCAGGACTCTCGATCCCGCCAGTGCGCCGACGGCGGCGACCAGCGCTGCGGCGATGGTGTACCAAGTCGCCACGAAAAACGGTGAATCGTCGGGGCAGTGCGAAGCGTACAGCGTCGCCGCCAAGCCTGCGGCCAGTAATCCGGCGATTGCACCGGCAACCACGGGCCGCGTCGGCGCACCATGACGCAATCCGACCAGCGCCGCCGCCAGCAGCGGCAGCGACATCAGCGGGATCGCGGTCACGCAAATCCGCGAATTGCTGCCAACCAATCGCGTCATCACCGGCAGCCGCTGCGGCAGCATCATCTCGCCTGCGATCCCGGCAAGGAGAAGTCCGGCCGGCATCAGCAGCAACCACGCCCAGCCGTGCAGCGAGGCCTCCGGCCGCGATAAATGCAGGCTGACCACGATCGCCGGAATCGCCAGCGCCAGCGTCACTGCAAACTTCAGGTCGAAGAACGGATTATGCATCGCGGTCATGACGTCGGGACGGATTCCCAGACCCAAGAAGAACATCACCCCCGAAACCGGCGCCGCCGACAGCAACGCCAGCGCCAGCGCGAACCCAACCGGCCGCGCACGGTGCGTGCTGTCGGCGGCGAGCGTTCGAATGAGCTGATCGGTCTCCATTTCACTGTTCCCGAAGTCTGGCGGTGAGGCTGGCGAGCGCCCGATGCAGCGCCACGCGCACCGCGCCCTCGCTCATCGCAAATTTCGCCGCGGTATCCTTGATCGACGCGGCGTCGACCGCGATCGCCTGCAGAACCTCGCGCTGGCGCGGCGGCAAGGACTGGAGCTTTGCCGCGATCTCGCTCGCGGGCGCGACTTCCGCCGCCGGCTCGCTCGGTATCGTCTCGGCGAAATCGTCGATGTTGACGAAAACCCGCCGGCCGCGGCGGCGCAGCGCGTCGATCAGCTTGTTGCGGGCGATTGCAAACAGCCACGGCGCAAACGGCGCTTCGACGTCCCAGGTATGCCGTTTTAGATGCACCGCCAACAAAATGTCCTGCACGATGTCCTCGGATTGATCGACCGGTTGACCTGCCCGCGCCAGCCCGCGACGCGCCGCTGCCCTCAAGACCGGCGTGATGGCCTTAAGCAACCGATGGTATGCAGCGCTGTCCCCTGAAATGGCCGACCGCATCAGGCCGGTCCATTCATCGTCACGTTCGCGCACCCGCGCTCCTACACAGCAATTCGGTCGATCTTTCAATTTGTTACGCCGAGCCGCTTCAATCACGAAATCGTGATCTTAGCTTCCTTCGGGATTGGGATCGTGGCGTCCAGCTTGAAGCAGCCTCGACATCGAATTCCGCCCTGGCGAGCTCTTAACATCGTTCGCCTCCGCGCACACGCGGCGCATTGAACGCAAAAATATCCGGCGAACAAGATTCCTGAACATCCGCCGAGGCGCGTCGCCGCAGCCCTGTCGGCGGGACTCGCCCGAAAATTCCCTTTTTTCTGCCCCGTTGCGAACACGCCGTGAGGTCTCTCTTCCGGATTTGCGGCCGGCAAACAGGAGATTGCCACATGACGGTCAAAGCCAGCGGGCAGTCGGCATTGATACTGGCTACAGGGCTCCTCATCTGTTTCTTGGGCCCGTCGCTGGCGGCGGACCCATCGAATGCTGCGGCAAATTCGGCATCGGAAAGCACGCACGCCCCTGTCGCGCCCAGTACGCAACGGGCGCACCGCTTGAAAAGCGCCGCCCATGCTAAATCCAGCAAGGTGCGGCCGAAATCGTCCGCCGCCAAGCAAGACGCAGCCACCAATAACGGCGCCGGTTCATCGGCAATGCCGCCATCGGTGGCCGACGCCAATGCAGAATTGACTCCGACCCTGCCGGTCGGCAACGACACGGGCTTGGCCGCACGGGCCAATCAGACAGCCGCCGAGCCCGCCGCCGACCCGGTCGTCTCGTCCGAACAACTCAACGACCTCGATCGGGCGATGCAGGCGGGCACACCCCCCGCAATGTCCCGTACGATGGCCGCCAGCGACACCCCGGCCATGGCCGAGCTCGTCGCGTCGAGCAATAATGAACCCGCAAACGCGGACCGGACCTCCCTGATCGGAGAGATTTTCATCGGATTAGGCGTCCTGCTGACCCTGTCCACCGCCGTTCGCATGTTAAGGGCGTAGCCAGACGCGTGCCCAGCGCGCGCCGAATGCAAAGTGCGACCCTGGCGCGGCGGGGCCAGGGCCGCGTCCCGAATATGGTCTGTCTATCCCCCCACTTGAAGCCCAACCCGCCAGCGGGCACATTACCCGCGAAATCGGGCGGGAATGGAACATGAGCACCTTCGAACACATCATTGTCGACATCAAAGGCGCGGTCGGCATCATTACGCTGAACCGTCCGAAGGTGCTCAATGCGCTGTCCTTCGGCGTGTTTCGGGAAATCGCCGCGGCGGTCGATGATCTCGAAGCCGACGACAAGATCGGATGCATCCTTTTGGCCGGCGGCGAAAAAGCCTTCGCCGCAGGCGCCGATATCGGGGAGATGCAGCCGAAAACCTTCATCGACATGTTCGCCTGCGACTTCACGTCGATAGGTGCCGACCGGGTCGCCAATTGCCGCAAGCCGACGATCGCCGCCGTCGGCGGCTATGCGCTCGGCGGCGGCTGCGAACTGGCGATGATGTGCGACATCATCATTGCCGCCGAAACTGCCAAGTTCGGACAGCCGGAAATCAATCTGGGCACCATCCCCGGCATCGGCGGAACCCAGCGGCTGACGCGCGCGGTCGGCAAATCCAAGGCAATGGACCTCTGCCTCACCGGGCGGATGATGGACGCGGCCGAGGCGGAGCGATCCGGTCTGGTCAGCCGCGTGGTGGCCGCCGGCAAACTGATGGACGAGGCGATGGCGATGGCGGAGAAAATCGCGGCGATGTCGCGTCCCGCGGCCGCCATGGCCAAGAGCGCCATCAATCGCGCGTTCGAGACGACGCTCACCCAAGGCCTCAACGTCGAACGCGACCTGTTCCACTCAACCTTCGCGCTGGAAGATCGCTCCGAAGGCATGGCGGCGTTCATCGAGAAACGCAAGCCGGTGAACAAGAACCGCTAGCCTCCACGGACTCCCGGCTGATGTGCTATCCTGCGTGTTGCAGAATGGCAGATGATGGAAACCTGGGGAGTGAGACGATGTTCACGCGACGCGGTATCATGCTGGCCTCCCTTGCGGCCGGCGTAACCATGCCCAACCGAACCGCCCTTGCCAAAGCGTCGCAGCCCTCGACGCCGGTGAATTTCGCGGTGCCTGCCGGCACCTGCGATTGCCACACCCACATTCACGGCGATCCCGAAAAATTTCCGTTCTTCGAAGGCCGGGTCTATACGCCGGAACCGGCATCGCCCGAAGAGATGTCGGCGCTGCACAAGGCACTGCATGTCGAGCGCGTGGTGATCGTGACGCCGAGCGTTTACGGCACCGACAATTCGGCCACGCTGTTCGGCATGAAGGCGCGCGGTACCACGGCGCGCGGCGTCGCCGTGATCGACGACAAGACGCCGGAGGCCGATCTCGATGCCATGAACCAGGCCGGCATTCGCGGCATCCGGCTCAATCTCGCCACCGGCGGCGTCAACGATCCCGCGGTCGGCCGGCCGCGCTTTCAGGCCGCAGTCGATCGGGTGAATGGCCGCCGCTGGCATGTCCAGCTGTTCACCAGTCTTCAGATGATTTCCGCGATCAAGGATCTCGTCGCCGCCTCCCCGGTGCCGGTCGTGTTCGATCACTTCGGCGGGGCGCAGGCGGAACTGGGCTTGGACCAGCCGGGCTTTGCCGATTTGCTGGAACTGGTGCGCTCGGGCAAGGCCTACGTAAAGATCTCCGGCGCCTACCGGGC
>NZ_JBEKXH010000055.1:0-29969 GCF_049512235.1 Bradyrhizobium sp.
GGGCTGATGTTCTGGGAAGGCTTGCGCGCCATCCTGCGCGCCCGGCGCGGCATAACCGTGCCGATGCGCCGCTCCGGCAGCCACGGCTGGATCCACGGCCTGCCGCTGAAGATGCGCTTCAAGCGCTCCAAGATCTATCTGTCGGTGATTCCGGTCGTTGCCGTCGGCGTCATCATCGGTTTCATCGGCGCGGTGATGGGCATCGGCGGCGGCTTCATCCTGGTCCCGATCATGATTTATCTGTTGCGGGTACCGACCTCCACCGTGATCGGCACCTCGATGGTGCTGACTCTGGTCACCATGTTGTTCGCCACCCTGCTGCACGCGGTCACCAACCATCTCGTCGATGCCGTGCTGGCGCTGATCCTGATGATCGGCGGCGTGACCGGGGCGCAGTTCGGCGCTCGCGCCGGCCAGCAGATTCGCAGCGAGCATCTGCGGCTATTGCTGGGACTGCTGATTCTCGCGGTCGGCATGCGCTTCGCCATCGAACTGGTGATCCGCCCCGACGATCTCTTCACCATCCGGGAAAGCGGAGGCGCCGGATGATCGCGCGCAACCCGCTCGCCGCTTGTGGCCTTGCGCTGGCGCTTTACACGGCTTGTGCCGTCGGCAGCGCGCACGCCGAGCGGCTGATCGTTTCGGTCTCCAACCACCGGGTGACCGTGACGCCGAACTATTCCGGCGAAGAACTGGTGCTGTTCGGCTCGGTCGAAAAGGACGCCTCCACCCCGGCCCACCGCGCCGGCTACGACCTCGTCGTGACCATCTCCGGCCCGCGCGCCGACATGGTGACGCGCCGCAAGGAACGCAGATTCGGCATCTGGATCAACACCGACTACCGGCAATTCCTGCAAGTGCCGAGCTATCTTGCGCTGTTCGCCAACCGGCAATTCGACGCCATCGCTTCGCCCGAAGTCGAGCGGCGGCAGCAACTCGGACTCAATAACGTGCTTTTGACCCAGCGCGTCGGACCTGACTACGCCGACGTGGTGCCGAACGATGCGTTCCGCAGCGCCTTCGTGCGGCTGCGCTCGGAACAGGGGCTCTATCGCGAGGATACTTCGGCGGTGACATTCTTGACGCCGACGCTGTTTCGGACCGGCATTCCGCTTCCGGCTGAAGTGCCGATCGGGACCTATGACGTCGAGATCAAGCTGTTCGCCGATGGCGCGCTGTTGACGCGGACCGAAACCGCGTTCGAAATCGTCAAGGTCGGTTTCGAGCAGTTCGTCGCAACCACCGCCCGCCAGAATGGCTTGGTCTACGGCCTGGTCACGGCCGCCATGGCGCTGATGACCGGCTGGATGGCCTCGATCGTGTTTCGCAAGGATTAGCCGCTGATCCCCGAGCAAACGCTCCCCACCCGTTCCAGCACTTCGTCCAACATGGTGGTTCTCCCTGTGGCGGCCTGGCCGCTCCGATCTTTCCGGCTGCGGTCGCACCTGTCGTGCGACCGCTCGCTTGGTGTGGCTTGCCTCAATGCGCGGGTGCGTGTTCCCGATGGACGACGGTGGCGGGCGCACCCGGCACTTCCTTGGCAATGGCAAAATCGAACTTGATGTAGGCGTAGGGCTTGTCGAGACCGGCCTCGTGAATAGCCGCCGCATCACTGACGCGGATGACCGGCGGGATCAGTTCTTCACGGGTACCGAAGGCGAAATCGTCGCGCAGATATTTGTCGCCGTCGATGTTGATCTGGGTGGTCAGATGGCGAAAGCCGGGAGCCGAGACGAAGAAGTGCACATGCGCCGGTCGCTGAGCGTGGCGGCCCATATCCGTCAGCAGGTTTTCGATATGACTGCCCGGGGGGCAACCGTAACCGCTCGGCATGATGGAGCGGAATTTGTAACGTCCCTCGGCATCGGTCTCGATCGTGCGCCGCAGATTGAACGGCGTCTGTGGAGGTCCGAAGAACGAATAGTTGCCGTGCGTATTGGCGTGCCAGACTTCGACCTTGGCGTGCGGCACTGGCTTGCCTTGGAGGTCCCGAACCTGGCCGTCCATGATCAGTACTTCGCCATCATCGCTTCCATCATCCAGTCGCGCTTCATGTTTCGCAACCGGAGCACCGGCGACATAGAGCGGGCCTTCGATGGTGCGAACCGTTCCGCCAGCGAGACCGGCGCGGCGCTCGGCTTCATCAAGGCGCAAATCGAGAAAATGCTCGACGGCAATACCCGGAACCAAAAGTCCAAGCTCATTGGCCTGAGCCGAGGCACCGAGATAGCCGACACCCGCCCAAAACTCATCCATGGAAATGTCGAGATCGTCGATCGCCTGGAACAGGTCGGACAACAGCCGGTTCATGATTGTTTTCAGGCGCGGATTGCCGCCTTTCATGTCGAGGCCCGCAGCTTTTGCTGCCAGCTCGGAGATGTGCTTTTTGTCGATGAGATTTGCAGGCATCTGAACGTTCTCCTCTGTGGGTTGGTTTCGGTTCGGGGTGGACGGCTTATCGGTCGTCGTCATGAATGGAGGAAGGGTGCCGGCAAAGCGGCGTTACCTTGATTTCCATGTAGGGAAACAGCGGCAGGCTCGAGATGGTGTCGTGGAGCTGCTGCACGTCGGCGCAATCGAGAATGCTGACGTTGCCGTAGTGCCCAGCAACACGCCAGAGGTGGCGCCAAACTCCAGACCTCTGCAGCGCCTGCGCCTTCTCGCGCTCGACCCGTTTGAGTTCGTCGGCCATCTCGGTGGGCATGTCGTGCGGCAGGCGTACCGTCATTTCGACCTGGAACAGCATGGTTATGCCCCCGCCTTGGATTTCGGCATCGGATGGACGCTGCGAGACCCACGGTCTCGCCGAAAGTGCGCGAGCTTGGCCTCGTCAAGGTCAATGCCAAGGCCGGGACCGGTGGGAACCTGCAGGGAAAAATCGCTGTAATTCAGCGGCTCGGTCAATATTTCCTCGGTCAGAAGCAGCGGACCGAACAGTTCGGTGCCCCACTGCAGATTGGGAAACGTCGAAAACAATTGCGCACCGGCAGCCGTGCCAACCCCGGCTTCAAGCATCGTGCCCCCATAAAGTCCGATGCCCGCGGCATCGGCGATGGCGGCCACACGGGCGGCGGCGTAGAGGCCGCCCGATTGCATGATCTTGACGGCAAACACATCGGCGGCGGCATCGGCGGCAAAATCGAAGGCCGTTTCCGGCCCGCGCAGCGATTCATCCGCCATCACCGGAATTCTCGCTTGCAGCGCAAGCCGCGCCATGCCTTTGCGATTGGACAGCGCAATGGGCTGTTCGACGAGATCACAGCCTGCGTCTTCCAGCGCCGCGATGGCGCGGGCCGCCGTCGATTCGCTCCAGGCCTGGTTGATATCGACCCGCACGCTGGCTTGATCGCCCAGAGCCCGCTTGATGGCTGCCACATGGGCGATATTGTCCTTCGGATCGCCTTTGCCGATTTTCAGCTTGAAGATATTGTGGCGCCGCTTGGCCAGCATGGCCTCGGCTTCGGCTATGTCGCTTGAGGTATCGCCGCTGGCGAGTGTCCAGGCGACCGGCAGCCGGTCATGGAAGCGTCCACCGAGCAAATCTGAAACGCTTAGTCCGGTGCGTTTTCCCATGGCGTCCAGCAGGGCCGTCTCAACCGCGCATTTGGCGAAACGGTTGTCCTGCACCGCCTTGCCGATTCCTGCCATGGTGGCAGCGACCTGGTTGGGGTTGGATTTGAGCAGGTGCGGCGCAATATAGGTGTCGATCGCGAGCTTCATGCCTTCCGGGCTTTCGGCGCCATAGGCGAGGCCGCCGATGGTGGTCCCCTCGCCGACACCGACGATGCCATCCGAGCAGCGGATGCGGACGATCATCAATGTCTGACGGCTCAAGGTCGTCATGGCGAGCTGGTGTGGACGGATGGTCGGGAGATCGACCAGAAATGTCTCGATGTGCTCGATCTTCGGCTGCGCCGGCATGATTTCCGCCCTGTGTTGTTGATTGATGCTTGAAAAAGTTGGCCGTTGTGGAGTTGGCCTGCAGCCGACTCACTTCAATTCGCTTATGGGAGACATCTACCTGACGCCCTGGCCGCAGGCCAAGGCGGCCTGAACCGCGCTTCAGCCGGCGGTAAACAACCGCGCATGGACATCGCGCAGCTGGCGCTTGAGCAGCTTGCCGCTGGGATTCTTCGGCAGCGCATCGGCAAACACAATTTGCTTCGGCGTCTTGAACGAGGCCAGCATGGTCTGCGCATGGGCAAGGACTTCGGCCTCGCTCAGCGAATGGCCTGACTTGATCACGATCACCGCGACCACCGCCTCGACCCAGCGCGGATGCGGAATGCCGATGACCGCGACTTCCGAGACCTGCGGCAACCGGTAAAGTGCCTCCTCGACCTCGCGGCTGGCGACATTCTCGCCGCCGGTCTTGATCATGTCTTTCTTGCGGTCGACGACACTGATGTAGCCCTCGTCATCCATCGTTGCCAAATCGCCGGAATGGAACCAGCCGCCCTCGAAGGCTGCCTTGGTGCGCTCGTCATCGTGGAAATAGCCGACCATCAGATGCGGCGACCGGTGCACGATCTCGCCGACCTCGCCCGGCGCCGTGTCGCGCATCGCGTCATCGACGACCCGGGTCTCGACATTGAGCACGGCGCGGCCGCATGACCCGGGCTTGCGCAACTGATCCTCGGGGCCGAGCATGGTAGCCAGCGGCGCGATCTCGGTCTGACCGTAGAGATTCCACAGCCGCACCCCGGGCAGGCGCTGTGCCAGCTCGCGCAGCACTTCGACCGGCATGATGGAAGCGCCGTAATATCCCTTGCGCAGGCTGGAAAGGTCGGTGGTATCGAAGCGCGGCGAACGCAATAGCGAGATCCAGACGGTCGGCGGGGCGAAGAACGAACTGATGCGGTGGCGTTCGATCAGCGGCAGCAGATTGTCCGGCGTCGGCTGCGCCGTGATGATGTTGGTGGCGCCGACATAGATCGAAGGACCGAAGAAGACATCGAGCTGCGCGCAATGGTACAGCGGCAGCGCGTGCAAAGTGAGATCGTACGCGGCGATGCCGGCATCGACGATGCAGCTGACATATTGCCAGATCACCGCGTCGTGGGTCAGCATCGCCCCCTTCGGCGAGGATTCCGTTCCGCTGGTATAGACGATCTGCGCCAGATCGGCGCCCGTGAGCTCCGGTTCAGGCGGTGCCGTTTGACAGGCGGCGAGCGTGTCGAAACCGATCATGTCGGCCTGCGGCTCGCTTGCGCCCTCCGCGGGAAGCCAGATGAGATCGCGCACCGCGGTGTCGAGCAGCTTCGCCGCGCGCGAAAGCGGCGCAAGGCCGCTGTCGGTCGCGAGCATCGTCGCGCCGGCATGGCGCAGGATGTAGCCGACTTCCTCCGCCTTCAGCATGAAATTGATCGGCACCAGGACTGCCCCAAGCCGCGCCAGCGCAAACCGCATGGCCACAAAGGCGTGCGAGTTGCGCGCCAGGATCGCAACGCGGGAGCCTTTTGCAACTCCTCGCTCCGCGAGGCCGGCGGCCACGCGTCCGCTGATGCGGTCGAATTCGGCATAGCTCCAGCGGATATCGCCGCACACCACGGCTGGCTTGTTAGGCGTCCGCGCGGCGCTGCGGCGCAGCAGGTCTGCGAGGGTCTGACGGCGAGTGACCGGATACATGCTGGCGTTCCCCATCGACGGCGTTTTGTTGAGGCCAGTTTGCCCCCGCTGATGCGCGCTTACAAGGTGGACCGCGAAGTCCGGCTCAATAGCATCGCGATGCGGCGATATGGTGCAGCCGGTGGTCGCCGAGCACGTGCGCCATGAATTCGAGCGTCCGGAATATCCTTGCAAATGCCGCGTCGCGGATGCTCAGTCCCCCGGTATAAGCGCCGAACGCCGGCATCACCGCGCGCTCGCCGTCGCAGGCAAAACAGCGCCGCTCCATGGAACGGCCGCGGCTGGACACGCGCGCCTTAGGGTGCAGATGACCCGCGATTTCACCCAAAACGCCGGTCGGCTCATGACGAAAGACGATCGGGCCGAGCGCCACTTCAAGCGCGACCACGCCGCCGAGATCGGACGGCGGCGCCGGATCGTGATTGCCGCAAATCCAGATCCAGTCGCGCCGTAGCTGCAACGCGGCGATGGCGTCGCGATCCGGCGCCGACAGCCGGTCATGGGCTGAGCTGTCATGAAAGCTGTCGCCGAGCGCAATTACCACGCGCGGGTCGTGCCGCGCGATCACGGCGCCGAGGCGGCCGAGCGTCGCCGCCGTATCATAGGGCGGCAGCAGCACGCCGCGCGCGGCGAAACTGGAGCCCTTTTCCAGATGCAGGTCGGAGACCACGAGCAGGCTCTCTTCTTCCCAGAACAGCGCGCCGGAGAGATCGGCGGCCAGATCGACACCGGCAACATTCAAACAAGATGCCCTGGTAACATCGATGGCTATTTCCGTCATGGCCGGGCCTGTCCCGCCTGCGGGGCCGAAGCCCCTTCGGCGCGGCGAAAGCCCGGCCATCCACGTCTTGGCGCCGCAAAGAAGAAAGACGTGGATGCCCGGCACATCTGCGCGAAGACGCGCTTCGCGCTTCTGGCCGGGCATGACGATGTTGGTGGATCGGAGTCAAACAAATCCATTTTTCTAGGACATCGCCTCTTTGACCAGCTCCTTGGCGGCTTCCGCCAGCAATACGTCCGATGCTTCGCCATAAACCGCTTCGCGGCCGATTTCCAGCATCACCGGCACCGCCAGCGGCGAAACCCGCTCCAGTTGCTTGTGGGTGATTCGCCCCTTGATTCGCGCCAGCATATCACCGAGCCGGCGGATATCGAGCAGCCCGGTCGCGGCATCGGCGCGCGCCGCACGCAACAGCAGGTGATCCGGCTGGTGCTTGCGCAGCACGTCGTAGATCAGATCGGTCGAAAACAGCACCTGGCGGCGGGTCTTGTCCTCGCCGGTGAAGCGGCGCGCGATCAATCCGGAAATGATCGCGCAACTGCGGAAGGTGCGTTTCATCAGCGCCGATTCCGCAAGCCAGGCTTCGAGATCGTCGCCCAGCATGTCCGGATCGAACAGCGCATTGAGATCGAGCCGGCCCTGCCGGATCATCGAGGACATGTCGCCGAGCCCCCACACCGCCAGGGCATATTCGTTGGCGACAAAGCCGAGCGGCCGGGCGCGGGCGCGTTCCAGCCGCCGCGTCAGCAGCATGCCGAGCGTCTGGTGCGCGAGCCGGCCCTCGAAGGGATAACAGACGAGGTAATGCTTGTTGGCGCGCGGAAAGGTTTCCACCACCAGCTCGCGCGCGCCGGGCACCCGCGACAGCTGCGCCTGCAACGACAGCCAGTCGCGCACCTGATCGGGCAGGCCGCTCCAGCCGCCTCTGTCGGCCAGCAATTTCCGAACCCGCCCGGCGAGATAGGTCGAGAGCGGAAACTTGCCGCCCATATAGGACGGCACCTTTGCATCCCTGTCGTTGGCGCGCGAGACATAGACCTGATCTTCTGCCAACTGCTCGTAACGCACCACCTCGCCGCCGAACACGAAGGTGTCGCCGACCACCAGCCCCTCGATGAAATATTCCTCGATCTCCCCCAGCATGCGGCCGCCACGGCCGAGCGCGCCGGTCGACCCCGAGCCGCCGCCGCGGGAGCGCACCAGCCGCACCTTCAGCATCGCCTCCTCGACGATGGTGCCGACATTGAGGCGGTAGCTTTGCCGCACCCGCGGATTGGCAACGCGCCATCGCCCCTCCTTGTCCTGCTTGATGCGGGCAAAACGCTCGTAGGTTTTCAGCGCATAGCCGCCGGTGGCGACGAAGTCGACCACGTCGTCGAAATCGGTTCGGGTCAAACCTGCATAGGGTGCGGCGGTCAGTACTTCGTCATAGAGTTGATCGGCATGAAACGGCTCGCCGCAGGCGCAGCCGAGCACGTGCTGGGCCAGCACATCCAGCGCGCCGGTGCGCAGCGGCGGGGTATCCTGGGCGTTTTCCGCAATCGCGTCGATCGCCACGGCGCATTCCAGCACCTCGAAACGATTGGCCGGCACCAGCACCGCGCGCGAGGCTTCGTCGATGCGGTGATTGGCGCGGCCGATCCTTTGCATCAGCCGCGAGGCGCCCTTCGGCGCCCCGACATTGATGACCATGTCGATGTCGCCCCAGTCGACGCCGAGATCGAGCGAGGAGGTGCAGACCACGCCGCGCAGTTTTCCGCTGCTCATCGCGTCCTCGACCTTGCGGCGCTGCGCGACATCGAGCGAACCGTGATGCAGGGGACGAACACCAGCGTGGTCCTGTTGCGCCGGATCAGATCGTAGATTTCGCCGAGCGCGTGGCGCGCGGAATGGCCGGCCCAGGGCAATCGCTCCCTTGTGTCGAGCATTTCGACAACCGGCGCCGCGGCACCACCGGCGACCACGATGTCGGCGGCCGTGTTGGCGCCATCGCGCTGCGGCACCAGGAAGCGTGCCAGCGATTCCGGCTCAGCTATGGTCGCCGACAGCCCGATCGCGCGTGCTTGCGGTGCCAGCCGCCACAGCCGCGCCAGCCCGAGCGACAACAGATCGCCGCGTTTTGAGGTCACCAGCGCGTGCAGTTCGTCGAGCACGATGCGCCGTAGCGAGCCGAACAGAAACGGCGCGTCATCGGATGACAGCAATAGCGCCAGTTGTTCGGGCGTCGTCAGCAGAATATCCGGAGGATAGCGCCGCTGCCGCTGCCGCCGCGACACCGGCGTATCGCCGGTGCGGGTCTCGACCTTGATCCGCAGTCCCATTTCAGCGATCGGGGTTTCCAGATTGCGCGCGATATCGACCGCGAGCGCCTTCAGCGGCGAGATGTAAAGGGTGTGAAGGCCGCCGCTGCGCCGCACGCCGCGACCGATGGAGATGACGCTGCGGGAAATGGCGTTGCGGGACGGTGACTTCTCCCCTCCCCCCGCGCGCGCGGCGCGTGGCGGGGAGGGAGCCTGCCCCGGACTTGATCCGGGGTCGGGGGTGGGGGGTGGCGCGGCGTACACCGAAGCAGCGGTTCCTGCCGAGAGACCCCCCACCCCCGACCCCTCCCCACCGCTTCGCGGGAGGAGGGGAGAAGATAGCGGTGCCGGCGCCGGCAACTCGGGAAGAGGTTCACGCGCGATATCGATATGATCACAGCTTCGGAAACGCAGTATAGATTATAGATCGCAAGCCTCTCAGCCGTCATGCCCGCGCTAAAGCGCGAAGCGCGTCTTCGCGCAGATGTCGTGGGCATCCATGTCTTTCTTGCTGACACTCAAAACGTGGATGGCCGGGACAAGCCCGGCCATGTCGGTAGAATGAATTACCTGGGATTAGTCACTTCATGTCGCTTCGCCTGATCTTCATGGGCACGCCGGAATTCGCGGTGCCGACGCTATCGGAGCTGGTGGCCCATGGCCACGAGATCGCCATCGCCTACACCCGCGCGGCGAAGCGTGCCGGGCGTGGCATGAAGCTGCAACTAAGCCCGGTCGAGCAGGAGGCGCGCCGGCTCGGCATCCCCGTGCTGACGCCAGGGACGCTGAAGACGCCGGAAGCGCTCGAGCATTTTCGCGCCCTCAACGCCGATGCGGCGGTGGTCGTCGCCTATGGCATGATCCTGCCCCAGGCCATTCTCGACACCCCGACGCTCGGCTGCTTCAATCTGCACGCGTCGCTGTTGCCGCGCTGGCGCGGCGCGGCGCCGATCAACCGCGCCATCATGGCCGGCGATGCCGAGACCGGCGTGATGGTGATGAAAATGGATGCCGGGCTCGATACCGGCGATGTCGCGATGGCCGAACGTATTGCGATCACGGATGCGATGACGGCAAGCGATCTGCACGATGCGCTGTCGCGGCTCGGCGGCGACCTGATGGTGCGCGCGATCGGCGCGCTTGAGCGCGGCACGCTGCAACTCAAAAGGCAAAGCGAAGAGGGCGTCAGCTACGCCGCCAAGATCGAAAAGGCCGAGGCGCGGATCGACTGGAACAAGCCGGCGCGCGCCGTGCTACGCCATATCCACGGGCTGTCGCCGTTTCCCGGCGCGTGGTGCGAAATCCCGATCGAAGGCGAACCAGTGCGGGTCAAAATCCTGCGCTGCGCGATCGCCGGCGGCTCGGGTGCATCAGGCGAACTGCTCGACGATCATCTCGCGGTTGGTTGCCAGCAAGGCGCCTTGCGGATTCTCGAATTGCAGCGCGCCGGCAAGGCGCCGATGAAGGCGGAGGAATTTTTGCGCGGCACGCCGCTGCAGCCGCCGCTGCGGCTCGGCTGATGCCGCGCTACAAACTCACCATCGAATATGACGGCGCACCGTTTTGCGGCTGGCAGATCCAGGACAATGGGGCTTCGGTGCAGGGCGCGCTGGAAACCGCGGTCAAGGCGATCTGCGGCGAACATGTCCGCGTTCATGGCGCCGGCCGCACCGACGCCGGCGTGCACGCGTTCGCGCAAACCGCGCATTGCGATATTGCGAGGCCCTTTGTTCCAGGGAGGTTACGCGACGGCCTCAATGCGCATTTGCGCCCGCTGCCGATCGGCGTACTCAGTGCGGAGATCGTGCCGGACAGCTTCGAGGCGCGATTTTCCGCGAAACGCCGCCACTACCTCTATCGCATCGCCAATCGGCGGGCCAATCTCGCGCTCGACATCGGCCATGCCTGGCGGCTGCCGAGGCCGCTCGATAGCGATGCCATGCATCGCGCCGCGCAGCGCCTGATCGGCAAGCACGACTTCACCACCTTTCGTGACAGCGAATGCCAGGCGAAATCGCCGGAGAAAACCCTCGACCAGCTCGACGTCATCAGAGAGGGTGATGCCGTCCACATCGCCACCTCGGCGCGCTCGTTCCTGCATAGCCAAGTGCGCTCGATGGTCGGCTCGCTGGTCTGGGTCGGCGAAGGCCGCTGGAGCGCCGGCGACCTTGCCGCCGCCCTGGCGGCGCGCGACCGCACCGCCTGCGGCCCGGTCGCGCCGCCGCAAGGACTCTATCTGGTGCGGGTGGATTATTAACGAGCTCAAGCGAAATAACGATCCAGGATGCCGCGATAGATCCTGGTCAACTGCTCCAGATCGGACACCGCCGTGCGCTCGTCGATCTGGTGCATGGTCTGGCCGACCAGACCGAACTCGATGACGGGGCAATAGCCCGCAATGAAGCGGGCGTCCGAGGTGCCGCCCGAGGTGCTCAACTCCGGCCGGCGGCCGGTGACCTCCTCGATCGCCGCGACCGCGAGGTCGGTGAAGGCGCCGGGCTTTGTCACAAACACGTTGGAATTGGACGGTTCCCACGCGATCCGGGCGCGGATCCGGTTTCCTGCCGCTTTCGCCAGCCGCTGCTCGACCAAGGCCCGCAGGCTCGTCTGGGTATGCAGATCATTGAAGCGGATGTTGAATTTCGCCCGCGCCTGCGCCGGGATGACATTGCCCGCGATGTTGCCGACATCGACGGAAGTAAATTCGAGGTTCGAGGCCTGGAACTGTACGCTGCCGTGATCGAGCGGTTCCTCGCTCAGCGCCACGATCAGTCTTGCGATATCCGGCACCGGGTTCGCCGCGCGGTGTGGATAGGCGACGTGGCCCTGGACGCCGTCAACATAGAGCGTGCCCGACTGCGAGCCGCGGCGGCCGACCTTGATGCAGTCGCCGAGCTGCTCGATATTGGAGGGTTCGCCGAGCACGCAGTGGTCGAATTTCTCGCCGCGCGCCGCGGCCCATTGCAATAGCTTTATCGTACCGTTGACGGAAAGGTCTTCCTCGTCGCCGGTGATCAGGAACGAGATCGAACCCTTGGCCTTGCCGCCGTTGTCGTCCAGATATTCGAGCACCGCCGCGACGCTGCAGGCAATGCCGCCCTTCATGTCGACAGCGCCGCGTCCATAGAGAAAACCGTCCTTGACCTCGCCGGAAAACGCACCATGGGTCCATGCGCGCTCATCGCCCGGCGGCACCACGTCGGTATGGCCGGCAAAGGTGATGTGCGGGACGGAATTGCCGATACGGGCATAGAGGTTGTCGATATCGGCGGTGCCGGGTTCGCCGAACGTGACGCGGTGGACCTCGAAACCCGCTTCTGTGAGGATGTTGTCAAGAACGCCAAGCGCGCCCGCGTCGGCCGGGGTTACGGATGGACAACGGACGAGGTCGCGGGCGATGGAGACGGCATCATTCATGCCTCCGCATAACATGCGGTGAAGGCGATCGGCCAGCGATATAGTCAGTCCCGCAGCAGCTCGTTGATGCTGGTCTTGGCGCGGGTGCGCTCGTCGACCCGCTTGACGATCACGGCGCAGGCCGTAGAGGGGCCGGGCTGGCCGTTCTTCAGCGGACGGCCCGGTAGCGCGCCCGGCACCACCACGGCATATTCAGGAACCTCGCCGATGAAGGTCTCGCCAGAGTCGCGATCGACGATCTTGGTCGAAGCGCCGAGGAACACGCCCATCGCCAGCACCGCGCCTTTGCGCACGATCACGCCTTCGGCGACTTCGGAACGGGCGCCGATGAAGCAATCGTCCTCGACGATCACGGGTTCGGCCTGCAGCGGTTCCAGCACGCCGCCGATACCGACGCCG
This sequence comes from Bradyrhizobium sp., assembly GCF_049512235.1. GTDB lineage: Bacteria > Pseudomonadota > Alphaproteobacteria > Rhizobiales > Xanthobacteraceae > Bradyrhizobium. The sequence goes on from NZ_JBEKXH010000055.1 coordinate 12,526, forward strand.
CCGGAAATGTGCACGCGCTTGCCGATCTGCGCGCAGGAGCCAACCGTCGACCAGGTGTCGATCATGGTCGCCTCATCGACATAGGCACCGAGGTTGACGAAGGACGGCATCAGCACGACATTTTTCGCGATGAAGGCCGAGCGGCGGACGATGGCGCCCGGCACCGCCCGGAAGCCGGCGGCGCGAAAACGATTCTCGCCCCAGCCGTCGAACTTCGAGGGCACCTTGTCCCACCACGATGCTTGTCCGGGACCGCCCGATATCGCGGTCATGTCGTTCAGTCGAAACGACAGCAGCACCGCCTTCTTCAGCCATTGATGGACATTCCACTTGCCGCCGGCGTCGCGTTCGGCGACGCGGGTCTCGCCCTTGTCGAGCAGATCGAGCGCGTGATCGACGGCGTCACGGACCTCGCCTTGGGTCGCGGCAGAGATGCCGTCGCGCGCATCGAACGCGGAGTTGATGGTGGATTCAAGGGCGGAGAGAGACATCGGGATTTCCTCAGGGCGCGCGCGATTTGAAGGGGCTTTTTCGGGATTTGGGGGGTGGGAGTCAAGGCTCGCTCACGAGGAGGGCTTACGCCTTTGCGCTCAACCCTTGCAAAAACCCGGTCAGATCATCCGTGACATGATCGACATGGGCGGCGTTGCGGCCTTCCAGCTCCCAGTCCTCACGCACGACTTCGGTGCTGCCGTCCGGCACCACCAGCACGGTGGTCATGCCGAGCAAATGCGGTACCACGAGGTTGCGCGCCAGATCCTCGAACATCGCCGATGTCGCCGGATTGACCGCATGATCTCTGAGAAACTTTTGATAGGTCCGCGGCGCCGGCTTCGGCTCGAGTTCGGCGGCGATGATATCGAACACCGCCTCGAACTGCGCCGCCAGACCGAGCCGCTCCAACACCTTGCCGGCGTGGTCGGTCGAGCCGTTGGTCAGGATCAGCTTGCGCCCCCTGAGTTTCGCGATCGCAGCGCCCATCGCCGGGTTCGGCTGCAGCGGCGAATGGTCGATCTGGTGCACATAGGCCAGGTAGTCGTCGGCGCGCACGCCGTGCTCAGTCATCATGCCGCGCATGGTGGTGCCGTAGCGCAGGTAGTAGTCCTTCTGGATCCGCCGCGCCTCGGCTGTGGATACGCCGAGAAAGGCACCGACGAACTCGCCGATCCGTTGGTCGACCTGCTGCCACAGATTGACGTGATGCGGATAAAGCGTGTTGTCGAGATCGAACACCCAGGTGTCGATGTGGGAGAACGAGCGCGGCGCTTTCGTGATCGTGGTCATCTATCTCTCAGCCGTCGTTCCGCGAATGCGCCGACGCCCCTTTGCAGGATTCCCGGAGCATCCATCACGGCATCGCAAAGCGCAGCATCTTGCCGCCGCTCGACATGTCGACGGGGGCAAAGCCGGTGACATTGAGGCCGCGGGTGCCGCAGTCGCCCTGTTCATTGATCTCGAACTTGCTCTCGCGCGTGCAAAGCTGACTGGTGCCGCCCCAGTTCAGCGGCGTGCCCTTGTACTTGATGGTCCGGTTTTCGTCATCGACCGCCTCGGCGAAACTGAAAATCCGCCGCGGCTGACCGGTGACATCGGGATGCAGGCATTTGCCGGGGTCAATGCGGTACCAGCCGCGGCTGATCACGGTCTTGCCGTCGTCGGTGCCGACCGCGGCCATGATCTTGTGCGGGGTGTCGTTGCACCAGGTCAGTCCGGTGGCGGACGGCGATTGTACCGCATCGATCATGGTTGCGAAGAAGTTCGGCGCCTGCGCGATGTCGGGCGTCAGGCCGCGATTTTTCAGGAACGCCGCCAGCGCGGCCTGGGTTTTCGGACCGTCGACGCCGTCGATCGGCGCGGCGTCGTAGCCTGCGATCAAGAGCAGCCGCTGGATGCCGGCGAGCCTTGCCTGTTCGTCATCGTACTCGCTGTCCTCGGCCAGATAGGCCACCAGATTGCCGTCGTCGGCCGGCGTCGGGGTGATCTGGGTAAAGGCCGCAGGGGTTTGCCCGGCGCGGCACTGGCGTGCCGCCGCGATCACGAAATCGCCGGCCGCGACGCACAGTGTGTCGGCGCCATTCTGCGGGATCGGCGATGAACCATAGACGCCGAGGGCGTGGGCGTTGAGCAGGATGCGGTCGGCGGTCAGGGTGCCCTGCACGACCACGCGGCATGCCGCGGGATCGATGCGGAACCAGCCCCGCGTCGCGGTCGCCGCCTTGTCGTCGATACCGATGGCGACCTCGACCACATAGCTCATGCGATTGCAGATCTTCAGATCGGCCCGGGCCGGCGTCGAGTTGGCAAAGAAGACAAAAGCAGCTGCAAAAGAAAATGCCGCTATGCGGGGCGTCTTTTTCTCTCCGTCATGCCCGGGCTCGTCCCGCCTGCGGGGCCGTAGCCCCTTCGGCGCGGCGAAGGCCCGGGCATCCACGTCGTTCTTCCTATCCGCCGGCAAGATGTGGATGGCCGGGAGCGCAGACCAGTTGACGTAGTCTGCGCAAGGCAGACTACTGTGCCCGGCCATGACGACCGGGAAACGGCTGGTCGACGATATCGTCACTTGTGGATCAGCGTGCCGGTGCCCTGGTTGGTGAACAGTTCGAGCAAAACCGCGTGCTGCATCTTGCCGTCGATGATGACGACGCCCTCGACGCCCTGTTCGAGCGCGTAGATGCAGGTCTCGACCTTCGGGATCATGCCGCCGGAAATGGTGCCGTCGGCGATCAGCTTGCGCGCTTCCCGCACCGACAATTCCGGAATGAGTTTTTTCGACTTGTCGAGCACGCCGGGAACATCGGTCAGGAGCAACAGCCGCTTCGCCTTCAGCGCGCCGGCAACCGCACCGGCGAAGGTATCGGCGTTGACGTTGAAGGTCTGCCCGGTCTTCGAGGTCGCCAGCGGCGCCAGCACCGGGATCAGGTCGTGGCCGATCAGCTGGTTGAGCAGCGTCAGATCGACCTTTTGGGGCTCGCCGACGAAACCGAGATCGACCACCTTTTCGATATGCGAATCCGGATCCACCATGGTGCGCGTCGCCTTGGCCGCGGTCACCATGTTGCCGTCCTTGCCGCACAGGCCGACCGCCTTGCCGCCGGCCTCGTTGATGTAGCCGACCAGTTGCTTGTTGATCGAACCTGCCAGCACCATTTCAACGATCTCGATGGTCGCGGCGTCGGTGATGCGCAGGCCGGCGGCGAATTCGGAAGCGATGCCGAGCCGCTTCAGCATGGTCGCGATCTGCGGCCCGCCGCCATGCACCACCACCGGGTTGATGGCGGTCTGCTCCAAAAGCACGATGTCGCGCGCGAAGGCCTTGGCGAGATCCTCCGCCCCCATGGCATGGCCGCCATATTTGATGACGATGGTTTCCTCGTCATACTCCTGCATGTGCGGCAGCGCCTCGGACAGGATGCGGGCCTGATCGAGCGGACTGATATACGGCACGTCGGTCATGAAGCGGGTCTCTTGGGTCAAGCAGGATGGGGCGGTTTCTAACTGATTGGCGGCCGCGGCGCAAAGCCTGGCGTGGCCTTCCTCAGCTCTCGCCGCGAGCAACCAGCGTCCCCCGGATGCGGCGCGAGCCGCGCCGCTGTTGCGGCGTGTTTCAACTCGGTCGCGGCCAGGCCGCGGCTACGGCAAGCGTGAGCCAGCTCACAATCAGCAGCGTGCCGCCGGTCGGCGCGGCCAGGGGAAACAGGCTGTGCCCGGCATATTGCCGCAAGCTGAGATCGCCGGCGAATAGCGCGGCGGCGATGACAAAGCCCGACGCGGCCGCGATCCCGATCCCCCGATGAATGATGCCGCGTTCGCAGAGTGCCGCCGCCGCCAGCACCGCGGTCGAGTGAAACAGCAGCATGGATGACGCCGCCGCCAGCCGCGTCGCATCGGCTTGGTGCGCGGATGCGGCCGCCAGGATGACGCCGTCGGCGCCCATGATGGCGGCCAGTATGACCAGAATGCGCAAAACGCGAGATCCCCCCGTCATCAACTGCGCTCCCTCAACAGCCGCACCATCGCGGCGCGCAATTCCGGCATCCCGGCGCCGGTGTGCGAGGATGTCACCAGGATTTCGGGAAAGGCGGCGGGATGTTTGGAAAGCGCCGCCGCGGTGGCGGCGCGACAGGCCTGCAGCTCAACCGGCTTGACTTGATCGGCCTTGGTGAGCACGACCTGATAGCTGACAGCCGATTTGTCGAGCGTCTTGAGCACGTCAAGATCGACCGGTTTGAGGCCGTGCCTTGCATCGATCAGCACGTAGACCCGCGCCAGGTTGCTGCGGCCCTGCAGGAAGCTGTGGATCAGCGCGGTCCATGACGCGACCTTGGCCTTTGGCGCGGACGCGTAACCGTAACCGGGCATATCGACCAGCCGGAAGCCGGCTTGTTCAGGGCCTTCGAAGAAGATCAGTTCCTGGGTGCGGCCCGGCGTATGCGAGGTCCGCGCCAGCGCGTTGCGGCCGGTCAGCGCGTTGATCAGACTGGATTTGCCGACATTGGAGCGGCCGGCAAAGGCAACCTCGATGCCGGCCATCGGCGGCAGCGTTTCGATCGACGGCGAGGCCCAGAAAAACTGCCAGTCGCCCGCAAACAGCTTTCGTCCCTGCTCGATCAGGTCAGCATCGACGTCGGTGGTCATGCGTGTTCGTCAGGTTTTAGACTCGACCTTCTTCGAAGCAAACGTCGCCCTGAGATTGTCGAATAATTCGACCTTCACGCCATTGCGGCGCATGATGAAGCTCTGTTGCAGCACCGACAACGTGTTGTTCCACGCCCAGTAGATCACCAGACCCGCCGGGAATCCGGCCAGCATGAAGGTGAAGATCAACGGCATCCAGTCGAAGATCATCTTTTGCGTCGGATCCGGCGGCGTCGGATTGAGCTTCATCTGGAACCACATCGTGATGCCCATGATGATCGGCCAGACGCCGAGCGCGAGGTAGTGCCCCAACAGCGGCAGCTGGGTCGGATCGAAATGCAGCAGGCCGAACAAGGTGAACAGATTGGTCGGGTCGGGTGCCGACAGATCCTTGATCCAGCCGAAGAACGGCGCGTGCCTCATCTCGATGGTGACGAACAAAACCTTGTAGAGCGAGAAGAACACCGGAATCTGCAGCGCCACGGGTAGGCAGCCGGCGACCGGGTTGATCTTCTCCTTCTTGTAGATTTCCATCATTTCCTGCTGCTGCTTCACCTTGTCGTCGGGATAACGCTCCTTCAACGCGGCGAGCTGCGGCTGCACCGATTTCATCTTGGCCATCGAGGCGTAGGACTTGTTGGCGAGCGGGAAGAACAACAGCTTGACGATCACCGTCACCAGCAGAATGGCGATGCCGAAATTTCCGACCAGATGATAGAAGAAGTCCAGCGCCAGGAACATCGGCTTGGTGATGAAATAGAACCATCCCCAGTCGATCATGAGATCGAAATGGTTGAGCCCGAGCTGCTTGGTGTAGCCGCCGAAACCGCCGATCGCGAAATTGATGCCGACGACGCTGGCCTCCTTGGCGCCGGCGAACAGCCGCGCATTGGCGCTGCCGGTGCCGCCGATGGCGATGGTCTGCGGATCCTCCAGGTAGTCGGTCTGATAGGTCCGCACGGCTCCGACGAGATTCGACGAGAACCGCGCCTGCAACTGGGCGTTGGTGTCGGGCAAAAGCGCCGAGGCCCAGTACTTGTCGGTGATGCCGAGCCAGCCATCGGTGACCTTGAAGCTGACTGTCTTGTCGTCGTCGATCTTCTTGTAACTGTATTGCTGCAGGCCCTGGTCGCCGAGATAGCCGATCAGGCCTTCGTGCAGGATGTAGTAGCCCGCAACCTTCGGGGTGCCGTGCCGCGAGATCAGCGCGAACGGATACAGCGTCACCGGCGCGTTGCCGACATTGGTGACGTCATCCTTGATAGTGAAGAGGTAGTGGTCGTCGATCGAAATCGTGCGCCGGAAGGTGAGACCGTCACCGTTGTCGTATTTCAGCGTGACCGGGCTCGACGGCGTCAGGCTGTTCGAACCTTCCTGTTGCCACATCGTGTTATAGTCGGGCATTCGCACCGTCGAGCCGCTCGCCGGCACCCAGCCGAATTCCGCGTAATAGGGACTTGCCGTGCCCGAAGGCGAAAACAGCACGATCGCCGGCGAATCCGGATCCACGGTTTCGCGGAATTGTACCAGCGACAGATCGTCGATGCGCGCCCCCTTCAGCGAGATGCTGCCGGACAGCCGCGGGGTGTCGATCTTGACCCGGGGCAGGGTGGCGATCGCGGCCTCGCGGTCGATGACGGGGGCGGTGGAGGCCGGCTGATTGATCGCGGGTGCATTGGCGGCCGGCGCCGGGCTGGTGCCGGCCGATGGCGGGGTCGAGGGCGTCGTCGTGCCTGCGGCCTGCGCCGCGGCTTGTTTCGCCATCTCGCTCTGGGCCTGCTGGGCGGCGCGCTGCTTCTCCATCTGCGGCCCGTTAATGAAAACTTGCCACGCGATCAGCACCAGGCCCGATAGAATGACGGCGAGGATGGTATTGCGATTATTATCGGACATCATTCAAGGTCTCGTCATTCAATTCGGTTACCGCGGGCATCACGCGGGTGAAGGGCTGCCGGTCGAGGCGATGCAGCGCCGAGCGGAGATCGTCGAGCATGGTGGCAAAGTCGCAAGTGAGCGCGGCACGACGGCCGACTAGCACATAATCACTGTGCGGTCGCATGGATAGGACATCCAGCCGCTTCACCAATTCGCGAAGCCGGCGCCGGATCCGGTTGCGCTCGGTGGCAGTGCCATTCTTTTTGGTGACGGTAAAGCCGACCCGGATCGGTCCGTCATCGTCGCGGCGGCGGCTTTGCAGCAAAAAGGCGGCACGGTTGATCCGCGCGCCACTGGCAACGGCGAGGAAGTCCGCCCGCTGCCTCAGCCGATCCATGATGACAATCTCCGGGAAGCCCGGCTCAGGCGCTCAGACGCTTGCGGCCGCGCGCGCGGCGGGCGGCGAGGACCTTGCGGCCGCCGGCCGTCGCAAGGCGGGCACGGAAGCCGTGACGGCGCTTGCGCACCAGTTTGCTGGGTTGATAAGTCCGCTTCACGGGTCGTTCTCCGCTGACCGGGCAATTCTGCCTGATGAATGAGAGTCAAGTCTGCAGATGCTGACTGGCCCGAAGAGGGCCGTTTTCCGGCCAAATCAAGCCGTCCCGGTCGTGCCGGGCCACCGCGGACAGTTGGCGGGGCTTATAAGGGAGCGACCGGTTTTCGTCAATGTTGCGGGATGCCGTATTCGAGGTGCCCGGAAACGGCTAGATTCGTCCGAATAGATCGGGATTCGCGGGTGTTTCCCTGGGTGAAATACAGCTGCCAGACGGGTGTCCCATCGGCTTGCGGAACACCCCGACATTAGCGAACCGTAATTTGACCGGCCCGGGAGCAGAACGCATCCTCAACCGCGCAACAGTTTGAAGGCAGATGCTCGTGTCCGTGACCGACGAACAGCCGACAACGGAATCGCGGCGGCCAAAGCCGGCGCGCCGGCTCGGCCTGTCCGGCAAGCTGCTGCTGCTCACCATTCCCCTGGTCATGATCGCCGGAATGCTGATCTACGTGCCCGCCATCGCGAACTTCCGGATGAACCGGCTGAACGACCGGCTGGCGGCAGCCAACACCGCGGCGCTGGTGCTCGATGCCGCCCCCTCGGGCATGGTTCCGGATTCGCTGGCGCGGCAGATCCTGCGCAGCATCGGCGCGCGCGCGGTGGCCATCAAGATGGGGCAGCAGCGCCGGCTCCTGGCCAGCGCCGATCTGCCGCCGGCGATCGATCACGATGTCGACATGCGAGAGATGACGGTGTGGTCGGCGATCGTCGATTCCTTTCAGGTCATGCTTGAAAGCGGCAACCAGGCGATCCGGGTGATCGGCCCGGCGCAAGGCGGCGGGCAATTCATCGAGGTCGTGATCGACGAGCTGCCGTTGCGCCAGGCGATGTACCGGTTTTCACGCAACCTGCTGCTGGTCTCGCTGGGGATCGCAGCGCTCACCGCCGGACTGGTCTATCTGGCGCTGCACTATCTGTTCGTGCGGCCGATGCGGCGCCTGACGGCGAACCTGGTCGACTTTCACGAAAATCCCGAAAGCTCGGCGCGGATCATTGTTCCAAGCCGGCGCGGCGACGAGATCGGCGTCGCCGAACGCGAACTGTCCGACATGCAGCGCGACCTGGTGTCGATGCTGCATCAGAAGAGCCGGCTCGCGGCCCTTGGGCTCGCGGTTTCCAAGATCAACCACGATCTGCGCAACCTGCTGGCGTCCTCGCAACTGATTTCGGACCAGCTCGCCAGCGTGCCCGATCCCCGGGTGCAGCGCTTTGCGCCGAAACTGATGCGCTCGCTGGAGCGCGCCATCGCGTTCTGCCAGTCGACGCTGTCCTATGGCCGCGCCCAGGAGGCGGCGCCCGACCGTCGCATGATCCTGATCGAGCCCGTGGTCACCGAGGTCCGCGAGTCCGCAGGCCTCGGGTCGGACAATTCGATCACCTGGATCGCCGCGATCGAGCGCGGCCTGACCATCGACGCCGATCCGGATCAGCTGTTTCGCGTCCTGCTCAACCTCGTGCGCAACGCGGCGCAGGCCCTGGAAAACCGGCCGCGCGGCGACGCCTCCATCCAGCAGATACGCATCACGGGGCGCCGCGAAGGCGCGGTCGCGATCATCGAGGTCTCCGACACCGGCCCCGGCGTGTCGCCCAAGGCCCGCGCTCATCTGTTCGAGGCCTTCCAGACCTCGGGCCGGCCGGGCGGCAGCGGGCTCGGACTGACGATCGCCGCCGAACTGGTGCGCGCCCATGGCGGCGACATCCATCTGGTCGAGGGCACCCTCGGCGCCACTTTCCGGATCGTGGTCCCGGACCGGCCGGTGGAACTCCTGACCGTCCGCAGCGAACGCGCGCGGGCCTGAGCAGCTCGTGATTGGGCTGATTTGACCGCCATTTGGCCGATTTCCCTAAGCGCGGATATCCTCCAGATGCCGCTTTCGAGAGCTTGCCAAGCCCCGCCGGAGCCGTTAGCTATGGCGCGCTTTCGCGACCTGCAGAACACGTTTTCCGACTGCATGCGGCATCGCCGGGGCCTTGCGCCCCTGAAATGTCGGCGAAACACGCGCCCGTAGCTCAGCTGGATAGAGCACCAGACTACGAATCTGGGGGTCGGACGTTCGAATCGTTCCGGGCGCGCCAGTTAAAGGTCCCGAACCACGCGACCAGCGCCCGCGCGGAGCTGCTTCTGGACTGACGTGCGACGGGCTAGTGAATTGCGGCATACATGATCTTGTCTTCGGTCGCGCCGGCGGCGTCGAACTCGGCCACAATGCGACCTAGCCGGGCGACCAGGATGCGGTCCGAGATGCTCAGCACCTCGGGCAGATATGACGAGATCACCACGACCGCCTTGCCTTCCTCGGCGAGCCGGCGGATCTGGGCATGGATCTCAGGGATGGTGCCGACGTCGACGCCCCGCGTCGGTTCATCGAAGATCACGATCGAAGGATCCTGCACCAGCGATTTCGCCACCACCACCTTCTGCTGGTTGCCGCCGGAAAGCTCGACGATCTTCGCCTTGCGCTGCAACGTGCTGATCTTCAGACGCTCCACCCAACGGCCGGCGAGCGTGTTGCGGACGAGCTTCGAAAGCAGGAAGCGCCAGCCGGCCTTGGTGGCGAGGTTGCCGATATAGATGTTGTCGTCCACCACCATGGTCTCGAAGAAGCCGTTCAGCTTGCGGTCTTCGGTGATGTAGGCGATGCCGTCGTCGATCGCCTGTTTCGGCACGCGGTAACGCACCGGCTTGCCACGCAGCTTGATGGTGCCGCCGTTGATCAGATTGCGCTTCAGGGCGCCGAAGATGATCTTGGCGATCTCGGTGCGACCGGAACCGATCAGTCCGGCGATGCCGACCACTTCGCCGGCATAGACCGAGAACGACATGTTCTTCACCACCATGCCCATGGTGACGTTCTCGACCGTCAGTACCTTCTCTCCGCGGGTGAGACGGGCGGCACCGCCGCGGGCGACCTCGGCCGCGCGGGCATAATGCGTTTGCGTGATGTCGCGGCCGACCATGTGCCGCACCAGCTTCTCGCGCGTCATCTCCGCCGTCTTCGCGGTGACCACCAGCTTGCCATCGCGCAGCACGGTGACGCGGTCGGAAATCTGCAGGGATTCCTCGAGCGCATGGGAGATGTAGATGATGGCAACGCCGCGGCCGCGGAGATCGCGAACCAGGTTGAAAAAATGAACGATCTCTTCCGGCGTCAGGCTGGCGGTCGGTTCGTCGAAAATGATGATGCGCGCCTTGTGGTAGACCGCGCGGGCGATTTCCACCATCTGACGCTTGGCGGTGCCGAGCAGCGCCACCGGCGTCGCGGGATCGATGTGGAAATTGAGCGACTGCAGCAGCTGCTGGGCCTGGATATTGAGGGTGCGAAAGCTGGTGAGCAGCTTCTCGTTGCCAAGCTCGATGTTCTGGGCTGCCGACATGGTCGGCACCAGGCTGGTTTCCTGATAGACCATGCAGATGCCGGCCTTGAGCGCGTCTCCCGGCTTGTCGAAATTGGCAAGCTTGCCGTCGACATACAGTTCGCCTGAGGTCAGCTTGATCGCTCCCGCGATGGCCTTGCAGAGTGTCGACTTGCCGGCGCCATTTTCGCCGACCAGGGCGTGGACTTCGCCGGGATAGAGATCGAAATCGATATTCTCGATGGCATGCACGCCGCCATAGATCTTGCTGCCATTGATCACGCGCAGCACCGGCTGCCTGCTGTTGGAAGCCGGCGCAGCGACCCGCTCCGGGGCGGCGAGAACCTCCGTCATCCCCGACCTCCCGCGCGGTCGAGCAGAACGCAGCCGCTGCCTTTTGACACGATCACCAGGCCCTGCCCGGTCTGGCATGCGGAGGTGATGCCGTGATAGCGGCCGCCGACCCGGCTGTGCAGACTCTGCGTCACGTCGCCTTCGTCATTGATGCGTACGAGCAGGCCGTATGAACGGGGCGGCGCCCAGGGCTTCTGAATCCCGAGCGCCTTGAGCCCGCCCCATTGCATCGGCTCGTGGCAATCCTCGCCAGATGTCAATGAGGGGCCTACCCAGTACCGGGGTTCGATGGTTCGCATCATCTCCTCGCGATAATCGTCCTCGCGGAGCACGAATTCGATGAGATGGGTTCGCACGGCGAAGAAGCTGAGCCAGAAGCCGCCGGCGGCGGCTTTGGCAAGGCGAGCAGGATAGCCGGGCAGATTGCCGTTCGCGGTCGTCACCGATCCGACTTGCTGCCCCTGCAGCGGAACATGACTGACGCCATGGCTCCAGCTTTCGGTAAACCACAGCGTCTTTTCATCCGGCGCAATGGCGAGACCATGGGGATAAGCGAGGTCACGCCGCAACACGGTCGGCCGGTCAAGCCCTGGTCCACAACCGACCAGCCACCCCAGCCGGTTCTTCTGCAGAAGATCGGCGCACCAATCCTCGGCGACGTTCCGGCTGCTGCCGTTGCACAGGAAAATGTTGCCATCCGGCGCCGCCGCGACGCTGGTCAGGCAGTTGAGCGGCTGATCGCCGGCCTGCAGCAGCCAGGTCTGTTTGCCCGCGCCATCGACCGCAGCCAGGCCATGACCGGAAACGCACACCAGAAGCCGGCCGTCCGGATGAATTGCAAGTCCGCCGGCATTGCCATCGAAGGTCGCGAAAACTCCGCGATCGAGGTAGCCCTCGCCCGCCAGACGCCATACCTGGCTGCCGCCGGAGACATAGAGCGCGCCATCCGGACCCTCGACCACGTCATCGGCGCCGGCAATCGGTTCGCCGATCGGGCTGCAAGCATCCAGCCGGTCATTTGGACTGAGCGCGCCGTCCATCGATGGAATCGCATGCTGCTCCCGCATCGGGAACATGATCTGCTCGACGTCGCGCCAAAAATAGGTGAGGAACCCCATGGACTAGCCTTTGTCGCGACGCTTGTTGCCCCAGTACGCCTCGAACCCCGACCATGTCGGATCGGCATCCCTCAGCTTGATCCGCCCGATACGGTTGTTTTCCAGCCCGCCAAGATAAAGGTAGCCCTTGTGCTCGCGCATCGAGGTCAGGGTGGAGTGATTTATCCCGGTCGGATCCCAGTAGGACTCCAGCACATCGCCGCCATCGGTGAATTTGAGCACGCAGCCATGGTTGAGACCGGGGGCCAACCATTCGTCGATCGGCACCTGCTTGGCCATCCGCAGCCGGAAGCCGGGCTTGCGCATCGCGAGGTCGAAAGCCGGAGACCGGATGCCCACCAGGGCAAGCCAATAGTTGCCATCGGAGGCCCGGTTGATATTATCCACGAAGCCGGGGAGATGCTCGATCAGAAGCTCGATCTCACCCTTCCTCGGCCCTTCGATCCAGTAGCGAAACACCTGGCACAGCGTTGTACTCGCAACCAGAACCGAACGGCCGTCGTGAGCGACGCAAATTCCATTCGGAAAGTGAAAGTGATTGATGGCGGTCCAGGTCTTACGGGTCGCCGGATCATAGACGACCAGGCGACCATTCGGCCGTCCTTCGATGATGTCGAGCGTATTGGTCGTCATTTCGTAACGGGTGGTGCAGTCGCTGAACCAGATTTTTCCGTCGGGACCGATGTCCAGATCGTCGGCCATGCGCAGCCGGCTGTCGTCGTTCAACTTGTACCAGGTGCGATTGGTCTCGTCGGTAATCTTGAACACTTCACCGCTCGGCTTGACGCCGTAGACACCCATTCCGGCGACCGCGACAATCAGATTCTCGTCCTTGTCGAACTGCATCCCGAGCGGCCGACCGCCGATATGGGCGAAGACCTCGCGGTGTTCCAGGTTCGGCCCGGAGAAACGAATGATGTTGCCGTCCCGGGTGCCACCGTAAACCCGATCCTGTCGGTCGAGGATGACGTCTTCGGGTCCTTCCACCTGGTCCAATCCGATCGCTTCGGCCTGGAGCAGCCGGTCGTTCTGGGCGAACGGCGTGCCGCTGTCGCGCCGCAGCGATGGCGCGGACGCCAGCGTCACCTCGGCCGGGTTGACGTAGATCTTCTGCACCGCCTTGCCGCGGTTCTTGGCCCATTTGACGTCGATGCCGACGGCGACCAGCAGGATGATGCCGATCATACCCGAAGTGACATAGCCGGGGATGCCCATGCGGACCAGACCGTTGGTCAGAGCAAAGATGATGATCGCGCCAATCATAGCCCGCCATACCGTGCCCTTGCCGCCGGCAAGAGAAACGCCCCCCAGCACGACGGCGGTGAGCGCCTGGAATTCCCAGCCGACCCCTGTCCTGGAATCCGCGCTGGCCTGCCGCGCGGCATAGAAGATACCGCCGGCGGCACAGAGCGCGCCCGACAGCACGTAGGTCGCAAACAACATTCGCTCCACCGGAATTCCGGCGTGGCGCGCCGCCTTGCGGCTCGCGCCGATCGCGGTGATGTGCCAGCCATAGCGTGACCGGCTCAGAAAGACGTGTCCGACGATCAGCACGAGAATCAAGACCGCGGCGTTGACGGGAACGCCAAGCACCAAGCCTTCGCCGAGATAGTCCCAGGCGTCGCTCTCGACCGAATTCGTCGCAAAGACGGTAGCGTATTTCTCGCTCAGGATGTTGACCGAGGCGCGCAGGATAATCAGCGTCACCAACGTGGTGAGGAACGGGCGCGCCTTGATGTAGCCGATCAATATCCCATTGATGCCGCCGATCGCGATTCCGACCCCGAGGGTGGCGATCGATACCAGCCAGGCCGGCCATCCCATGACGAACAGAAAGAACAGCGCGGCGAAGTTGCAGAGCGCAAAGTTGGCGCCGACACTGAGATCGATGCCGCCGGCAATCAGGCAGAATGCCATCCCGAGCGCGACGAAGCCGAACTCCGCGAACAGCCGCATCAGCGATTGAAAGTTGTCGAAGCTGGCATATCCCGGAACGGTGGCGGCGAAATAGATCAGCAGCCCGAGCATCAGCGTGAACGGAATGATCGGCTCGAACCACTGCTTCATCAGCAATTCCGAAAGCAGCAGCCGGGGCGAGTAACTCGCCCGAAGCCGCTTCGAGAAGCTGGTGGTATCCAGGGTTGTCATCGACATCAGTCCGGACTCCATCGACGGCTCGCTCCCGCCGCTTGTCCGGCGGGAGCGCCAGCCATTGCTGCCGCGCTACTTCGCCTTGGGCAATGCGAAGCAATTGGCGCCGCTGGCATTGGTCTTGTCGACCCAGACTGGCATCGTGAAATACGCCAGGTGCTGCGTCCCGGACTTCACGCCGGTCTCCAGAAGCGTGACCGCGGCGGCCACCAGGTCATGGCCTTGCTCGGTCGACTTGTAGTTCAGGAACCGGGTGAAATTGCCCTGGTTGATCTGATCGCAATCCAGTTGCGAACCCTCCCCCGACGCGTAGATCTTGACCTCGCCGATCTTGCCGGCGTTGCGGATCGCCTGCGCCGCACCTGATTCCATGATGCCCCAGAAGCCGACGCTGGCGCACAGATCCGGATGCTGCTGAATCACCGTGGCGGTTATGTTGAGCGCGGTGTTGGCGTCCCAATTGGCGGCCTGGTTCGAGACCACCTTGATGTTCTTGTCCTTGCTGAACACATCCAGCATGGCGCCAACCTGGTCCACGCTCGCCGCAGCCGTCAATTCGCCCTGCACGATCTGCACCTTGCCGGACTTGCCGGAGGCGGTGCCGCATTGGCTGACCACCTCGTCGGCCAGCAGGCGGCCGACTTCGTGCCAGTCGGCGCCGACGAATGCGTCCGATTTGTAATTCGACGCCATGTTGATCTGGATGACGTGCGTACCCTGGGCTTCGGCCCGCTTCATCTCCTTGGTCAGCAGCGTCACGCTGGGATTCTGCACGATCAGCACGTCGACCTTGTCGTTGACCAGTGCGGTCAGCGCCTGCAGCTGCGCCGCACTGTCGAAATTGGGATCGCGGACCACATATTTCATGCCGCGCCAGGCGGCTTCCTCTTCGATCATGCGACCCCATTCGGCGGCAATCGGCGCCGCCAGCGTGATCGGCAGGTAGGCGATCGTCTTGCCCTTGACCGACTTGTCGTAGTCGGCGCGCAGCTCATGGGCCGCCTTGGTTCCACCCTCGTCCTGCGCAACGGCAACAGATGGCGCCGCCAGGATTGCGGCCCAGGCGAGCGCGATGGCGGTCCCCGCCAGCAGTGGTCTACTCATCATGATCTGGTCTCCTCCTCGTTTGAAACAGGCGATTTGCCTTTATTGCCGGCCCAAGCCGGATTAACCCATCAGTCGCCCTGGCGCGCTGTCTCCTCGTCGCGGGGATGCAGCCAGTTGTCGAGCAGGATGGCTGCCAGCAGAACGACACCGCGAATGATGTTCTGGACCTCGCTGTTGACGTCCATGATGGTGAAGGCGTTGAGCAGCGTGCCGATCAGGGCACAGCCGACCACAACGCTGAATACGCTGCCGCGGCCGCCGATCAGGCTGATGCCGCCCAGCACGACGACGAGGATGACGTCAAACACCATCGTGCCTTGCGTGATCGACATCTGCATGCTGCCGGTCGTACCGATCCAGACCAGTCCAGCGAGCCAGGCCAGCAGCGCCACGATCAGGTATTCGAGCACGATCAGCGGTCGCAGCCCGATACCTGCGAGCCGGGCGGCCTCGGGATTGTCGCCTTGCGCATAGACGAACCGTCCGACGGAGGTTTTTGACAGGAAAAAATGCATGCCGATGGTCGCAACCAGAAACACGATGATGGGCATCGGCATGCCCAGCAGCAGCCCCTGTCCCGGATAAAGCAGCATCGGAGCATTCTTGGGGGCATAGACCACCCATGCGGGCGCGATCCAGAACGCCATTCCATAGATGACGAAGCTGGCCGCGAGCGTCACGAACAGCGGAGGCGCCTCGACAAAGGCGATGATGATGCCGTTGGCGGTCCCGATCAGAACGGCAATGAAGAGGGAGAGCAGCACGGCCCAGCCGATCGGCATGCCGTGTTCGATCTGCACCAGCGGGATAGACCATGCGGCGGCCATGATCGAAACCATGCTCAGATCGATACCGCGGCTGATGACGATCAGCCCCATTCCGAGACCAAGGATGCCCAGAATGGAAATGCTGCGCACCAGGTTGAGCAGATTGGTGATCGAAGAGAAGTCCCGCAGGGTGAAGCTGAAGACCAATAACAGCCCCAGCGTCAGCAACAGCACAATCTGCTCCTGCGACGGTTTCTTCAAAAGCTGCCCGAACAGACTGCCGATAACTCCATGCTCACTGTCAGCCGACGCATCCAACGCCATGGCAATCGCGCCTCCCGGTTTTTGTGCTTGGCTGGTTGCCCGCTTCGCTTGCCTTCATCGTGCCCCGGCGTGGCTTTGCAAGCAAGTCCGAGTTGCCCGGTCTTGAACGGAAGATCAGAGAATGAGGCCGCCGTCGACGACGATGGTCTGACCGGTGATGTAGGAAGCCAGGGACGAGGCCAGAAACAAGGCGGCACCGGCCATATCGGCCGGCGTGCCGAGGCGCTTCATCGGAATGTTCTGGATGGCACCTTGCAGCCGCCCGGGATTTTCCGTGGTGACCTTGGTCAGCTTGGTGTCGACAAGCCCCGGCGCGATGCCGTTGACCCGAATGCCATCCTCGGCCCACGCCTGTCCCAGCGTGCGGGTGAGACCCACCGCGCCGGTCTTGGAGGCGTTGTAGGCCGGATTTCCCTTGGTCGAATGATAGGCGGCCGTCGAACTGACGATGATGAGCGATCCCTGGCTTGCCTTCAGCATCCCATGAAATTTCGCGCTGCAGGCCATCAGCGACATCAGGTTGATCTCCAGCACCCTGCGAAATCCCTGCATTTCAAACTCGCCGCGCTTGTAGATGACGGTGCCTTGCGCGAGTACCAGCACGTCGAGCCGATCGAATGCCGGCTTGAACGTATCGAGCGCACTGGGGTCGCCGACATCGAGCCGAGCGTAGTGCAGGCCGTCGAGCGCGGAGCCTTCCTCGGCGGAATAGTCCTTCGCCGAGGCGCGCGTGCCGCAGACGTGAACATCCGCCCCCCTGGTGCGAAACGCCTGCGCAATTCCGTTGCCGATGCCGCTGGAGCCACCGATCACCAGAAGCCTCTTGCCTGCAAAGTTCAGCTCATCCATGCCGCTCTCCCGATCAGGTCGGTTGTATAAATCATTGGGCCTGATCCGGCTTGACGGGCACATTGTCAACCGTGAGACCATCGCACTGGCGTTGATTTTGACGTTTATTGCCGGCAAGATCGAGCGGCTGCTGATGCCGTGGCGCCGTCAGCTTTGATTTACAATCGGCCGTACAACAGCTCGGGAGTGCAACATGTCCAAGCGGGTCAGCAAAGCCAACAATATCAAATATGCCCTGTCCGGGAACGACAGCTTCATCGCCAGCGTCGATCCCGGCGAAACCTTCGTGGTGGA
>NZ_JBEKXH010000056.1:0-21828 GCF_049512235.1 Bradyrhizobium sp.
AGCAGGTCTGTGCCCGAGCACTGTTCGCAGGATGCCAACGAAAAGCAATGCTGCGACTGGCCAATGAAACCAGATGGTGTGCAGACCGGTGAAAACATTGATCAGAATCAGAAAGCCCGAAACTGTGAGTGATGCTGCAATGGGGCGAGGCAGGTTCGCTAACCGGTCCGAGATGGAACTCATCCAGGTGGATGGCTCATATCGGTCGCTGATCCGTTGAGCGCCAGCTTCCGAGGCTGCACCTGCTGCAGCTTGGGGAGTAGAGCTTTCGTCAATGGGGAAGCCATGTCGCCCGACGGCTCGGCCGCCGATGGTCACTCGATAGCTGGTTACGGGAGCAACGTTCTTCATCTGTTGCTGGCCGAGACAGTCAAAGCCAAGAGATAGCTTGTTGTGGACCTGATCGTAGGCGGAGGCGGAGATCACGACGCCACCGGGCTCGGCGAGTTCTTGCAGCCGCGCCGCGATGTTGACCCCGTCGCCAAAGATGTCGGAACCGTCCACCATCACATCTCCCAGATTGACGCCGATGCGAAACCGCATCTGGTGCGCCTGAGGTGGGTCCGAATTCTGACTGGAAATTTCCTGCTGAATCTCGACCGCGCACTGCACGGCCTCGACAACGCTTGCGAACTCGGCGATCACGGCATCGCCCCAAGTATTCACGATCCGCCCGTCATGGCGCTCTACCAATCCCGCAATGGCGGTGCGATAGCGGCGCAGCGTCCCCAGCGTGCCCGCTTCGTCCGCTGCCATGAGGCGAGAATAGCCGTGCACATCGGCACACAGGACGGTGGTCAGCCGTCGTTTCACCTTGTCGTCGGTCATCGACCAGACCGTAGCCTGACTGACCGCCAATTGCATCAGGTATCGTTTGGCGCCACAGCGGCTTGGTGCACGACGCGCCGCCGCCCGTGCCACCACAGCCCGAGATTCCAGCCGACGCCGGTCGTCAGCGCCAGGCCAAGCGCGACCGCCGATCCGAATCGTAGCGCGGCGACATGCAGCACGGCGATGGCGATGCCGAAGCCGAGCAGGCCGAAGCCGCCATTGGCGATCACCGCGGCGGTCGGGCGGCCGCCGACCCGCGGGTGCAGGATCAGCATCATGCTGGTGAACACCACCGGAAACAGCGCGATGGTGCCGCTGATATCAGGACCGACCCAACCCGACAAACTGACGACGGTTGCGACCAGGCTCGCCACCAGCAGCGCCCGCAGCGGGATATCGAACCAGCGGGCGGCGATCGGCGGCATCCTGACGTGGCGGTAGCGCCCGAGCTGCGGCAGGCAGATCGCAAACGCGACGGCATTGGCGCAGAGGCCGCCGGCCAGCGACCAGTGCAGCGTTCGCGTCAGCGCCGCCAGTGCGATCCACACCGCCGCCGCGCCGGCAAAACTGATCAGCCCATTGCAGCGCTGCGCCAGCAGCACGTAGGTCAAGGCGAGAAAAATGGTCGCGGCATTGATCGGCAGGCTTGCCAGCGCGCCCTCGGCGATGAAGGAAGCATCATGATCGAGCGCGAGAAAGACATATGCCGGCCCCGCCGAAATCGGCAATGTCGCCACCAGCGCGCCGATCACCGGGCCGGCGCGCTCGGTGATGACGGACGCCGACACCACGAACGCCGCCGTCACCGCCATGCGCAGCACGAGCGTCAGGATGAAAGCAAGCTCGGGGGACATCTCTATCTCTTCGTCACGCCCGGCACTCGGGTCCGGCTTCGCCGGCCCGAGCACAGGCCCGTTGTGCCGGGCATCGGCAGAGAAAGGACGTGGATGGCCGGGACATCTGCGCGAAGACGCGGAGCCTGTCATCGGGCGCGCGTTGGCGCGGACCCGTTGGCGCTTTAGCCCGGCCATGACGAATGGTCACACCCTTTGCATCGTCACCGAGAGCTTCGGGCCGTTTTTGATGGTCTGGTAGACCACGCAATAGCGCTCGGTGAGTTTGAGCAGGAGATCGAGCTTGTCCTGCGGCGCCGAGGTATCGACATCGAAGCGCAGGCGAATTTCCGCAAAGCCGACCGGCGCCTCCTTGTCGACGCCGAGCGTGCCGCGGAAATCGAGATCGCCCTCGGCGGTGACCAGACCGGTCTTCAGCGGCACCTCGAGCGCGGTCGCCACCGATTTCAGGGTGACGCCGGCGCAGGCGACCAGCGCTTCCAGCAGCATGTCGCCGGAGCACAGTTCGAGTCCGGAGCCGCCGGTGGCGGGATGCAGGCCGGCGACCGCCAGCGCGCGGCCGGTCTCGACCTTGCAGGCAATGCCCTGGTTCTCGATCGAGCCTTTGGCCTTCAGCGTGATGACAGCCGACTTCGGATCGGATTTGTAGCGCTCCTTGATCGGGGCCTGGGTGGCGCGGAGTTCGGCGGCGTCCATTTCGTTCTCTCCCGGATACATTTATCCGGGTCGGATGTAACGGGTCGGAACGCGGCTGTCACCACCATGAACGCGCCGTTCCGATAGCAACGGTGACACGGCGACGACGGCTGCAAAAGCGCGCCGGGAAATCTGGACCGCATCTGGATCACCATCGGGTGAGAATGATCAAGGCAGGTGGCCTTCACCGGCCCTTGCGGATCACCGGCGCCTTCCAGAACGCCGTTTGACTTCAATGAGTTAAATCCCGGATATCAACGAGCTAATCCGTGCGCCGGATGCGCTGCGGCGAGAACAATCTTGCTCAAAGCCGGCGAAATCCGGCATTCAGCGGCTGTAAGCACCTCATGAATGCCCCGTGACAGCGCAGGCGCCGTCCGATATCGGATAGGTCATGGACAGCGTTGTGCGACCCACCCGGCCCGAGACCGACGAGCATTTCGATAGCGCGCGGATCACCGCCGCGGTCGACGCGCTCGCCGCCAAACATGCCGGACGCGAGGATTTGTTTCGGGCGGCGGTGGCGCAACTCTTCAAGGCCGAGCTGATCGCCGCGCGCGCCACCGCGCAGGCCGTGCTGCTGCGGGATCGTCACGGGCGGCACTGCGCCGAGCGGCTGTGCTTCGTCCAGGACGAAATCATCCGCATCCTGTTCTCGGCCGCCACGCGACACCTCTACCACTCGCCGATCCCCTCCGGTGCCGAACGCATGGCGGTGGTCGCCACCGGCGGCTATGGCCGCGGATTGATGGCGCCGGAATCCGATATCGATCTGTTGTTCATCCTGCCCTACAAGCAAACCGCCTGGGGCGAGCAGGTCGCCGAGGCCATTCTGTATTGCCTGTGGGACATGGGATTGAAAGTCGGCCACGCGACCCGCTCGGTCGATGAATCGATCCGGCAGGCGCGCGGCGACATGACGATCCGGACCGCGATCCTCGAGACCCGGTACCTCGCCGGGGACCGGCCGCTTTACGACGAACTGGTCGAGCGGTTCGACAGGGAGGTGGTGCAGGGCACCGCGGCCGAATTTGTCACCGCCAAGCTGGCCGAGCGCGAGGAGCGCCATCGCCGCGCCGGGCAATCGCGCTATCTGGTCGAACCCAATGTCAAGGACGGCAAGGGCGGCTTGCGCGATCTGCACACGCTGTTCTGGATCGCCAAATATGTCTACCGCGTGCGCCGGACCGACGAACTGCTCGATCGCGGTGTGTTCGACGCGCAGGAATACCGCACCTTCCGCCGCTGCGCCGATTTCCTGTGGTCGGTGCGCTGCAATATCCATTTCGTCGCGGGCCGCGCCGAGGAGCGGCTGTCGTTCGACCTGCAGCGCGAGATCGCGGTCAGGCTCGGCTATACCTCGCATCCCGGCATGCAGGATGTCGAACGCTTCATGAAGCACTATTTCCTGGTCGCCAAGGACGTCGGCGATCTCACCGCGATCCTGTGCGCCAAGCTGGAAGACCAGCAGGCCAAGCCGGCGCCGGTGCTGAGCCGGATGATGGCGCGACTGCGGCCGGGCCTGAACCGGCGACGGGTGCCCGAGAGCGACGACTTCATCGTCGACAACAACCGCATCAATCTCGCCGCGCCCGATGTCTTCCAGCACGATCCGGTCAACCTGATCCGGATTTTCCGCCTCGCGCAGAAAAACAATCTCGCCTTTCATCCCGATGCGATGCGCACGGTGACGCGCTCGCTGAAGCTCATCAACACGGAGCTGCGCGAGCACCCGGAAGCCAACCGGCTGTTCATGGCGATCCTGACCTCGAACGATGCCGAAGTGGTGCTGCGGCGCATGAACGAGACCGGGGTGCTCGGGCATTTCATCCGCCCCTTCGGCAGGATCGTTTCGATGATGCAGTTCAACATGTATCACCACTACACGGTGGACGAGCATCTGTTGCGCTGCGTCGGCTATCTGCAGGAGATCGAGCGCGGCGGCAACGACGAGTTCATCGTCGCCAGCGACCTGATGCGAAAAATCCGCCCCGAGCATCGCGCGGTGATCTATATCACCACGCTGCTGCACGACATCGCCAAGGGCCGCCCGGAGGATCATTCGATCGCAGGCGCCAAGGTGGCGCGGCGGCTGTGCCCGCGGCTCGGATTCAGCCCGGCCGACACCGAGACGGTGGCGTGGCTGATCGAACAGCATCTTGTGATGTCCACGGTGGCGCAGTCGCGCGACCTCTCGGACCGCAAGACGATCGAGAATTTCGCCGCCGTCGTGCAGTCGGTGGAACAGATGAAGCTGCTGACGATCCTGACCACCGCCGATATCAGGGGGGTCGGGCCCGGGGTCTGGAACGGCTGGAAGGCGCAGCTGTTGCGCACGCTGTATTACGAAACCGAGCCGGTGCTGACCGGCGGCTTCTCGGAAGTCAATCGGGCGCGGCGCATCGCCGTGGCACAGGCGGAATTTCGCGCGGCCTTCACCGAGTGGCCGGAGCCGGAACTCAACGCCTATATCGCCCGGCACTATCCTGCGTACTGGCTCAAGGTCGAACTGCCGCGCAAGATCCGCCACGCCCGCTTTCTGCGCGCCAGCGAACAGGCCGGCCACAAGCTCGCGATCAATGTCGGCTTCGACGAAGCGCGCGGCGTCACCGAACTGACGATCCTGGCGACCGACCATCCCTGGCTGCTGTCGATCATCGCCGGCGCCTGCGCCTCGGCGGGCGCCAACATCGTCGACGCCCAGATCTACACCACCACCGACGGGCGCGCGCTCGATACCATCGCAATATCGCGGGAATACGACCGCGACGAGGACGAGGCGAGGCGCGCGCGGCGCATCGGCGAGATGATCGAGGACGTGCTGGAAGGCAAATTGCGGCTGCCCGAGGTGGTGGCTCGCCGCACCGCCAGAGGCGGCAAGATGCGGCCTTTCGTGGTCGAGCCGGAAGTCGTCGTCAACAACCAGTGGTCGGACCGCTACACGGTGATCGAGGTATCCGGCCTCGACCGGCCGGGGCTGTTGTACGAACTGACCACGGCGATATCCAAACTCAACCTCAACATCGCCTCTGCCCACGTCGCAACTTTCGGCGAGCGCGCCCGCGACGTGTTCTACGTCACCGACCTCATGGGCGCGCAGATCAACGCGCCGACGCGACAGGCCGCCATCAAGAGCGCGCTGACCCGGCTGCTCGCCAACGAGGAGCCCGCCGTACAGCCGGCGGCGTGACGCGGCATCCGACAGCGATCCCATCCATGCCGTCGCCTCCGAAGCCGCCACGCGAGGCCCATGCCGTTGTCCTTGACATGGACGGCCTCTTGTTCAACACCGCTGCGTCGCGCTGGAAGATTCCCACAACGGCGTCCGCGCCGCCGCGGGCGCCGGCATGATCACCATCATGTCCATGGGTCGGCGCCGGTGATAAATCAGGAAGAGGTCATAAGCTCCCCTCCCCCCACGCGCATCGCGCGTGGCGGGGAGGGGTCGGGGGTGGGGGGTGGTGCGGCGTTCACCGAAGCAGCGGTTCCTGCCGATGGACCCCCCCACCCCCGACCCCTCCCCACCGCTCCGCGGGGGGGAGGGGAGAAGAAGAGCGGATCCGATTCAATAGTTTTAACGGCTGGCCTTAGGCACCTTCCGGGATCTCGCCAAAGGTCTTGCCCGGCGCGAGCGGCTTCAGCCGGATCAGCCGGGAGTCCTTTACCGCGGCCTGCCGGTGTTTGACGGCTTCGCGGTAGAGCGGATCACGGATCATTTCGACGAACGCGGCGACATCAGGATATTCCGCGATGAAGCAATGATCCCAGCGCTCATCGGCTGGTCCGATCAGCATCAGTTCGAAGCTGCCTTGCCAGACTATCCTGCCGCCGAGGCGTGTGAATACCGGGCCGCTGCCGCGGCCATAGGCCGCATAGGCTTCCGCGCCGGTCGCGTTCCGCCCATCGGGATAGGCGGCGCGTTCATTCAGCCTGACCAGATTGAGCATGTGGATAGCGCCTGCGCGATTGTTGTCGCGAAACCGGGCGAACACTTCCTTGGTTGGATCGATATGGCCTGTCATCGCTTCTCCTCGCGGGCGACCATCACGTCGGCCGCCGTCGCGTGCTATCGTCATGATGGAGATTCCGTCGTCTGGGGTCTAGGGGGGAAGCAGAATGAACGCAATTGCCAATGCCGTGGTGGTGCTGGTCGCCGCGCTGCACGTCTATTTCCTGGTGCTGGAAATGTTTCTGTGGACCAAACCGCTGGGCCTCAAGACCTTTCGCAATTCAATCGAGAAAGCAACCGATTCGGCGGTGCTCGCCGCCAACCAGGGACTGTACAACGGCTTCCTCGCCGCCGGCCTGGTCTGGGGGCTCTCGCAGAGCGCCCCTGGCTTCGCCTTCCAGATCAAGATGTTCTTTTTGCTCTGCGTGATCGTCGCCGGTATTTACGGCGCCGCGACGGTCAGCCGCAGAATTCTGGCGGTCCAGGCGGCACCCGCCGCGCTGGCCCTGATCCTGCTCTTCCTGGCGTAGGTTCGATTGCCTGACCGCAGGGCATTGTCTTGCATTGCCGCATCGGCTCCTCCAGTATCCTGCGAGCGACTGCGCCCGCCGGGCCTCAAATGAGGCAGCGGACACGCCGTCGACAAAATCAAACCCGTAGGGAACGCAGCAATATGAGGAACGGCATTTTTCAACTGGCCACGGCAATGGCGGTTGCCACCGCGCTGTCTGCATCTTCAGCCCAGGCGCAAAAGAAATACGACACCGGTGCGACCGATACCGAGATCAAGATCGGGCAGACCGTGCCGTTCAGCGGGCCGGCTTCCGCCTATGCGACCATTGGCAAGGCCCAGGCGGCCTATATCAGGATGGTCAACGATCAGGGTGGCGTGAACGGCCGCAAGATCAACCTGATCCAGTATGATGATGCCTACAGTCCGCCGAAAACCGTCGAGCAGGTCCGCAAGCTGGTCGAAAGCGATGAAGTGCTGCTGACCTTTCAGCTGATCGGCACCCCGCCCAACGCCGCCGTTCAGAAATACCTCAACGACAAGAAGGTGCCGCAGCTGTTTGCCGCCACCGGTGCCTCGCGATTCACCGATCCGAAGAACTTCCCCTGGACCATGGGGTTCAATCCGAACTACCAGACCGAGGGCCGCATCTACGGCCGCTACATCCTGCAGAACTACCCCAATGCGAAGGTCGGTATCATCTATCAGAATGACGATCTCGGCCGGGATTATCTGACCGGCATCAAGGCCGGTCTGGGCGACAAGGCGGCGTCCATGATTTCAGCCGAAACATCTTACGAGTTGTCGGATCCGACCATCGACTCGCAGATCGTCAAGCTGAAATCGCTCGGCGCCGATCTGGTATTCGACGCCTCGACCCCGAAGTTCGCCGCCCAGGCCATCAAGAAGATCGCCGATCTCGGCTGGAAACCGGTGCACATCCTGGACATCAATTCGGTATCCGTCGGTGCCGTCATGCAGCCGGCGGGCCTTCAGAATTCCAAGGGCGTCATCAGCACCATCTACGGCAAGGATCCGGCGGATCCGACCTGGAAGGATGACGCCGGAATGAAGAAATATTTTGCCTTCATGGCCAAATATTTTCCCGAGGGCGACAAGGATTCGCTGTTCAATACCTATGGCTACAGCACCACCCAGCTGTTGATCGAGGTGCTGACGCGCTGCGGCGACAATCTCACCCGCGAGAATGTCATGAAGCAGGCGACCAGCCTGAAGGGCGTGCAGCTCGATCTCTCATTGCCCGGCATCGTCAGCTCGACCTCGCCGACGGACTATCGCGTCAACAAGCAGCTGCAGATGATGCGTTTCAACGGCGAGCGCTGGGAAAGCTTCGGCCCCCTCATCGAGGATACCAGCGCCGGCGGCTGAACGATAACCTCGCTGAGGCTGACCGAAAGTACGGGCAGCATGCTCTGCCCGCCTGAAAATGATTCGCTACTTCGTCATGGCCCGGCCATCCACGTCTTTCTTGCTTGGCTGCAGCCGCGACATGGATGGCCGCAATGGCCACAACTTATTTGAGCTGCTGCTGGCCCGGATTAGACGTGATGACTGCGACGGCGGATCGAGATCCGCCGTTGCAATTCACCGAGATGGCGCATTACGCCTTTGGCTCCAATGCGCCCTGCGAGCATCTAACACTCCGAACAGCCGCAAGGCCTGGGTCCCCCGCCCTAAACCTGGGTATACCCTTCTCAACCAAAAGTACCGTCCGGATCAACCCTCGGTGCAATAGCCCGCTTTATTTCTCTTTGATAGCCGTTCGGTGGGAGCGCCTATGCGTTGGACGGTGAGGCGGTCCGAGGAGTTCACCGATGAGAGCCATGTATACAATCGTATTCTCAGGTCTGCAAAAAACGGCAGAGCTGGCCTCAGACTTCGCGAGCGTCGTTGGCAACCTGGTCAAGGACGTGCGCGACTGCTACCGGCCTGGACTGCACGACATGCGTGGCCCCGGCCCGAAAATGGCGCGCCAATTAATAGGACAGAGGCGCATGCGATCCGGCCTGTAACTACTGGGGTCGCGAAAATGCGGGCGGGAATTTGCCGCCGGTTGTGGAGCAGGCCCTGATCAAGTGGCTGAGGCTCGGAAGTTCAAGAGAACCTCGGAACCTGTTCTGATGAGATGTCAACATAGCCGGCCGCAAGAGGCAGCAACGTGCGCCGCTGCCCGCCGTGAGGCCGTTGGCGTTTGAAAGATGGTTAAGAATACCTGAATGGTCGTTTCTTGCCCCCCTTTGCGAAACGTTCTGCCGTAGTCTCGGTCCTCACGTAACACAGCCTTAAATTCCGCAGGCTAATCTGCCGCCGGGCATGTTCCGGCAGACTGGGGTGCGGTTGGCCGCAGGAAAATGCTCGCTTGTATGTGGCGCGTATTCCGTTCGCAAAACCGGTATCCACTTTTGCGGAAGACGCGCGTGGCGTGGGCGTTGGCGTATGGCGTGGGGTCGG
This sequence comes from Bradyrhizobium sp., assembly GCF_049512235.1. Taxonomy (GTDB): domain Bacteria; phylum Pseudomonadota; class Alphaproteobacteria; order Rhizobiales; family Xanthobacteraceae; genus Bradyrhizobium. Next base: position 9,314 of record NZ_JBEKXH010000056.1, read on the forward strand.
AAAAAGAGCGGCGGACGCATCGAGCCGCGATTCGGGCTCGCCGCTTCGCTTGCCGCATTGCGGCTCGGTCCGGGGGATCGCGTCGGCGGCGGCAACGCGACCCCGGAGCGGCAAAATCGCCAGGACGCCGGCGGCGAAGAGGATGCTCCAGCCGAACGCAAGCCGCGCGTGAACCGGGCGAGCCGCAAGCGCAAATCCAGCCGGACGCGCGGCGGCCTTTCGCGCCTGTTCTATTGGGGCACGGTGCTCGGCCTGTGGGCTGGGATCGCGGCCACAGGTGTCCTGATTTGGGCCGGCGCGCATCTGCCGCCGATCCAGTCGCTCGAAATTCCGAAGCGGCCGCCGACCATCGAGATCACGGGCCTCGACGGCAGCGTGCTGGCGATGCGCGGCGAAATGGCCGGCACCAACGTGGCACTGAAAGATCTGCCGCCCTACCTGCCCAAGGCGTTCATCGCCATCGAAGACCGCCGGTTCTATTCGCATTACGGCGTCGATCCCCTGGGGATTCTGCGCGCCGCCGTGGCCAATATCCTGCATCGCGGCGTTTCGCAGGGCGGTTCGACGCTGACCCAGCAGCTCGCCAAGAACCTTTTTCTGACCCAGGAGCGCACCCTGCTGAGAAAATTGCAGGAAGTCGAACTGGCGATCTGGCTGGAGCGCAAGCATTCCAAGGCGGAAATTCTCGAACTCTACCTTAATCGGGTCTATTTCGGCTCCGGCGCCTATGGCGTCGACGCAGCCGCGCAACGCTATTTCGGAAAATCCGCCAAGAACGTCACGCTGGCGGAGGCCGCGATGCTGGCAGGCCTGGTCAAATCGCCGTCGCGGCTGGCACCGAACCGCAATCCGGAAGGCGCCGAGAAGCGCGCCGAGCTTGTGCTCGCCGCCATGGCGGACGCCAAATTCATCTCCGAAGCCCAGGCGCAGGCCTCGATCGGGCAACCCTCCTACCATGTGAAGGCGGCGGGCGCCGGCACCATCAATTATGTCGCGGACTGGATCGGCGAAGTGCTCGACGATCTGGTCGGCCAGATCGACCAGGACATCGTGGTCGAAACCACGATCGATCCCAAGCTGCAGTCGGTTGCCGAAGCCGCAATCATTGATGAGCTTGCGGCCAAAAGCGTCAAGTTCAACGTCAGCCAGGGCGCGCTGGTGGCGATGTCGCCCGACGGCGCGGTGCGCGCCATGGTCGGGGGGCGCAACTACGCCGAGAGCCAGTATAACCGCGCGGTGACCGCCAAGCGCCAGCCCGGTTCGGCCTTCAAGCCCTTCGTCTATCTGACCGCGATCGAGGCCGGGCTGACGCCGGAGACGATCCGGCAAGACGCGCCGCTCGACGTCAAGGGCTGGAAGCCGGAGAATTACGGCCATGAATATTTTGGCGCGGTGACGTTGACGCAGGCGCTGTCGATGTCGCTCAACACCGTCGCGGTGCGGCTCGGACTGGAAGTGGGACCGAAGAATGTGGTGCGCACCGCGCACCGGCTCGGCATTTCGTCGAAGCTCGACGCCAATGCCTCGATCGCGCTGGGCACCTCGGAAGTCTCGCTCACCGAACTGGTCGGCGCCTATGCGCCGTTCGCCAATGGCGGCCTCGGCGTGTCGCCGCATGTCGTGACCAAAATCCGCAACCTCCAGGGCAAGCTGCTCTATGCGCGGCCCGACGACCAGCTTGGCCGGGTGATCGAGCCGCGCCACGTCGCGATGATGAACACCATGATGCAGGAGACGCTGATCTCCGGCACCGCGCACAAGGCGGAGATTCCGGGCTGGATGGCCGCCGGCAAGACCGGTACCAGCCAGGATTTTCGCGACGCCTGGTTCATCGGCTACACCGCCGATCTGGTCAGCGGGGTCTGGCTCGGCAATGACGATAATTCCCCGACCAGGAAGGCCACCGGCGGCGGCCTGCCCGTGGAGGTCTGGAGCCGTTTCATGAAGGCAGCGCACCAGGGCGTCGCCGCCGTGCCGTTGCCGGCCTCACAAGCCGGCGGCTTGTTCTCCAAGGTCGCTCAGGCCGCCCCGCCAGCAAGCGCGCCGCCGGCCAGCATTGCCTCGCCCGCGGGCGCCGCGGCCCGGCCGGCGCCGACGCGGGCCTCGGTGCGACCGGAAGCGGCGTCCGGATTGGACGGCTGGCTGATGCAGCGGCTGTTCGGGCGATAGACGCGCAAGCGGCGAGGTTCTGTGGGTCGAGGCTGCGCCGCATCGGGAAGATGCACCGCACCGCGTCGGGGACACGCCACACCGCCTCCCTTGGCTAGGCGATCCCGACGTCCAGGTGCGCGGTGTCGTTCATTCGGCGCAGTTGAAACGAATTGCCCGTGACCTGGATTTCGTTGATGCAGCATGGATCTTGCGCGAACCGCCAATAGGCCGACAGCGGCATGTCCAGAACCTCGGTCAGCAGGACGCGGTTGACGCTATCATGGCCTACCAGGACGAGTGTGTCCGCCTCCTGCCGTGAAAGAACGAATCGTAGCACATCAGCGGTACGGGCCGCGACATCCTGGAGCGACTCCCCGTCGGGAAATCGAACCAAATGGGGACTTCTGAACCAAGCTGCAAAAAGATCGGGATTTTTGGCGCGGGCATTGTCATAGGTCAGCGACTGCCATGCACCGTAGTCGAGATCGGTGAGCCCCGTGAATGGCTGTGATGGAACGCCGCAAGCCTTGGCGACTGCCGCGCCCGTTGCGATGGATCTCTGCAGCGGACTGGTGAAGATCGAACTCGGGGCCCATTGCGATGCGATCCGGCGCGCCAGCAATTCGGCCTGCCGTTGTCCGGTTTCGGTCAGAACGAGGTCGGCGCGGCCCCTGAAACGCTCCGGTTTTTTGATGCCCTCCACGTGACCGTGGCGGACCAACAGAATGGTGATCATTCAAAACCTCGGCAGTATTGATCGTTGAGCGGGCAGTCCCGCCGGGATCGGCCAAGTGTCGGCAGCGATATTGATCCTCGGCCAGAAATCGTCTAGTGTTTTGTTATCCAAGGGGATGGGGTTCCCCAAAACCGCCTGATGAGGGCTGATGACTCCTGCCGCGTCGAGAATGCGGGAGTTAAGTCATGGCGATGCGCCAGCTCGGACCTTGTCCATCTCAACGCGAAGTGAAGTTACTGTGCCGTGCGCGAGCCCGCGATGGTGTGCGCCACCGGCAGAGCGCGCTCGCTGATGCCGAGGATACTTTCTTGGCAGGCAAAATGCAGGAGGATGCTGCGGAGCGAGTGATGATGTTGGCCGCCTTGTTTGACGTGTAGGCGTTCGGCAGGAAGTTTGGGTAGCGTGCAAACCTGAAAACAACCCGAGGCATGCAGTGGATACAATCGACGGAGTGATCTGGGTTTCTCTTGGCGGTGTCCTCGGTGGGATAGCCAGATTCTGGCTATCCGGATTTGTCGCGCGCCGCGTCGGCGAAACATTCCCCTGGGGAACCATGGTCATCAATGTGAGCGGCGCGTTTTTTATCGGCGTGCTTGCGGCTTCCGCCGCCGACCACGGGGTTTTCGCGGCCGTCAGACCCTGGCAATTTGCCGTCACCGGATTCCTGGGATGCTACACGACCGTGTCTTCCTTCAGCCTCCAGACCTTGTCGCTCGCTCGCGACAGCGAGATATCGCTCGCTGCCTGGAATCTAGTGCTGTCGGTGTCGCTTTGTCTTGTTGCCGTCGCTGCCGGCTTTGCCGCCGGCCACCACGCTTTCGGGTAGAGTGAGTCTCTGCGATGCAGGACAACGTCTCACCGAACTCGCCGGTAGCCAAACAGGCACAAACCCCCCCTCCGCACCGCGCACGCCGTTCCACCTGGTGGCAAAGATTTTGGGATAGGACCGGTTCCTATATTGCCGTCGCGCTGGGCAGCATTGTCGGAGGCGTGGCGCGCTATCTCGTTTCCGTCCTGTTCTTGAGCCAGTTCGGCAGCGGCTTTCCGTGGGGCACCTTGTTCGTCAACGTCACCGGCTCGTTCATCATCGGATTTTATGCGGCGCTGACCGGCCCGGACGGCAGGCTGTTCGTCAGTCCGCGGCAGAGGCAGTTCGTCATGGTCGGAATATGCGGGGGGTACACGACGTTTTCCGCGTTCAGTCTCGAGACGTTGCGCCTCGTGCAGTCCGGCAACATCCAGGCTGCATCTCTCAATCTGGTCGTCTCGGTCGCAGGCTGGATGACAGCCGTATGGCTCGGTCATGCGCTGGCGGCGCGTCTCAATCGTCTGCAAGGAACTTGAAAATGCAAATGCCGAAACAAGCCCTGCTGTTAAGAATTTTCACGGGTGAAAATGACAAATACGATGGTCGTCCGCTCTATGAGGCCATCGTGAAGAAGGCGCGCGAGATGCACCTGGCTGGCGCCACCGTGTTGCGTGGCCCGATGGGTTTCGGCAAATCGAGCCTGATCCACACCGATAAAATTCTGCGGCTTTCACTGGATCTGCCCCTGGTGATCGAAATCGTGGATTCAGAAGAGAAGATCAATGAATTCCTGCCGGTTCTTGACGACATGATGGAGAGTGGTCTGGTCACGCTGGAGAAACTCCAGGTGCTGCAGTACGGCAAGGATAAAACCGCCGATGCCTGACCAGACACAAGGCTGCGGAAACACGCCGATGACCTCCTGATTGGAACCAGTTCGTTCTTGTCTTCGCTGGTTTCCCGACTAAGAAAGTCTGCTCTCGATCTGGTTGCGCATCTCGACTGCGCTGTCGGAAATCGTGGTTGGAACGATCGCCCAGTTGATCATCGGGGCCGCGGTTGGCGCGGCGGTGCTCGGCACCGATGAGTCCTGGGTAAAATTTCTATCCGGCCTGGGCGCGATCGTACTGACTTTCCTCGCCGGAGCTGAACTTGATCCGCAGGTGTTCAGGCTGAAATGGAAGGAGGCGGTGTCGGTCGGGTTCGTGAGCTTCCTGTGCCCCTTCCTGGGCTGTGCGGCCGCGGCCCATTACCTGCTTGGCTGGGATCCGATGCCGAGTTGGCTGGCGGGGGTTGCAATGTCCACCACGTCCGTCGCGGTCGTCTATGCCGTGATGCTGGAGTTCGGATTCAATACCACGGAATATGGCAAGACCATCCTGGCGGCTTGTTTTGTAACCGATCTGGGAACTGTGATCGCGCTCGGACTCATCTTCGCTCCGTTCACGATGAAGACATTGATTTTTCTCGGCGCCGGGGTTGTGGTCTTCATCGTGCTTCCCTGGGTCACCCCGCGGTTTTTTCGACTCTACGGCAATCGTCCTTCCGAGCTGGAAGCGAAATTCCTGCTGCTGTGCCTGCTGGGAATGGGAGCGCTGGCGGCCTGGGCCGATAGTGAGGCGGTGCTTCCGGCTTACCTGATCGGAATGGTGCTTGCCGGCACGGTCGGCAAGGATCACGCGCTGATCCGGCGGTTGCGTACGCTGACATTCGGGCTGCTGACGCCATTTTATTTCATTCGTGCCGGCTCCTTTGTTTCCATACCGGACCTGGTTGCCGCTCCGTTGGCGTTCATCCTTTTTCTGCTGGTAAAAGTCGGAACGAAGATCGTCGGCGTATACCCCGTCACCAAATTGTTCGGCTCGCCGAACAAGGAGGCGATGTACACGACCCTCTTGATGTCGACCGGCCTCACCTTCGGGACCATCTCGGCCCTGTTCGGGCTTTCGCACGGCATCATCAGCCGGGCCCAGTATTCGGCGCTGGTCGCCACGGTGATCGCCAGCGCCGTCGTACCGACGGTTATTGCCAACGCCTTCTACCTGCCAAGTCATATATTGCCGAAACGAGGGGCAGCCGAGCCCGATCGAGAAGCTGCGTGAGCGGACTGATGAATGAGTTAGCCGGCAACAATGCCGTGCCAAAGAGGGGATAGGAAATGCAGATTCCGCGGGAAGCCGTCTTGCTCCGCATCTTCTTCGGGGAGAGCGATAAATTTCATCGTGTTCCTCTCCATGAGGCAATCGTCCTGAAGGCACGGGAGATGCACCTTGGCGGTGCAACTGTCCTGCGCGGCCATATCGGATTTGGCCATTCCAGCCGTATCCACGCCAGCAAGTTGTTGCGCCTTTCGCAGGATCTGCCTGTGGTGGTTGAGATCATCGACTCGCAGGAGAAAATCGACACCTTCCTGCCCGTGCTTGACGGCATGATGTCGAGCGGTCTTGTTACCTTGGAGAGGGCGGAAGTTCTGCAATATGGAACGGAGCATTCCCGTCCGCCTCTAATTGTCGAGCAAAGGCCGGACCCGCGCCGGTAACGCCCCATAACCTGAATGACTATGCGCGGGTGGAGTACGGTTGTGGCCCGTTCACTGGTTCAGGAGCGGAAAATCCTTGACCGGCTTGCGCCCTGGGAGCGAGCGCAGGAAGGCGTGGATGTCGGCGGCGTCCTTGTCCGACAGGACATTCGCGGAATAGGCCGGCATATCGTTCGGTGCCTCGCGCAGAAACGCCACAAACGATTCAACCGGCAACTCCAACTGGGCAAGAGCGGGCGTCTGATAGTTCATTGCGCCGCCCTGACCGGCGCGACCATGGCACTCAAAACAACCATCGGCGAGATAGAGACGCTTGCCATTCGCCACATCGCCGACGGCGGCATCCTGCGCCGGTGCCGCCGCGATTCCGACAACCGCCAATGCCGCTCCAGCAAGCGCCGCCGCAACGAGCCGCCCGGACCGCGTTCCAAACTGCTTCATGGCCATCTCCTCAGCGCGGGTCCATCACGACATCGACCAGCGCCGGGTGCCCGGACTTGACCATCGCGATCGCGCGCTGCAGTGCGGGCCCGAGATCCCCGGGTTCGGCAATCGGACCTTCGCCGTAGACGCCAAAACCCCTCGCCACGGTGGCGTAATCGACGTTCGGATCCTTGATCGTGGTGCCGATTTCGGTGTTGGTGATGCCGCGGCCGTGGCGCGCGGCCATTGCCTGCAGATACATGTATTCCTGATGATAGGCGCGGTTGTTGTGCACGATATAGAGCAAGGGAATGCGATGGTGCGCCGCCGTCCACAGCGTGCTCGGCACGAACATGAAGTCGCCGTCGCCGCCGAACGCCAGCGTCAGGCGGCCGTGTCGCTTGTTGGCGAGTGCGGCGCCCAGCGAAGCCGGCAGGTTATAGCCGACGCCGGCGCCGCCCGAGACTCCGTTCCACTGGTACGGTTTTTCGATGTTCCACAGTTTGTGCGGCCATGACAGCCGGATCGAACTGCCGACCAGCGACCAGTCCTCGTCCTTGATCTGGCCGTAGACCTCGGCACAGAGCCGCGCGGTCGTGATCGGGCTTGCATCCCAACCGATGGTCGCATCGGATTTTGCCTGTTCGACGGCGGCGAGCTTGGCGGCGGCAAGCTTCTTTCCCCGTGCTTCGAAGGCCGATTTTCTGTCCTCGTCGATCAGACGTTTCACCTGCTCGATCAGGGTCGGGAGGCTTGCTTCGGCATCGCCGGCAATGGAAAGGTCGACCTCCTGGTAACGTCCGAGATCCTGATAATTGGACTTCATATAGAGTTCGCGGCTTCCCAGCGTGACGATTTTCGCAGTTTTCTTGTAGCTGGGCTGGGAGGTGCGAACGATGCGGTCGCTGAAGGCATTCAACGAACCCCAGAGCTCGTTCACTTCCAGCGCCAGGATGACATCCGCCTGCGCGATCACGGAGCGGCGGAACGACTGGTTGAGCGGGTGCCGCGACGGGAAGTTCATGCGTCCGGCATTGTCGACAACAGCGCATTGCAACGTCTCGGCAAACTCGACCAGCCGCGCCATGCCGGCCGGCGTCCGCGCCGTGCGGTCGCAAATGATCACGGGGTACTCCGCCGCGACCAGCATCCTGCTGAGTTCCGCCAACGCGGCGGTATCTCCCTGTGGCGGATTAACCTTGGTGAGTTTCGGGATGTGCAGCGTCTCGGCGTCGAGGATCGGATTTTCCTGCAACTCGGCGTCCAGCGAGAGCATGACCGGGGCCATCGGCGGTGTGGTCGCAATCTTATAGGCGCGCACCGCCGACTCCGCGAAGTGTTGCAGGGAGGCCGGTTGATCGTCCCACTTGACGAAATCCCGCACAATCGCGGCCGGGTCGATGGCGGAATGCACCCATTCGGCGCCGGGCCCGCGCTTGTTGGCCTCGATGATGTTGCCGCCCATCACGATGACCGGTACGCGATCGCACCAGGCGTTGTACATCGCCATGGTGGCGTGCTGCAGCCCAACCACGCCATGGCAGATCATGGCCATCGGCTTGCCCTCGATCTTGGCGTAACCCTGCGCCATATGAACCGCGATTTCCTCGTGCGGGCAGGTCAGTATCTCGGGCTTGGTATTGCCGCCGTGATTGAGCACGGCTTCGTGCAAACCGCGAAAGCTGGACGCGCAATTCATGGCCAGGTAGTCGATGTCGAGCGTCTTGAGCACATCGACCATGAAATCGCCGCCGCTGCTGGTCTGGCTGACAGGGTCCTTCGACGGCGGCATCGTCTCCGCCGCCGCGAGCCTTGGCCCGGGAACCCCGGCCTTGGGGCGATCACTGGACGCACCCGATATCGCCGTGTTGGCCGTTGCCGGGGTAGCGACAGCCGCAGCGCCGGCGAGCGTGGCGCCCTTGAGAAAATGCCGGCGTCCAATGCCGGGAGAAGGGCTGCGTTTTGACATCGGCTTGCTCCCGCAGATTTGTCCGGGACTCTTGAGTGTTCCGGTTGGAAGCCAAGTGTCGCTCCACCTTCGGGGGCACGTCAAGAAGGGGACAGGCTGACGTTGGCATCCGAGGTACGAGTGCCCCGTATCTCCACCGATCTTATGTGCTCATTTGCCGAGCGCGGTTATATCGTAGCGTCCGATGCCGTATCCAAACCACTGATCGAAGCCGCGCTTGGAGAGGTCGACAATCTCAGCTCGGCCATAACATGGGCGGCAATACCTCCTCGGAGACGCGGCGCGTGGTGTATTTCCGCCTCCACGCTGAGGGACACCGATTGCGATGGCGGGAATGTGTGCAGGATCCTCTTTTGGAGTTCGGCCCGGTCCGGCTCGCGCTGCAACGGGAGCGCTGACAGCCGCATATAGGCCCGGCCCGCCCTTGCTTTGAAGCCTCCACCTCAAGTGTGCGGCTTCGACGCGAGCCGCGCCTTCGGCTGGTCGGAAACGGCGAGTCCTCGTTGCCGGTGAGGGGCGTCGATACCCCCCGCGCATCAGTCCTGTATTCCGTAGCGATGCAGATCGTTGCCGCAGGTGTCGAGCCAGGTCTTGGCGCGCTCGACATGATTGCAGATCCTGGCGACCACTCGCCAGAACCGCGCCGAGTGATTCATCTCGACGAGGTGCGCTACCTCATGGGCGGCAAGATAATCGAGCACGTAGGGCGGCGCGAGGATCAGCCGCCACGAAAACGACAGCGAACCGGCCGAGGTGCAGGAACCCCAGCGGCTCGACTGGTCGCGGATCGACAGCCGCTTGACCCTGACGCCCAGCGCCTCGGCATGAGCCTGCGCCGACTTGTGCAGATCGCGGCGCGCTTCGCGCTTCAGGTAGTCGAGGACCCGCCGCTCGGTATGTTCAGCAGCGCCTGCGACGCAGAGAGTCCGCTCGCCGCTGTCGCGCGTTTCCGTCCACACCGTGCCACGCTGACCTGCGCGATGCACGATCCGGTGCGGCACGCCGCGCAGCGGCACCACGGTGCCCGGTAGAAACGGCGCCGCCTTCGGCAAGCGCCCGAGGCGCGCGGCGATCCACCCGCCGTGACGCTGCGCAAAATCCTTGGCTTCGGCGATGGTTCCACGCGGCGGCATGGTCAGGATCGCTTCGCGGTCGCTCGGATGAATGCGCAAGGTGTAGCGCCGCGCACGGCGATGCCGGCGCAGCCGAACGGAGTAAATCTGCGAGCCGTGCTTGACCAGGAGAGTCGACGGTTCGTAAGGCCGCCGATAAAGGAGGGCGCGAGTGGCCATGTCTGCAATTCCGGGGATCAGGAGTTCGCCAGGATTTTGCCATATCCGACGCCAGTGGAATCGCTCGGCGCAAAAACAAATCATTTGCCCAATATACAGGGGTTGACCGGCGATCTGCCGCTACAGGATGGGGGCAGTCGAAATAATTTTGGACGAAAAAGCGCCTCGCACACCCCCTCAAGGATTGAGCTTGAACTCACTCCTTCCAGGCGAACAGAATCAGGCTTATTCCTGAGGTAAAAAATTACCTCAGGAACGATCGGTTGCTCGACGCTAACGGTTGCTCGCGCATCGACGTTGTGGGAGCAGCGTCTATTCCGCAGCCGAAACCAATTTGGGCTTCGGATTAGCCGCCGACATCATGAAATCGGAAATCCTTGGCACGATTTCCGACTTGAAACGCGAGCCGTTGAAGACGCCGTAGTGGCCGACGCCCTTTTGCACGTAATGCACCCGGCGATGGTCGGGAATCGAACTGCACAACGCGTGCGTCGCTTCGGTCTGCCCAAGCCCGGAAATGTCGTCGTTCTCGCCTTCCACCGTCATCAGTGCGACGCGGCTGATCTTCGACGGATCGACCAGCTGGCCGCGATGGGTCATCTCGCCCTTCGGCAGCGCGTGCTTGACGAACACGGTATCGACGGTCTGCAGATAGTACTCCGCCGTAAGATCCATGACCGCGAGGTATTCGTCATAGAAATCGCGATGCTTGTCGACCAGATCGCCATCGCCCTTCACCAGATTCTTGAACAGGTTCTTGTGCGCGTCCATGTGGCGATCGAAATTCATGCTGATGAAGCCATTGAGCTGCAGGAAGCCCGGATAGACATCGCGCATGACGCCGGGATGCGGAAACGGCACCTTGGTGATGACGTGGCTGCGGAACCACGCGATGCCGCGCTCGGCGGCGAGATTGTTGACCGCGGTCGGATTGCGGCGGGTATCGATCGGGCCGCCCATCAGCGTCATCGAGATCGGAACAAAGGGATCGCGGTTGGCCTCCATGACCGACACCGCCGCCACCACCGGCACCGAAGGCTGGCATACGGCGATCACATGCATGTTGCCGCCGAGCACATGCAGCATCTCGATGATGTAATCGACATAGTCGTCGAGATCGAAACGGCCCTCGGTCACCGGGACCATCCGGGCGTCGGACCAGTCGGTGATATAAACCTCATGGGTCGGCAGGAAGGCCTCGACCGTGCCGCGGAGCAGAGTGGCGTAATGGCCCGACATCGGGGCCACGATCAGCACGCGGGGCTGCGGCGCGCGCAACGGACGCGTCAGCCTGCGATCGAAGTACAACAGCCGGCAGAACGGCTTTTCCCAGATCGAGCGGATCTCAATCGGCGTGCGCACGCCGTTGACCTCGGTGTCATCAAGGCCCCATTCGGGCTTGCCGTAGCGGCGCGTCGTCCGCTCGAACAGTTCGCAACCGGCGGCGATGGATTTGCCGAACTCGGTATGCGACCACGGATTGAGCGGGTTCTGGAACAGGATTTTCGTCGCATCGGTAACGGCGCGCGCCGGGTTGAGCGAGGCCTGGCCCATTTCGTACATCCAGTACATCGGCCTTGTCAGCGCCGGACTGCCTTCGGCCACCAGGGGCGGTGCGCCGCCAAACTCACCAATAGGCATTGTTCAAATCCCTGTTCCAAATCCCTTGTTGCGACGCAGCATAATGCACCAATGCGTAATAATGCGTCAATGCTCCGATCGGTATATCTACGCGGCCAAAGCTGCGGGGGTCCATCAAAACATTGGGACAAAGAACCTATTCGCCGCCTTGAAGTAACGAGCCATGACGGCGCGCGCTTCGTAACAGCCCAAGAAATATCGCAAATGACGTAATAAAGAGCACGGCGTTGATCGCGAGCGCATCGACCATCAGGTCGGTCCGAAACACACGCTCCGTTAACAACGCTCGCATGCCCTCGAACACGTAGGTCGGCGGCAGCGTCCAGGCGACATATTGCAGCCAGTGCGGCAGCACCGAGACGGGATAGTAGACACAGGCCAGCGGCATCACGCCGAACATCAGCGTCCAGACGATGCTCTCGGCCCCCAGGCCATTTCGCAGCACCAGCCCCGAGACGAATATGCCGAGCGACCAGCTGGTGAAAATCAGATTGCAGAAGAAGGCGATCAGCGGCAGCCCGATGCCGAACAGATTGAAATCGAAAAAGAACAACGCCAAGAGCGTCATCGGGATCACGCCGATCAAAAGCCGGATCAGGCTCATGATCATCAGCGAGATCAGGAACTCGATTGGCTTCAACGGGCTCATCATCAGGTTGCCGAGATTGCGCGCCCACATTTCCTCGAGAAACGAGATCGAAAAGCCGAGCTGCCCGCGAAACAGGATGTCCCACAGGATCACGGCGCCGACCAAAGTACCGCCAGCGCGGGCGAAAAACCCGTCATTCTGCGAAATGTAACTCTGCAGGAAGCCCCATGTGATGATCTGCAAAGCGGGCCAATACAAGAGTTCCAGCAGCCGCGGCCAGGATGAGACCAAAAGGTACCAATAGCGCAGGATCATCGCCGCGATGCGATGTGGCGCGATGCCTCTGGACGTGACGGGCGCGCTCACG
>NZ_JBEKXH010000057.1:0-21798 GCF_049512235.1 Bradyrhizobium sp.
CGCGGGCTTCAAGGATCCGCCAGCTTTGAGTGTGCTCCGAGTGAATAAACTCCTGGATCAGGCGAGACTTGCCGACGCCCGGCTCGCCCACCAACGCAAGGACCTGACCATTGCCCGCTTGCGCTCGATCGAGCGCCCGACGCAACTGGTCCAGCTCGCCCTCACGCCCGATAAATCGGGTCAGTCCGCGATTGGCAAGCGCCTGAAGTCTTGAGACCGCGACGGCTCCCACCAGCTGATACGCATCGATCGGCGCCGCCAGCCCCCTGACGAACATCGGGCCGAGCGGTTGGGTCAACACATATCCCTCCGCAAGCTGAAAGGTCCGTGAAGAGATCAGAACAGTTCCCGGTATAGCCATCTGCTCCATGCGAGCCGCCACGTGAGTGGTCTCGCCATGGGCGGAATAGTTCGTGTGGAGTTCGCTGCCCAGCGAGCGCACCAGAACCTCGCCTGAGTTCAGGCCGACGCGAATCTGCAGCGGAAGGCCCTCGGTCCGGCGCAGCTCTTCGGCGTAGCTCTTGATCAATTCCTGCATCTTGAGGGCGGCGTAACAGGCTCGGACGGCGTGATCCTCGTAGGCGATCGGTGCTCCGAACAGCGCCTGAATCCCATCGCCCATCACCTGGTTGACCGTGCCTTCATAACGGTCGACGGCTTCCATCATCCGCTGCAGGATCGGATCGAGAAGCCGACGTGCTTCCTCAGGGTCACGATCGGCGATATGTTCGGTTGATCCCTGCACGTCGGAGAAAAGTACCGTGACTTGCTTTCGCTCGCCTTCCAGCGCTGTATCGGAGCTGAAGATCGTTTTGCCGGCAGAGGCAGCCGCGGGGAAATAGGGCGAAGCCAGCGGCGGTGAAACAATCTGCCCCGCCGCGACGCCGGCAGAGGGCGAACCGCAATTGTCGCAGTACCTGCTTTCGGCGGTTAAATTGCTTCCGCAGACCGAGCAGACGGGCCTGACGGCCGTCCCACAAGCTCGGCAGAATCGCGCTTCGTCGCGATTGTTCAGCCGACACCGAGGACACTGCATGCCTAGAATCTCCAGCCAGCCGCTGCGGACAAACGTGGGCCTTCTGGTTTGGAAATCCAGAGTCCTTGTCTGAATTAGCGAGTGGGCTGGTTTAGACTAGCCATGGAGTCCGTGGACGGCAATGCCGACGCCCCCGTGATTGGCGGTTCGGCGACATCGCAGAACAGGAGCGGCGGCCGTGGGTAAGGCGGCAGCAGCCGGCGTGCGGACGATGTGGCGAGGGGTCCGGCGTGTTGCGCCGAACCCCTCATTTCAGTAACACGCGTCGAATTCCCGCGAACTGGAATTCCCGCTTCGCGCGAAAACGCTTTCGCGTAAAGGCATCAGCCGGCCTGTAAGCCGGGTTTTGTAGGGCACCGCCCGCTCGCGCGGACGATACGCGACGGCCATTCCTCTGGGACAACGTTTGCACGTTGCCTCGAGCAACCTACCCGGACGGCGAGCCTGACATCGCCCCCGCGGTGTTATCGCTTACGAAGCGAACAGTGCCGCGTTGCCGTCCCTATTCGGTCTTGCTCCCGGTGTGGTTTGCCATGCCGTTTCCGTTGCCGGATCCGCGGTGCGCTCTTACCGCACCTTTTCACCCTTACCCGCCGTCACAGCTCGCGCTGCTTTGGCGCGGCAAGCCCGAGGGCCTGTCGCGCCGAAGCCCCAAAGGGGCGAAGGCGGGCGGTTCGTTTTCTGTGGCACTGTCCCTGGGGTCACCCCCGCCGGATGTTATCCGGCACCGCATGTCGATGGAGCCCGGACTTTCCTCTTCGGCCACCTTTCGGTGACTGCCGGAGCGGCCGTCCGGCCGACTGACGACTCAAGGCATGGGGGCTTAGCGCCGTCGCGTCAAGCCGTTAACTTCGGCCGAGGGCGGGGCGAATAATTTATCCTGGAGATGTCGTTTTGCGATCGTTCCGTTCGACTGGGTGTCGGCGAACCCCGCCGATCAAAAAAGGAGCAAGGAAGATGCAGTATTTGCTGATGATCTACCAGAACGAGGCCGAGGCCGGCAAAATGGATGCCGCCGCCGGCAAGAAGATGATGGAGGAATATGGCACCTTCACCCAAGGCATCATCCAGAGCGGCAATTTCAAGGCTGGCGACCGGCTGCAGCCGAGCGCGACGGCGACCACCGTCAGGGTCCGCGACGGCAAGACCCTGACCACCGACGGTCCGTTCGCGGAAACCCGCGAACAGCTCGGCGGCTACTATCTGATCGAGGCCAAGGATCTCGACGCCGCGCTTGCTATCGCGGCGCGGATTCCCACCGCGAGATCGGGGTCGATCGAGGTCAGGCCGATCTGGACCTATTAATTGATCGCGAAGCTGTCATTCCGGGTTGCTACGGAGGTTGTCATCGGGCGCCGCTTTGCGCGGACCCGTTGGCAGACCCGAAATGTCGGTCGATAAACGGTGCATTCCCATGTCTCCCAGCGAAATCGAGAAAATATTCCGTGATGAGGCGGGGCGGGCGCTGGCAACCCTGATCCGCCTCGTCGGTGATTTCGATCTTGCCGAGGATGCGTTGCAGGATGCCTTTGCCCTAGCACTGGAACGCTGGCCCGCGGCCGAAAAGCTCTGCAATCCGCGGGCGTGGCTGGTCAATGTCGGTCGCAACAAGGCGATCGATCGCATCCGCCGCCAAATCGTCTTTCGCGGCAAGCAGCGTGAACTCGTGGAGGAGTTGCTGCACAACGCGGCCGGCTCCAACGATGTCGCCGACCCGGCGCTCGACGATGACATGCTGCGGCTGATCTTCATTTGCTGTCATCCGGCGTTCGCGGTCGAGGTTCAGGTCGCGCTGACGCTGCGGACGGTCTGCCGGCTTTCGACCGCGCAGGTGGCGCGTGCCTTTCTGGCCGGCGAAGACGCGATGGCGCAGCGCCTGGTCCGCGCCAAACAGAAAATCCGGCTCGCAGGAATTTCCTACGAGTTGCCGGACCGCGAAGCGCTGGAGCCGCGGCTGCGCGGGGTGCTCGCGGTGATCTATCTCGTCTTTACCGAAGGCTATGCGGCAACCTCGGGCGAGGATCTGATGCGGCCGAGCCTTTTGCGTGAGGCGATCCGGCTTGGTCGCCTGCTTGACGCCCTGATGCCGCAGCGGGGCGAGATCGAGGGATTGCTCGCCTTGATGCTGCTGCATGACGCGCGCCGCGCCGGGCGTCAGACCGCGGGCGGCGATATCGTGCTCCTGGAAGAACAGGATCGCGCGCTGTGGGACCCGCAGCAGATCGCCGAAGGTGTGAGGTTGGTGGAAGACGCCCTTCGGCGGCCCGGCCGTCCCGGCGCTTACGCGGTCCAAGGCGCGATCGCAGCCCTGCATGCGCGGGCGCCGAGTTATCGCGATACCGACTGGAAGCAGATCGCCGGGCTTTATGAAGTGCTGCTACGGATCAGCCCGTCACCGGTGATCGAGCTCAATCACGCCGCGGCGCTGTCGATGGTCGACGGACCGGCGCGGGCGCTCGACCTGATCGACGCGCTGCAGGCCCGCGGCGGATTGCAGGGCTACGAGTTGTTGCCGGCCGTCCGCGCCGACCTGCTGCGCCGGCTCGGCCGCCATGATGCGGCCCGCGAGGCCTATCTCGCGGCGACCGCCGCGACGCAACTGGAGCCGCTGCGGCGGCTTTACGCGCGGCGGCTGAGGGAGCTCGACGACGATCGCGGGTAGCCTACGCCTTAATCACGCTCACCATCCGCCCGCGAGAGCGGGGCGAGGGAGCCCACTGCCGTTGCCGCGAACAAAACTACTGCGCCGACACGGCCCTGGCGTTGGTCGAAAGACCGGTCAGCAGCGACTGCAAGGTGGTCAGGGTCGAGCGATCGGCGACGCCGTCGACGCGGGCGGGGCGGAAATGACGCTGGAAGGCGGCAACCACTTCCATGGTCGGCCCGTCATATTTTCCGTTGATCGGCACAGCGTAGCCGTACTTTGCCAATGCCTGCTGCAGGTGGCCGACTTCCTCGCTGATGGCACCCAGCTTGAGGGCTTCGCCGCGCACGATCGGCGCCGGTTGCGCCCAGTGGCCGACGCCCGAATTGGCCAGCGAATGCCAGGGAAATTTCTCGCCGGGGTCTTTCTTGCGCGATGGGGCAACGTCGGAATGCCCCAGCACCCGGTGTGACGGCACGTCGCGGCGGAGTATGATGCCGCGGCACAGCGCGATGACAGCGGCGATCTGGCGCGGCGGAAAATCCGGATAGCCCCAATCATGACCCCGGTTGACGATCTCGACGCCGATCGAACAGGAATTGATGTCGTCTTCGCCGCCCCAGGAGGCCACGCCGGCATGCCAGGCGCGCTTGGCTTCCGGCACGCACTGCACGATGCGGCCATCCTCCAGTACGACGTAATGCGCGGACACTTCGGTGCCCGCCGTGCACAGCTGCGTGATCGCGCTATCCACATCCGGCATGCCGGTGTAGTGCAGCACGATCATGTCGGGCAACCGGCCCTTGTTACGGTCGCCAAAATTGGCCGACGGAATGATGTCGGAAGCGATCGAGGAATCGGGGTTGAACGTCTTCATGTTCGCATTGGCCTTGGGGAGCGGGATTGCGCGCCGCTTTGCTTCATGACTAGCTGATGCAAACGGACCTGATGGCATAGGACAACCCAAACCGCGCAGCAGGACGGCAATCGTACTACTTTGACACGAACTTTTTCCACTATTGCCTCATTATGATATGCGCGCAATGCCATGATCCGTCGGGGCTTCGAATTTTGGCGGGTTGTGTGCACGACGCCACAGCTGGGCAACGGCCGGCCCCGCTGACGAGCGATTATAGTAGCGCCATCAACCCTTTCTTAACGCCAAATGACGTTACTAAGTGGTGAAGAGCCGAACCGGTCGGGGGACGGCCGAGGCTCATTGACGCTCGAAATCCATGGCAGCCCAGCAAATTCCATCGGGAAATCAGGGTTTGCGATGGGACTCACCGAAGATCGGCCAGCGCGCCTCGCAGGTGATTTTCGAGCCGAAGAGCCCGGCCAAGCAAATATATTTGAGGCGCAATGGGCTCGTTCGCGTCCGAATTCCTTATCCCAGCCCCGACGCCGCCCGGAGCCGGCGCATGAATTCGTTCCCCCAACGTCATATTCCCGTACTCGGCGGTCAGGCGATCGAGATGCTGGAACCCCGCAAGGGCGGCCTCTATGTCGACGCCACCTTTGGCGCCGGCGGCTACAGCCGGGCGATACTCGGCATCCCCGGAACCCGCGTCGTCGGCATCGACCGGGACCGATCTGCCATCGCAGGCGGGTTCGATCTCGTTGACCGGGCGGGCGGCCGGCTGACGCTGGTCGAGGACCGGTTTTCCAATCTCGAGAGGATTTGCGCCGCGCAGGGCTTGGATGCGGTCGATGGCGTCGTGATGGATGTCGGCGTCTCCTCGATGCAGATCGATGTCGCCGAGCGCGGATTCTCGTTTCGCCAGGGCGGCCCGCTCGACATGCGGATGGGCCATGACGGTCCGACCGCGGCGGACGTGATCGCGAGCGCCTCCGAGACCGATCTTGCCGCCATCATCTACATCTTCGGCGAGGAGCGTCACTCACGCAGGCTCGCCCGCGCCATCGTCGCCGCGCGCCAGGAAGCGCCGATCCTGACCACACGGTCACTGGCCGATATCGTCTCCAGGGTGGTGCGGTCGAAGCCGGGCGAAATTCACCCGGCGACGCGGACGTTTCAGGCGCTGCGGATCTTCGTCAACGAGGAACTCGACGAGTTGCACCTGGCGCTGGCGGCGGCTGAGCGCGTGCTGAAGCCCGGCGGCCGGCTGGTCGTGGTGTCGTTTCATTCGTTGGAAGACCGCATCGTCAAGAATTTCATGGTCGAGCGCGGCAAAGCCGGTGGTGGATCGCGGCATCTGCCGGAGCTTGCGCATGCCGCGCCAAGTTTTGTCATTTTGACCAAGCGTCCCGTTACCCCGGATGACGACGAGATTTCGGCCAACCCCCGCGCCCGCTCCGCAAAACTTCGGGCAGCCGAACGCACCAATGCGCCGGCGCATGCCGCCGCCGCATTGCCGGCATGGCCTGTTCTCGCTGACGTGTTGAGGAGAGGCTGATCATGCGGATCATCCATCTTCTCGTGATCGCCGCCCTGGTGTTCGCCGCCGCCTATGTCTACCGGATCAAGATGGACTCCACCGCCCGCACCGAGCGCGTGCTGCGGCTGCGTGCGGAAATTCGCGAGCAGCGCGACGCCATCGCGGTGCTGCGCGCCGAATGGGCCAGGCTTGATGCACCGTTGCGGCTGCAGGGCCTGGCCGAACGCCATCTGGCGCTGAAGCCGCTGAATGCCACGCAGTACGATTCGTTGAAAAACCTGCCCGAGCGGCCGCCGAGCTTCGTCAGGCCGGGCGATCCCGATCCGATCGGCGCGATGATCGAGGCCATCGATTCCGTCGCAGCGACGGGTTCGATGCCGGGGCCAGAGGATCCGCGATGACCGATGCCGCGCGCAGCTCCCTAAAGCCCAGAGAACCATGGCGGCAGCGGCTGATCCGCACCCTGCTTTTCGGCCGCAACGTCGACCGGTCAGCGAAAGCGCGCGCCCGTGTCGGATTTGCGATCGTGGCTTTTGCGGCCATTTATGCGGTGATCGGCGGACGCTTGATCATGTTTGCCGTCAGCGGCGATGGCCACGCCGCGCGCCTGACCGCGGCGCAGGACGCCATCGCTACCGCGCGGCCCGACATCGTCGACCGCAACGGCGAAGTGCTCGCCACCGACGTCAAGGCGCCCAGTCTGTTCGGCGAGCCGCGCCGGATCATCGACAAGGACGAAGCGATCGAACTTCTGACCGCGACGCTGCCCGATCTCGACACCTCCGAGGTACGCGACCGGCTGTCCTCGAAAAAGGGCTTTGTCTGGCTGAAGCGTGAAATCACGCCGCTGCAACAGTTGGAAATTCACCGCCTCGGCATTCCCGGCATCGGCTTCCTGCGCGAGAACAAGCGGGTTTATCCCACCGGCGCCGAAGTCGCGCACCTGATCGGACTGGTCAATATCGACAACCAGGGCATCGCAGGGATGGAAAAGTGGCTCGATTCCAACGGCCTTGCCGATCTGCACCGCGCCGGCTTTGCCACCGACCGTCTGCAGCGACCGATCGAATTGTCGGTCGACCTGCGCGTCGAACACGCGCTGCGCGACGAACTGCTCAAGGCCAAGGAAAAATTCCACGCCAAGGCGGCCTCCGGTCTCGTCTCCAACGTCAGGACCGGCGAGATCGTGGCGATGGTATCGGTGCCGGATTTCGATCCCAACAATCCGAAAGAGGCGCACGATCCCGACCGCATCAACCGGCTGACCACCGGCGTCTACGAGTTGGGGTCGACGTTCAAGGCCTTCACGCTGGCGATGGCGCTGGACTCCGGCAAGTCCGATCTCAACTCGATGTGGGATGCGCGCGGGCCGCTGCACTACGGCAGGTTCACCATCCATGACGACGAGCCCAAGGGCCGCTTCCTCAACATGAAGGAGGTGTTCACCTTTTCGTCGAACGTCGGCGCGGCGCGCATTGCGTTGTCTCAAGGCGTGGAGGCGCACAAGGCGTTCCTGCGCAAGATGGGGCAAATGGAGCGGCTGCGCACCGAATTGCCGGAGAGCGCCTCGCCGATCCTGCCGAAGAAATGGAGCGAATTGAACACGGTGACGATCGCATTCGGCCATGGCATCGCGGTGGCACCACTGCAGGCGGTGATGGGCATCGACGCGCTGGTGAATGGCGGCTATCTGATTCCGCCGACCTTCCTGAAGCGCAGCGAACCGGAAGCGATGGCGCTGGCAAAACGGGTGATCAGGCCGGAGACCTCCGAGAAAATGCGATTCCTGATGCGGCTGAACGCCGAGATCGGTACGGCGAGAAAAGCCGACGTCAAGGGCTATTATATCGGCGGCAAGACCGGCACCGCCGAGAAGGTCGTCAACGGCCGCTACGTCAAGAAGCGCGTGCTCACGGCTTTCACCGCGATTCTGCCTGCCGATAATCCCCAGTACCAGCTCCTGGTCATGCTGGACGAGCCGCAGCCGCTGAAGGAAACCTACGGGTTCATCACTTCCGGCTGGAACGCGGTTCCGACCGGAGGCAATGTGATCGCCCGCATCGCGCCGCTGCTGGGGATCGAGCCGCGCTTTGACCTGCCGCCGTCCGACCGCCTCATTCTTGCGGCATCGAAGACAACCCAGTAAGGCGTTATCATACGCGCCGGCCGGACCGGAAGACAAAGAGACCATGAGACTTCGCGACCTGTTCAGCGATGACGCCACGATCGATACGCAGGCGGAAGCGGCTGTGGTATCAGGCCTTGCGGTGGACAGCCGCGCGGTCAAGCCCGGCGATGTGTTCTTCGCGCTCGCAGGCCACAAGACCGATGGCGCGCGCTTCATCGATGCTGCGATCGCAGCCGGCGCGGTTGCGGTAGCCGGCGCGCATCCGTCGCAAGGCGCTTGCCGCGTGCCGTTCGTTGCCACGCCCAATCCGCGCCGCGCGCTGGCGCTGGCCGCGGCGAAGTTCTATCCGCGGCAGCCGGCCGTCATCGCGGCAGTCACCGGCACCAGCGGCAAGACCTCGGTCGCCGCCTTCACCCGCCAGATCTGGCAGCGGCTCGGTCAGCAAGCGGCCAGCATCGGCACCATCGGGCTGGTGTCGCCGCAACGCACCATCTATGGATCGCTGACCACGCCGGATCCGATTGCGCTGCACCGGCAGCTCGACGAAATCACGCGCGACGGCGTCACCCATCTGGCGATCGAGGCTTCGTCGCACGGGCTCGATCAATATCGGCTGGACGGTGTCCGCATCGCTGCTGCCGGATTTACCAACCTGTCGCGCGATCACATGGATTATCATCCCGACGTCGAACATTACCTTGCCGCCAAGCTGCGACTGTTCCGCGATCTCGTCAAAGCCGATGGCGCGGCGGTGATCTCGGCCGACCATGATTGCTCGCAGGCCGTGATCGATGCGGCGCGGCGGCGCGGCCTGCGGCTTGTCGCGGTCGGCGGCAAGGGCTGTGGCGCCGACGAGGGCATCGGTCTGATCGGGGCCGTGATCGACGGCTTTGCGCAGGAATTGACGCTCGAGCACCGCGGCCGCAGGCAGGCGGTCCGGCTGCCACTGGTCGGCGAATTCCAGATCGAGAATGCGCTGATCGCGGCCGGGCTCGCGATCGCTACCGGCAGCGAGCCGGACCAGGTATTCTCTTGCCTTGAACATCTTGAGGGGGCAAAGGGCCGGTTGGAGCGGGTCGGCGAATGCAACGGCGCGCCGATCTTCGTCGACTATGCACACAAGCCCGACGCGCTGGCCAAGGCGCTGCAGGCGCTGCGGCCTTACGCCAAACGCAAGCTGATCGTGGTGTTCGGCGCCGGCGGCGACCGCGATGCCGGCAAACGTCCCCTGATGGGCGCGATCGCCGCCGAGAATGCCGACAGCGTCATCGTCACCGACGACAATCCGCGCAGCGAAAATCCCGGCCTGATCCGGGCGGCGATCCTGAGCACCGCCAAAGGCGCAAGAGAAATCGGCGACCGCGCCGAGGCCATCCAAGCCGCGATATCCGCGCTGCAGGAGGGTGATGCGCTCCTGATCGCCGGCAAGGGCCATGAGAGCGGACAGATTGTCGGCGACCGCGTCCTGCCGTTCAGCGATCATGATGCGGTTGCAGCGGCACTTGCCCCGAGGGTTGCATGAGCGCTGTGCCGCTGTGGACTTCGGGCGCGATGGCGGCGGCGATGCGCGCCGAGGTCAGCGGCGCATTGCCGGAAGCGGTCTCCGGCCTTTCCATCGACAGCCGCACCATCGCGCCAGGTGAAGGTTATTTTGCCATCAAGGGCGACGTCCATGACGGACATGATTTTGTCATGGCGGCCTTGCAGGCCGGCGCGGCGCTGGCGGTGGTCGGTGCGGCCGAGCGCGCGAAATTCCCGGGCGACGCGCCGCTATTGGTGGTCGACGACGTGCTCGCGGCTCTGGTCGATCTCGCTGGTGCCGCGCGTGCGCGCCTGCATGCGCAGGTGATTGCGGTCACCGGATCGGTCGGCAAGACCTCGACCAAGGAGGCGCTGCGGCAGGTATTGTCCGCGCAAGGGCCGACCCATGCTTCCACCGCGTCGTTCAACAACCACTGGGGCGTGCCGCTCTCGCTGGCGCGCTGCCCCGCCACGGTGCGTTTTGCGATCTTCGAGATCGGCATGAATCACCCCGGCGAAATCGAGCCGCTGGTCAAGATGGTGCGGCCGCAGCTCGCCATCATCACCACGGTGGAGCCGGTGCATCTGGAATTCTTTGCCGGCATCGAAGCGATTGCCGACGCCAAGGCGGAAATATTTACGGGCATCGAGCCCGGCGGCGCCGTGGTGCTCAACCGCGACAATGCGCAGTTCGACCGGCTGCAGCGCCGCGCCGGGGAACTCGGCATTTCGCGCATCGTCTCGTTCGGCACCGATGAAAAGTCCGACGCGCGGCTGCTCGACATGTCGCTGCATGCGACCTGTTCGGCGCTGCAGGCCAATATCCTAGGGCATGACGTGACCTACAAGCTCGGCGTGCCCGGCCGCCACATGGCGATGAATTCGCTCTCGGTGTTGGCCGCGGCGTCGCTTGCGGGCGCCGATCTTGCGCTTGCCGCATTGTCGATGTCGCAGATCGAGCCGGCGGCGGGCCGCGGCGTGCGGCGCAGGCTGGAAGTCGGCAACGGCGAGGCGACGTTGATCGATGAAAGCTATAACGCCAACCCGGCGTCGATGGCGGCCGCGCTCAGCGTGCTCGGCCATGCCGAGATCGGCGCGCATGGCCGGCGCATCGCGGTGCTCGGCGACATGCTCGAACTCGGCCCAACCGGCGCCGCGCTGCATCGCGGCCTGGTCGACGCCATCAAGACCAATCATATCGATCTGGTTTATTGTTGCGGTCCGCTGATGCGAAACTTGTGGGACGTGCTTTCCACGGGTAAACGGGGCGGCTATGCCGATAGCGCCGCCGATCTCCAAGCGCAGGTCGCAGCGGCAATACGCGCCGGCGACACCATCATGATCAAGGGGTCGCTCGGCTCGAAGATGAAAACGGTTGTCAATGCGCTCGAAAAGCGCTTTCCCGGTAGCGCCGCGCGCGACCAAGCCGCGGTATAGGGCGGATTTTAATGTTCTACTGGCTGATTGATCTTTCCAACACGGTTCCCGGCATGGGCGTGTTCCGCACGTTCTTGAACGTCTTTCGCTACATCACCTTTCGCACTGGCGGGGCCATGGTGACCGGAGCGCTGTTCGTCTTTCTGTTCGGCCCCTGGATCATCGATCATTTGCGGCTTCGCCAGGGCAAGGGTCAGCCGATCCGCAGCGACGGCCCGCAGTCGCACCTTTTGACCAAGATCGGCACGCCGACCATGGGCGGCCTGATGATCCTGTCCGGGCTGGTGGTCTCGACGCTACTGTGGGCCAATCCGCTCAATCCCTATGTCTGGATCGTGCTGGCGGTGACGCTCGGCTTCGGCTTCGTCGGTTTCTACGACGACTATCTGAAAGTGACGAAACAGTCGCATGGCGGCTTCGCCGGCAGCATCCGGCTTTTGCTCGAGGCGCTGATCGCGCTGGCGGCGTGCTACGCGCTGGTCCGGCTCGGACGCCAGCCGTTCTCCTCCTCGCTGGTGCTTCCCTTTTTCAAGGACGTGCTGTTGAATTTCGGCTGGTTCTTCCTGCTGTTCGGGGCCTTCATCATTGTCGGCGCCGGTAACGCGGTCAACCTGACCGACGGCCTCGACGGTCTCGCCATCGTGCCGGTCATGATCGCGGCGGCGAGCTTCGGCTTGATCTCCTATCTGGTCGGCAACGCGGTGTTTTCCGATTATCTGCAGATCAATTACGTCGCCGGCACCGGCGAACTGGCGGTGCTGTGCGGCGCCGTGCTCGGCGCCGGACTGGGATTTCTCTGGTTCAACGCGCCGCCGGCGTCGATCTTCATGGGCGATACCGGCTCGCTGGCGCTCGGCGGCATGCTCGGCTCGATCGCGGTCGCGGTCAAACACGAGATCGTCCTTGGCGTGATCGGCGGACTGTTCGTGCTGGAAGCGGTTTCGGTGATCGTGCAGGTCGTTTCGTTCAAGCTCACGGGCAAGCGCGTGTTCCGGATGGCGCCGATCCACCACCATTTCGAACAGAAGGGTTGGACCGAACCGCAGATCGTGATCCGGTTCTGGATCATCGCGGTGATGCTGGCGCTGGCCGGCCTCTCCACCCTGAAGCTGCGGTGATCCTTTGATCCCCATCACCTCCTTCGCGGGCAAGACGGTCGCGGTGTTTGGCCTCGGCGGCTCGGGGCTTGCGAGTTGTCACGCCTTGAAGGCGGGCGGGGCGGCAGTGATCGCTGGCGATGACGGCGTTGAAAAACTCGCCGAGGCCGCGCAAGCGGGCTTTGTCACCGCTGACCTGCGAAAAGTGTCGTGGGCGAATTTTGCAGCTTTGGTGCTGACGCCGGGCGCGCCGCTGACCCATCCCGCGCCGCACTGGACCGTGCTGGCGGCGCAACGGGCCGGCATCGAAGTGATCGGCGATATCGAACTGTTCTGCCGCGAGCGACGGCGTCATGCGCCGGATGCGTCCTTCGTCGCCATCACCGGCACCAACGGCAAATCGACCACCACCGCGTTGATTGCCCATCTGATGCGCGTCGCCGGCTATGATACCCAGATGGGCGGCAATATCGGTACCGCGATCCTGTCGCTGGAACCGCCGCGCAAAGGCCGCGTGCATGTCATCGAGATGTCGTCCTATCAGATCGATCTGGCGCCGTCGCTCGATCCCTCCGTCGGTATCCTGCTCAACATCAGCGAAGACCACATCGATCGCCATGGCACGCTTGCGCATTACGCCGCGGTCAAACAGCGCCTGGTCGCCAGCGTGCAGAAAGAGGGCACCGCGATCGTCGGCGTCGACGACGGATGGAGCCGCAATACCGCCGACCGGATCGAGCAGGCCGGCCAGCGCGTGGTCCGGGTCTCGGTTAAAAGCCCGCTTCCGGACGGCCTCTATGTCGAGCGCGAAACCATCTGGCGTGCATCGGGCGGCGCGCGCAGTGCGATCGCGCGGATCGGCGGCATCGGATCCTTGCGGGGGCTGCACAACGCGCAGAATGCAGCCTGCGCTTCGGCTTGCGCGCTGGCGCTCGGGGTCGCGCCCGAAATGCTGCAGAGCGCTTTGCGCAGTTTTCCCGGTCTCGCGCACCGCATGGAGCAGGTCGGCCGCCGCGGCAAGGTCCTGTTCGTGAACGATTCCAAGGGCACCAACGCCGATGCCGCGGCGCACGCGCTGTCATCCTTCGCCGATATATTCTGGATCGCCGGCGGCAGGGCCAAGCTTGGCGGCATCGCCTCACTGACCGAATACTTTCCGCGCGTCCGCAAGGCCTATCTGATCGGCGAGGCGGCAAAGGAATTTTCCGCCACGCTCGGCGCTTCGGTGCCGCACCAGATCTCCGAGACCCTTGAAGTCGCCGTCGAGCATGCCGCCCGCGACGCCGAAGCCTCGGGTTTGCCTGACCCGGTGGTGCTGCTGTCGCCGGCCTGCGCCTCATTCGACCAGTACCGCAATTTCGAAATCCGTGGCGCGGCCTTCCGCGACCTCGTCACCGCGCTGCCGGGCGTTGAGCCGGTGATGTGAATTCTTTCTTACCTCTCCCCGCTTGCGCGGAGAGTTCGGATCGCATCGCAGATGCGATCCGGGTGAGTGGGACTCTCCGCGAGACGAGCCCGTTGAGAGAGCCCCTCACCCCAACCCTCTCCCCGCGAAGAGCGGGGCGAGGGAGCACACCGCGCGTGCGGCGGGAATTGCGGAAGCCGGGGCGCACGCTCTTTCTTGCCTCTCCCAGCAAGCGGCCGCAAGCCGGCATAGGTAAGAAAAGCCGCATCCCGTTAACCCTTCGGAAACCATCATCAGCGACCAATGGGCAAACCCTCAAGGCTCTGGGACCGCCCATGCTCTCCCGTGAACAACGCAACCCCCTCAGCGAGTGGTGGTGGACCGTGGACCGCGCCCAGCTCGCGGCGATCATTGCGCTAATGCTGAGCGGAATCATTCTTTCGCTGGCGGCCAGTCCGCCGGTGGCGACCCGGATCGGCCTCGATCCCTTTCACTTCTTCAACCGCCATGTCCTGTTCCTGTTGCCGTCCTTCATCGTGCTGATGGGCGTGTCGTTCCTGTCGCCGCGGCAGATCCGCCGCACCGCCCTGATCGTATTCGCGGTCAGCATTCTCTTGATCGTGGCGACGCTGTTGATCGGTCCGGAGGTCAAGGGCTCGCGGCGCTGGATCACGCTGATCGGCCTCAACATCCAGGCCTCCGAATCGGCCAAGCCGGCGTTTGTGGTGCTGGCGGCGTGGCTGTTCGCGGAATCGGCGCGGCGGCCGGAAATGCCCGCGACCTCGCTGGCGCTGGTGTTGCTCCTGATGCTGGTGTCGCTCTTGGTGATGGAGCCCGATTTCGGCCAGACCATGCTGATCCTGATGGTCTGGGGCGCCCTGTTCTTCATCGCCGGGATGCGGATGATCTGGGTGGCGGGACTGGCGGGCGCTGCCAGCGCCGGACTGTTCGGGGCCTACCTTCTGGTGCCGCACGTCGCAGGCCGCATCAAGCGCTTCATGAATCCCGCCTCCGGCGACACCTTTCAGGTCGATACGGCGATGGAGGCCTTTTACAACGGCGGCTGGTTCGGATTGGGACCGGGCGAGGGCATCGCCAAGCGCAGCCTGCCGGACAGCCACACCGACTTCGTGTTCGCGGTGGCGGCGGAGGAATTTGGCATCATCCTTTGTCTTGCACTGCTTGCTCTGTTCGCCTTCATCGTGATTCGGGCGCTGTCGCGCGCTTACGCCACCGAGGACATGTTCGCGCGCTTCGCCGCAGCGGGCTTGGCGATTTTGTTTGGCGCACAGGCCGCGATCAACATGTCGGTCAATCTGCAGCTGATCCCAGCCAAGGGCATGACGCTGCCGTTTATCTCCTATGGCGGCTCCTCGATCGTCTCGCTGGCCTATGGCGTCGGCATGATGCTGGCGCTGACCCGGCATCGGCCCCGCACCGAGATGGAATCGATCGGCGATGCCAACGCGGTGCGAAGTTACGCTTGATCTTAACGCAGCTCTTCGTCATTGCGCGCCGGCCGTCAGCGCGCAATGACGAAGAGCAACTCGCAAAGAACCCCCGATGACCGACGCCCCTCTCATTCTGCTGGCCGCGGGTGGCACCGGCGGCCATCTGTTTCCCGCCGAGGCGCTCGGCGTCGAACTGATGCGGCGCGGCCTTCGGGTGCGGCTGGCGACCGATGCGCGCGCGCTGCGCTATAGCGGATTGTTTTCCAGGGGCACCATCGACGTGGTACCGAGCGAAACGCTACGCGGCCGCACGCCCTGGTCGCTGGCCCGCACAGCGGTGATGCTCGCCGTCGGCACCGCGGTTTCGCTACACCTGATGCGCCGGTTGAGACCTAGGGCCGTGGTCGGCTTTGGCGGCTATCCGACGCTGCCGCCGCTGATGGCGGCGCGGCTGACGGGCGTGCCGGGCATCATTCACGAAGCCAACGCGGTGCTCGGGCGTGCCAACCGTTTTCTGTCGCGCCGCGTCAGCGCGATCGCGACCTCGCTGCCGGGCGTGCTCGACCGCGACCCGGCGCTATCTGGAAAAACCACCAATGTCGGCACCCCGATGCGCCCCGCCATCCTCGCCGCGGCGGCGGTGCCGTACCTCGCCCCCGAGCCGACGGGAACGTTTCGGATGCTGGTCGTCGGCGGCAGCCAGGGGGCGCGGGTGATGGCCGATATCGTGCCAAGCGCGATCGAGCGGCTTGATCCCTCGCTGTGGAACCGATTGATCGTCACCCAGCAGGTACGCGAAGAAGACATGGCGCGAGTGCGCGCGGTCTATGACCGGCTCGGGATCAATGCCGAACTGGCACCGTTCTTCACCGATCTGCCGGCGCGGCTGGCCTCGAACCATCTCATCATCTCCCGCTCCGGCGCCGGCACCGTGGCCGAACTCGGCGCCATCGGCCGGCCGTCGATCCTGGTGCCGCTGCCCGGCTCGATCGACCAGGATCAGTTCGCCAATGCCGGTGTGCTGGCCGAGGTGGGCGGCGCGCTGCGGATCGCGCAATCAGATTTTACCTCCGAGCGGCTGGCGACGGAAATTGCCGCGCTGGCGGCCGAGCCGGCGCGGCTAGCTGCGATGGCGGCGTACGCCCGCACCGTCGGCCGGTTGGATGCCGCCGAAAAGCTCGCCGATCTGGTGATGAAAGTGGCTGGAATTTAGGCCAAACAGGCCTGATTTAGAATATTTGCGTCATGGCCGGGCTTGTCCCGGCCATCCACGTCTTGCATGAAGTGACGGCGATTCGTGGATGGCCGGGACATCTGCGCGAAGACAGGCGGAGCCGGCCGCAAGCGGAGCCTGTCATCGGGTGCGCATTCGCGCGACCCGTTGGCGCGAACCCGTTGGCGCTTTTGCCCGGCCATGACGAAAACACTGCGAGACATGCCATGAGACTTCCGCGCGAGATCGGACCCATCCACTTCGTCGGGATCGGCGGCATTGGCATGAGCGGCATCGCCGAGGTGCTTTTTAACCTCGGCTACACGGTGCAGGGCTCGGATGCCGCCGAGGGCGCCAATGTCAACAGGCTGCGCGACAAGGGCATCGCCATCAATGTCGGGCACAGGGCTGAAAACGTCGCCGGCGCCGACGTGCTGGTGGTGTCGACCGCGATCAAGCGCGATAATCCGGAATTGATGGCGGCCCGCGCCCAGCGCATTCCCGTGGTTCGACGCGCCGAAATGCTGGCCGAACTGATGCGGCTGAAAAGCTGCGTTGCGATCGCGGGCACCCATGGCAAGACCACCACGACCTCGATGGTGGCGGCATTGCTCGATGCCGGCGGCCTCGATCCGACCGTGATCAATGGCGGCATCATCAATGCCTACGGCACCAATGCGCGGCTGGGGGCCGGAGAGTGGATGGTGGTGGAAGCCGACGAGAGCGACGGCACCTTCCTGAAACTGCCGGCCGATATCGCCATTGTGACCAATGTCGATCCCGAGCACCTCGACCATTTCAAGACCTTTGACGCCGTGCAGGATGCATTCCGCGAATTTGTCGAGAACGTGCCGTTCTACGGTTTTGCGGTGATGTGCATCGATCACCCTGTCGTGCAAAGTCTGGTCGGCAAGATCGAGGATCGCCGCATCATCACCTATGGCGAAAATCCGCAGGCCGACGCGCGGCTGATCGATCTTCATCCGATCGGTGGCGGATCCAACTTCAAGGTCGCTTTTCGCGACCGCAAGACCGATGTCGCCCATGAGATCGCCGAGTTGGTGCTGCCGATGCCGGGACGGCACAACGCGCTCAACGCCACCGCAGCGATCGCGGTCGCCCGCGAATTGGGCCTTGCGGACGAGACCATCCGCAAGGCGCTCGCAGGTTTTGGCGGCGTGCGGCGGCGCTTTACCCGAACCGGCGAATGGAATGGCGTCACCGTCATCGACGATTACGGCCATCATCCGGTCGAGATCGCAGCCGTCCTGAAGGCGGCGCGAGAATCCTCCGATGGCAAAATCATCGCGGTGGTGCAGCCGCACCGCTTCACCCGGCTGCAATCGCTGTTCGAGGAATTTTGCACCTGTTTCAACGACGCCGATACCGTTGTTGTCGCCGAAGTCTATCCGGCCGGCGAAGCGCCGATCGCAGGCATCGACCGCGACCATTTTGTCCTCGGCCTGCGCGCCCACGGCCATCGTGAAGTCATTCCGCTGCGGAACTCCGCCGATCTCGCTGGCGTGGTGCATGGCATCGCCGCTCGCGGCGACACCGTCGTCTGTCTCGGCGCCGGCAACATCACGCAATGGGCCTACGCGCTGCCGGCCGAATTGAAGGCGCTGGGGTAATGGCACCACCCTTAACCTCGTCAAGCCCGGGCTTGTCCTTCAACTTCGTCATGCCCGGGCTGGTCCAGGACAAGCCCGGCCATAACGAGTGGAGAGGCTATTTTTGACCTTCCCTGACATCACGCCGGCTCTCAAAGCTGCGATGCCCGAATTGCGCGGGCGGCTGCTCGCCAATGAGAGCCTCGCGCCGCTGACGTGGTTTCGCGTCGGTGGTCCGGCGCAGCTGCTGTTCACGCCAGCGGATGAGGATGATCTCGGCTATTTCCTGGCGCAGCTGCCGGGCGAACTGCCGGTGTATGCCGTCGGCGTCGGCTCCAACCTGATCGTGCGTGACGGCGGCGTCCCTGGCGTGGTGATCAGGCTAAGCCCACGCGGCTTCGGCGAGACCAGCGTCGAGAGCGATGTCATCACCGCCGGTGCCGCCGCGCTCGACAAGCGCGTGGCCGAGGCCGCGGCGGCGGCGAACCTCAGCGGGCTGGAGTTCCTGTTCGGCATTCCCGGTACCATCGGCGGCGCGCTGCGGATGAACGCCGGCGCCAACGGGGCCGAGACCAAAGACGTCCTGATCGAGGCCACCGGCATCGGGCGTGGCGGCAAGAAACATACGTTTGGCAATGCCGACATGAAGTTCGCCTATCGCAAGTGCGGTGTCGATCCCTCGATGATATTTACCTCCGCGCGTTTCCGTGGGCGGATCGCCGCACCGCAAGCCATTCGGACCCGTATGCAGGAGGTGCAAACCCATCGCGAAACCGCGCAGCCGATCCGGGAAAAGACCGGCGGTTCGACCTTCAAGAATCCGCCCGGTCAAAGCGCCTGGAAGCTGATCGACGCCGCCGGCTGCCGCGGCTTGCGCGTCGGCGGCGCGCAGGTTTCCGAGATGCATTGCAATTTCCTGATTAACACGGGAACCGCGACCGGCCATGATATCGAAAGCCTCGGCGAGACTGTTCGCTCCCGGGTCAAGCAGAACTGCGGAATTGAGCTGCAGTGGGAAATCAAGCGGATCGGGATCGAGAAAAGCTGATGCGGATTACCATTCTGTTCGGAGGGACGAATAAAGAGGGGAAGGTGTCGGTGGCCACGGCCCAGGCGCTTTGTACGACCTTGCCGGAAGCCGAGCTGTGGTTCTGGGATATTGATGACACGGTGCATGAAGTCTCGTCCGAGGTGCTTTTGAAGCATCCGCGGCCGTTCGAGGACCCGTTCACGCCCAACACGCCGAGCCTCGGCACGATCGAACAGGCGCTCGATCAGGCCAAGGCCGAGGATCGCCTGCTGTTGCTCGGTCTGCATGGCGGCATGGCGGAGAATGGCGAGCTTCAGGCGATGTGCGAGATGCGCGGGATTGCCTTCACCGGTTCGGGCTCGGCGTCGTCGCATCTTGCTTTCGACAAGATCTCCGCAAAACGCTTTGCGGCCATCGCGGGCGTGAAGTCGCCGGCTGGTGTCGCGCTGGAGGATGCAGAGGCCGCTTTGGCCGAGCATGGCAGGCTGATTGCCAAACCGGTGCGGGATGGATCGAGCTACGGCCTGATCTTTGTCAATGCGCGCCAGGACCTCGTCGCGCTTCGCCGCGCGGCCAAGACCGAAGACTATGTGATCGAACCGTTCGTCGCCGGTACCGAGGCGACCTGCGGTGTGCTGGAGCGACTGGACGGCTCGCTGATGGCGCTGCCGCCGGTGGAAATCGTCCCCGGGGAAGGTGTGTTCGATTACCGGGCAAAATACCTGGCAAAATCGACGCAGGAAATTTGCCCCGGGCGTTTTGCGCCCGATATCACCGCGGCCATCATGGATCAGGCGGTCAGGGCACACCGGGCGCTGTCGTGCAGCGGCTATTCCCGCTCCGACTTCATCGTTTCGGACCAGGGGCTGGTTTTTCTCGAAACCAACACCTTGCCCGGCCTGACCAAGGCCTCGCTCTATCCCAAGGCCCTCAAGGCGGAGGGCATCGATTTCGCAGATTTTCTGCGCGACCAGATGGTGCTCGCGGAAAGGCGCGCGGGCAAATAAGGGTGGATCGCTGCTGGTATGGGAACCATCGGGGGACGGATGACGGCCGAAAGTCACATTCTATTCCGGCCCGGTTTATGCCAGCATTGCGATCAATCGCTCCAACAGGAGAGCACGAATGAAACATTTGCGTCTGATGGGCCTTGCGATCGCCGCCGCGTTCTGCGCGGGGCAGGCCAGCGCCGAGGATCTCACCGGGACCTTGAAGAACATCAAGGAGAGCGGCGCGATCACGCTCGGTTTTCGCGATTCGTCGATCCCGTTTTCCTATCTGGACGACAACCAGAAGCCGGTCGGCTTTGCGATGGACATCTGCTACAAGATTGTCGACGCCGTGAAAAAGGAGCTCAAGCTCGACAAGCTCGAGGTCAAGCTCAACCCGGTGACGTCCTCGACCCGCATTCCCCTGCTGGCCAATGGCACCATCGATCTCGAATGCGGTTCGACCACCAACAATGCCGAACGCCAGAAGCAGGTGTGGTTCACCAACAGCCATTTCCTGACCGCGAGCCGCTTCGTTTCGAAGAAGGCCGGCAACATCAACTCGATTGATGATCTCAAGGGCAAGCCGGTGGTCTCGACATCAGGCACCACCAACATCAAGCAACTCACCGAAGCCAACGCCGCCCGCAATCTTGGCGTCAACATCATCCCGGCAAAGGATCACGCCGAGGCGTTCCTGATGGTCGAGACCGACCGCGCGGTGGCGTTCGTAATGGACGACATTCTGCTGGCTAGCCTGGTCGCCGGGTCGAAAGACCCGGCCGCCTATGTGATCTCCAAGGACGCCTTCTCGAAGCCGGAGCCCTACGGCATCATGCTGCGCCGGGACGACGTGGCCTTCAAGAAGGTGGTCGACGGCGCCACCGCCGCGCTTTATCAGAGTGGCGAAGGCGAAAGGCTGTACGACAAATGGTTCATGGAGAAAATTCCGCCCAAGGGGCTGAACCTCAATGCGCCGATCAGCGCCGAGTTGAAGCACGAATTTGCCAATCCCTCGGATTCTCCCGATCCCGATTCGTATAAGGCGATGTGAGCTCCCCTCGCTGGTGCGATGGCGCGGCCATTGCATGAGCGGCGGTCTGTGGCGCAGTCTTGATCTGTAGCCGTGGTTTGCGGGGGCCTTTTTGAATTATCACTGGAACTGGCACATCTTCTTCGAGCCGGCCCCCGACGGGACCGGCACCTATCTCGACATGCTGCTGTCGGGGCTGGTTCTGACCGTCGAGACCGCGATCTTCGCCTGGATCATCGCGCTGGTCTTCGGATCGATCGTCGGCGTGTTGCGTACGTTGCCGTCGAAGACGGCATCCTGGGCAGGCTTTGCTTATGTCGAATTCTTCCGCAACATGCCGCTGTTGGTGCAGCTCTTTCTCTGGTTCTTCGTGCTGCCGGAATTGCTGCCGCGTGCCTGGGGGCTGTGGCTGAAGCAGATGCCCCACGCGCCGTTCTACACGGCTTCCGTTGGTATCGGGCTGTTCATGTCGGCGCGCGTCGCCGAGCAGCTGCGGGCGGGCATCGGATCGCTGCCGCGCGGCCAGAGGTTGGCTGCCACTGCGCTCGGCCTGACGACGGCGCAGACCTATCGCTGGGTGCTGCTGCCGATGGCCTTTCGCATCATCATGCCGCCACTCACGTCAGAATTTCTCAACACCATCAAGAATACCTCGGTGGCGATCACCATCGGCCTGATCGAACTGACCGGCGAGGCGCGGGCGGTGCAGGAATTTTCCTTTCAGGTGTTCGAGGCCTTCACGGCGGCCACCATCTTGTACCTCCTGATCAATATCGTGGTCGTCGCCGCCATGCGCTGGCTCGAA
>NZ_JBEKXH010000058.1:0-21766 GCF_049512235.1 Bradyrhizobium sp.
CCGCGCCGAAGGGTGAGGCCATCCTGGTGCCCAAAGACAGCAAGCTTCAATCGGTCGCCGACCTCAGGGGCAAGAAGGTCGCGCTGAACAAAGGCTCCAACGTTCACTATCTGCTGGTGAAGGCGCTGGAAAAGGCCGGCGTCAAATACGCCGAGATCGAGCCGGTGTTTCTGGCGCCGGCCGACGCCCGCGCCGCCTTCGAACGCGGCGCGGTCGATGCCTGGGTGATCTGGGATCCGTTTCTGGCCGCTGCCGAAGCGGCCACCGGCGCGCGGACCCTGGCCGATGGTACCGGCATCGTGTCAAATTATCAGTTTTATCTTTCCTCGAAGAAATTCCTGGAAAAGGATCCCGGAATCGTCGATCTGATCCTGGCGCAGCTCAGCGAGGTCGATGACTGGGCCAAAGCCGATATCCACGCGGTCGCCGAGCAGCTCGCGCCTTCGATCGGCTTGCCGGTTGCGGTTGTCGAAGCGGCGTTGCAGCGGCAGGCCTACGGCATCAAGCCGGTCGAAAGCAGCGTGATCGCGGATCAGCAGCAGGTCGCGGACACGTTCTATGCGCTCGGCCTGCTGCCCAAACCAATCAAGATTTCCGACGCGGCAAGGAGGCCGGGCACGTGAGTATCGAGCCATCGAAAGCCAATATTCTCTGGTTCCTGCCGACTCATGGCGAAGGCCGCTATCTCGGCACCACGATCGGCGGGCGGGAGGTCAACTTCAACTACTTGCGACAGGTCGCGCAGGCAGCGGATCAGCTTGGCTATTTCGGCGTGCTGCTGCCGACCGGACGCAGCTGCGAAGATTCCTGGATCGTCGCGTCCGCCGTAGCACCCTGGACCGAGCGGCTGCGCTACCTCGTCGCGGTGCGGCCCGGCCTGCAATCGCCTGGCGTCGCCGCGCGCATGACCGCGACGTTTGACCGGGTGTCGCACGGACGGCTGTTGGTCAACGTCGTCACCGGTGGCGACCCCGTCGAAAACAAGGGTGACGGCATCTTTCTCGATCATGACGAGCGCTATGCCGTTACCCGTGAATTTCTCAACGTCTACAGCGATCTGCTCGCGGGCAAGACCGTCAACGTTGAAGGCCGGCATATCCGGATCGAGGACGGACGCCTGCTGTTTCCGCCGGTGCAGTCGCCGCGGCCGCCGCTTTATTTCGGCGGATCGTCGGACGCCGGCATCGATGTCGCCGTCGACACCGTCGACAAGTATCTGACATGGGGCGAACCGCCGGCGCATGTCGCCGAAAAAGTCGACCGCGTGAGAGCGGTTGCCGCCAAGCGCGGCCGCAAGCTCTCTTTCGGTATCCGCCTGCATGTGATCGTTCGCGAAACCAATGCGGAAGCCTGGAAGGCCGCCGACGAACTGATCCAGTATGTGACCGACGAGACGGTGGCTTCGGCGCAGAAGATTTTCTCACGCATGGATTCCGTCGGCCAGCAGCGCATGGCGCAATTGCATGGCGGACGCCGCGATAAGCTTGAGATCAGCCCGAATCTCTGGGCCGGGGTCGGTCTGGTGCGCGGCGGCGCCGGAACCGCGCTGGTCGGTGATCCCCCAACGGTCGCAGCCCGGATCAAGGAATATCAGGACGTCGGCGTCGATACGTTCATCATGTCAGGCTATCCGCATCTTGAGGAAGCCTATCGTTTCGCCGAGCTGGTATTTCCGCTGTTGTCGCTGGAACGCCCGGGCAATGTGACGCCGCTTCGGGTCAATACCGGGCCATTCGGCGAAACCATCGCCAACGAGCACCGGCCGTTGGTGAAGGCATCGCAGTCATGAGTCTGATCGAAAGCCTGCCGCGTGTTCGCGGCCTGCGGCTGCCGCGGCCCGACGGTTTGATCCAATGGATCGTGCCGCTGGCAATCATACTGGTCTGGCAGGCCGCCTGCGTGACCGGTTGGGTGCCGGCGCGGGTTTTGCCGGCGCCGAGCGACGTGGCGTTGGCCGGCTGGAAGCTGGTGCTGTCGGGTGAACTGGCGCGCAACATCTGGGTCAGCTTCTGGCGCGCCAGTGTCGGTTTTGTCATTGGTGGCGGTATCGGCTTTGGCTTTGGACTGCTCAATGGCTTGTCGCAGATCAGCAGCAAGCTCACCGACACCACGCTGCAAATGGTGCGCAACATTCCGCATCTGGCGCTGATCCCGCTCGTGATCCTGTGGTTCGGCATCGATGAATCGGCAAAACTGTTTCTGGTCGCGCTTGGGGTGTTCTTCCCGATCTATCTCAATACGCTGCACGGGATTCGCACCGTCGATCCGCAATTGATCGAAATGGGCCGCATCTACGGCATGAACGATGGCGAACTGTTCCGGCGGGTGATCTTTCCCGGCGCATTGCCGTCGATTTTCGTCGGCGTGCGCTTTGCGCTCGGGATCATGTGGCTGACGCTGATCGTGGCGGAAACTATCGCGGCCTCCTCGGGCCTCGGCTACATGGCCATGCAGGCACGCGAATTCATGCAGATCGATATCGTCGTGCTCAGCATCCTGATCTACGCGCTGTTGGGGAAACTCGCCGACAGCGCCTCGCGCTCTCTCGAGCGGCTGACGCTTTCCTGGCACCCGGCTTTCCAGAAACATTAAGAGCAAGCATGCAACAAGCCCTTGGTTTTGTCTTGCCCGATGCCCAGCCTGTGGAGCGCGCGGATTTCATCGAACAGGCCCGGCTGGCGCGGCACGGATCGGACGTTTCGTCGCGCGGGCTTGCGCTGACCGTTCGCGGTCTGCGGAAGTCATTCGGCGACAACGAGGTGCTGCGCGGCATCGACCTGCACATTCCCGCGGGGCAATTTGTGGCCATCGTCGGCCGCAGCGGCTGCGGCAAGAGCACGCTGCTGCGCCTGATCGCCGGTCTCGAAACCATCGACGCCGGCACCATCAGCTTTGGCGATGACGCGCGGCCCGAGGACGTGCGCGTCATGTTCCAGGAACCCCGGCTGTTGCCATGGGCGCGGGTTCTGTCAAACGTCGAGGTCGGCCTCGGCCGTGACCGGGCATCCTCCGATGCGAAAATGCGCGCCGAAAGCGCGCTCAGCGAAGTCGGCCTCGACGAAAAACGCGGGCAATGGCCGGCCGTCCTCTCCGGCGGACAGAAGCAGCGCGTGGCGCTGGCGCGCGCGCTGGTTAGTCGTCCCCGGGTTCTGGCATTCGACGAGCCGCTCGGTGCGCTCGATGCCCTGACGCGGATTTCGATGCAGCGGTTGCTGGAGCGGGTCTGGCACGATCAGGCCTTTACCGCGATCCTCGTCACCCACGATGTTTCGGAAGCCGTCGCGCTGGCCGATCGTGTGCTGGTCATCGAGGACGGCCGTATCGCGCACGATATTCATGTCGATATCGTGCGTCCGCGCCAGCGCGGCTCGGCCGATCTGGCTGGGCTGGAGGGTTCGATCCTGAATAATCTCCTGAGAGGCGCTGAGGATACATCAGACCTGTGAGGCCATCATGAGCACCGCCGTCGGTACCATCGAGATCGACCGTGAGGCATCTTCAGCCGCTTTTCGCAACGCCATGCGCCATCTGGCGGCCGGTGTCAGCGTCATCACGGTCGGGCGCGGCAATGATATTGCGGGCATGACGGTTACGTCGGTATCGTCATTGTCGGTCGATCCGCCGACCCTGCTGGTCAGCGTCGATCGGGCATCGTCGTCCTGGCCGCTGCTGCTGCGCCACGGGTTTTTCGGCGTCAATATCCTTTCATCGGACCAGATCGACATCGCCGAAAGATTCAGCGGCAAGGGGGGCCTGAAGGGAGCGGAGCGCTTTGCCGGCGCGCAATGGATCACCCGCGCATCGGGAACGCCTTTGCTGGCGGGCGCCCTGGCCGCGATCGACTGCGAAATTGAGGATATTGTCGAACGCCACACCCATGGCATCATGATCGGACGCGTTATGGACATGCGGCTCTCGCCGCGCACCGCGGCGCTGGCTTATTGGCAAGGGCAGTACGTCGCGATCGATCAGAACGAGGATGCGGTCAAGCTCGCCGAGGTCAGTCTCCCGCTCACGCGCGCCCTGCGCAAGATCTGAACTGCCAGGTCTGAACTGCCATGCCGAAGCACGAGCAGGATCCGCTCAACGGCATTTCGCCGGGAATGGGAACCGGATCTGCTCGCAACGCGACGGTGAACGGGTCAGCCCTGGAGTGCCGCAAGCAACTCGTCGGGCCGCTCGGCCATCATCATGTGGCCTGCACCGCGCAGCACCACGATGCGTGCGTTTGGCAGCGCGGCAGCCAGCGTCTTGCCGGCCTTTGCAGGGGTCATCATGTCGCGTTCGCCGATGATCACGGTGGTCGGGACCGTGACCTCTGCGGCGGCAGCCAGCGCATTCTGGTAGGCGTTGCAGGCCGTGAGGTCGTTGAACAGCACGCCGGGCCGGCATTGTTCAAGAACGCGCTGGGCGGCGGTGTGCATCCACAAACCCGGCGCCAGGCTTCCGCCCAGTTCCGCCTGAAAGCCGAGGCCCCATATCGAAACCATATCGATAGCGGAGTGGTCGTTGGCCTCCGCGGCCTTGAGCAGATCGGGTCCGACCGTCATGGTTGCCGCCGTTCCGATCAGGCCGAGCGCGGAAACCCTGGTCGGGTGCCGTGCGGCGGTCTCAAGCGCGATCAGCGAACCCATGGAATGGCCGACCAGCCGCGCCCTTGCCACGCCGGCCGCATCGAGCAGCGCGGCGGTCCAGTCCGCCATGTCGGCAATCGTCGGCAGGGGCGCGCCGGACGACAGGCCGTGGCCGGGCAGATCCGGAGCCAGAACGCCATGGCCGTGATGTGCAAACCACCGGCTTTGCAAGGCCCAGGCCGTATGATCGAAGCCGGCGCCGTGCAGCAACACGACGGTTGGCAAAGCGGGATCGAATTGCCGGCCGCCGGTGGCGACGAAGGTCTCTGTTCCCATCACCGACACCTGCATGGTTCAAGCCTTTTGCGATATGCGGAGCGCCTGGGCGAGGTCATCGATGATGTCGGAGGCGGCTTCGATGCCAACCGACAGCCGCACCAGCTCTTCGCCAATCCCAGCGGCCCTGAGCTGGTCGGCATCCATCTGCTGATGGGTGGTGCTGGCGGGATGAATGACCAGTGTCTTGGCATCGCCGACATTGGCGAGGTGGCTGATCATCCGCAGCTGTTCGATGAATTTCCTGCCGGCAGGCCGGCCGCCCTTGATCCCGAAGCTGACGATCGATCCGGCGCCGCGCGGCAGCAATCGTTTTGCGAGTTGGTGGTCCGGGTGCCCCTCAAGCGAGGGGTGCAGCAGCCAGTCGACCGCTTTGCTGGCGGCGAGGAATTCGAGCACCGCATGGGTGTTGGCGATGTGGCGGTCCATCCGGATGCCCAGGGTCTCGACGCCCTGCAGCAATTGAAAGGCATTGGTTGGCGAGAGGCAGGCGCCGAAGTCGCGCAGACCCTCGGTGCGCGCCCGCATGATGAAGGCAGCCGGGCCGAACTGCTCGTCGAAAACGATGCCATGATAGCCGGCATAGGGTTCGGTCAGACCTGCGAATTTGCCGGAGGCGCGCCAGTCGAACCGGCCGCCATCGACGATCACGCCGCCGATGGCGATACCGTGACCGCCGATCCATTTCGTTGCCGAGTTCATCACGATGTCGGCGCCCAGCTCGATCGGACGGCTGAGATAAGGGGTAGCAAACGTGTTGTCGATCAAGAGCGGGATTTTTGCGTCATGCGCGATCTGCGCGACCTCGGGAATATCCAGCACTTCGAGACCGGGGTTGCCAATGGTTTCGCCGATCAAGAGGCGGGTGCTGGGTCGAATGGCCGCGCGAAATCCGTCGAGCGCGCGCGGCTTGACGAAAGTCGTGGTGATGCCGAAACGGGGCAGCGTATGCGTGAGCAGGTTGATGCTGCCGCCATAGAGCGAGGAGGAGGCGACGATGTGGTCGCCGGCGTTCAGCAGGGTCGCGATCGCCAGATGCAGCGCGGCCATGCCGCTCGCCGTGCAGATGGCGCCGACGCCATTTTCCAGCGCGGCGAGCCGCTCTTCGAGCACCGCGGTGGTCGGGTTTGAAATCCTGGTATAAATGTGGCCTGCGCGTTCGAGATTGAACAGCGCCGCGGCGTGCTCTGCATCCTGAAAGACATAAGAGGTGGTCTGATAGATCGGCACGGCGCGGGCGCCTGTAACGGGATCCGGATGCTGGCCGGCGTGCAGGCTCAAGGTCTCGAAAGCGGGCGGCTTGGGTGCGGGCATGTTGAACTCGAAAAGCGAGGCGATTTTGCGAGTGGCACGGTGCCATAAAAGTTCTTCGATTGTTAGCCCCGGGGGTTGGCAGCGTCGCAGCCGTTCTGCCGCGGCAACGCCTGCGAAGATCTCAGGCGCCGGCTCAGCCGTTCCTGAAGATGTGGTCTTTTATCGGCGCGCAGCTTACAAGCTTGTCGGGAGCCCGCGCGATGCAGGGCGGGACGCGGAGTTCAGGCGATGGAATGCAACCGTCTTGGAACTGCCTTCGCTGGCAGCGTTCTGCGCCGATGAAGCGTGTAGCAGCATGGGTCTTCTATGCTGTCGGCGCGCTGGCGATCGGTTACCTCGCGCTCTATGCCCATGCGCTGTTGAGCGGGCGCCAACTGCAGCCCGGCGATCCGATCCACATCTTCCGCAAGCCCGACGCGCCGAACTATTCGGCCGCAACCGGGGGGCGGCTCCGGCCGTCTTGAACGCCGGACTCGGTGGTTCTGGGTCGCGGCGCCTTGGCCGGGCCGGCAGCGGAGCAATCCTCGCGCAGGCCCTAGCCGGCCGCTTCTCGCAACCGCGGCAGGGAGCGGTGTTCACACCGGCGCCGCGGCGCGGTGATACTCGCCGGCGCCCGCGGGTGTGATCGCAAGCCCGCCATCGGCATATTCGTTCAGCTTGTTGCGCAGCGTGCGGATCGAGATGCCGAGGATGTTGGCGGCGTGGGTGCGATTGCCGAGGCAATGCTTCAGGGTCTCCAGAATGAGATCGCGCTCGACGTCGGCGACGGTGCGTCCGACCAGCGCGCGGGTCACCTGTTCGGCGGCGAAGGTGGCGTGCGCAACCGCCGGCACGGTCTTGGGCGCATCGAGACGATCACCGTCGGGCGTCAGAATGGCGTCGACGCCGATCTCATCGCCCTGCGCCATCAGTACCGATCGATGCATGGTGTTTTCCAGCT
The DNA here is from genome assembly GCF_049512235.1 of Bradyrhizobium sp. Lineage (GTDB taxonomy): Bacteria > Pseudomonadota > Alphaproteobacteria > Rhizobiales > Xanthobacteraceae > Bradyrhizobium. Next base: position 7,165 of record NZ_JBEKXH010000058.1, read on the forward strand.
CGCGGACGTTGCCCTGCCAGCGGTTGGTCGTCAGTAGCCGCCTTGCATCAGCGGAAATCGGCCGCGATGGCACGCCGTTGGCCGCCGCATATTTCTTGGCGAAGTGCTGCGCCAGTTCGAGAATATCTGCCGGGCGCTCGCGCAGCGGCGGAATCTTCAGGTTGACGACGTTGAGCCGGAACAACAGATCCTCGCGGAAGCTGCCTTCGCGTACCGCATCGGCAAGGTTACGGTTCGAGGTCGCGAGGATGCGGATGTCAACCGGGACCGGCCGGTTGCCGCCGACCCGATCGATCACCCGTTCCTGGATGGCGCGCAACAGTTTCGACTGCAGCCGCACATCCATTTCAGAGATTTCGTCCAGCAGCAGGGTGCCCCCTGTGGCTTCTTCGAATTTTCCGATCCGCCGCGCCACGGCGCCGGTGAAGGCGCCCTTTTCGTGGCCGAACAGTTCGGATTCGAGCAGGTGTTCGGGGATCGCGGCGCAATTGATGCTGATGAACGGTTTCTTGGCACGATTGGAGCGGGTGTGAACGTAGCGGGCCAGAACTTCCTTGCCGGTGCCGGACTCGCCGGTGATCATGACGGAGGCGTCGGAGCCGGCGATCTGCTGGGCCAGCTTGATCACCTTGGCCATGGCTTCGTCGCGATAGACCATGTCGCGTGAATCATTGGCGACGGCGGCGAGCACCGCAGCGATCAATTCCGGTTCCGGCGGCAGCGGGATGTATTCCTTGGCACCGGCATGGATCGCGGCCACGGCCGCACGGGCGTCGTTGGAGATGCCGCAGGCGACGATCGGGACGTAGATGTGTTCGGCATCGAGCCGCATCACCAGGTCGCGGATGTCGAGAGCTACGTCGACCAGCAGGAGATCGGCGCCCTTGCCGCTGCGCAACACGCGCATCGCCTGTTCATGATCCTCCGCATGCGTAACGGAAGCGCCATTCTCCATGGCAATCTTGGTGGCCGTCGTAAGCTGGCCCTTCAGTGTGCCTACAATGAGAAGCCGCATGTTAACCTCCTATTCGTCTATCGACGCCTGTTGTGCGCCGTATCGTTGAGAGCGCCTCAGGCGCGCTCCGTCTTGATGATTTCCGTCATGGTGACGCCGAGCTTGTCTTCCACCAGGACGACCTCGCCGCGCGCCACCAGCCGGTTGTTGACATAAATATCGATGGCTTCGCCGACGCGACGGTCAAGCTCGAGCACGGTGCCGGGCCCGAGTTTCAGCAGTTCACCGACCTCCATCTTCGAGCGGCCGAGCACGGCCGAGACCTGTACCGGCACGTCGAATACCGCCTCGAGGTCGGCGGCAATGCGCGCGGCCTGTTCGTCCTCGTGATAGGCCAGGTCATTGATCGGCGGCGCGTCGGCGGCGTTAAGATCCGGAAGCGGAACCTGTGCGTCGTTGTCACTCATGTCTTGATCCTCATGGCCGCAGTCCGGCCTGATCGCGGGACGCGATGTAGCGCCCGACAAGTTCGTTGATCTTGGCCTCGATCGCCGCGCGCTCCAGCACGACGCCGCCGTCAGCCCACTCTATCTTGCAATCGCCGGTCTCGATTTCCGGCTCCGCCAGAATCACAAGGCGGCCCTCGAAGCCGCTTTGCTTCGCCAGCCGGTCGATCCGTTCGCGGGCGGCCTCGTAAAGCTGCTCGTTGATCCGGACCACGAGATGCGGCGTCGATACCAAATGGGAGAAGCAATCGCGCACCAGGGAGGTGATCTCGCCAAGCGGCTCGCTGGAAATCAATGCGCTGCACAGCTTGCGCGCGACTGCAACCGCGACATCGACGGCTTCGGTTTCCATCCGGGTTTCGATGCCGGAGTAGCGGGCCGCGATGCCCTTGACGCCGATCGCGATCGCCTCAAGCGCCAGCGCGGTGCGGCGTTCACTCTCGGCGCGCGCCTCGCGCTGTGCGGTCTCGAAGCCGCTGCGATAGGCCTGCGTCTCCGCCGCGGCGATGTTCTGGGCGATTTCCGACGCCGTGGCGGGTCGCTCGCGCGTCTTGTCCGGCGTCGAGAAGTCCATGTCGAACAGGAATTTTGCGGGGGCGGCCATCAGTACACCAGTTCGTCGTCGGCGCGGTTCTTGGTCAGCGTGATTTCGCCCTTGGCGGCGAGGTCCTTGGCAAGATTGACCAGCAGGGCCTGGGCCTCGTCGACGTCGCGCAGCCGCACTGGCCCCATCGCGCCCATGTCGTCGATCAGCATCTTGCCGGCGCGGGACGACATGTTGCCGAGGAAGAAGCTGCGCACCTCCTCATTGGCGCTCTTCAGCGCGATGCCGAGCTTGTCCTTGTCGATTTGGCGCATCAGCGTCTGCGCGGAAGCGGAGTCGAGCTTGATGAGATCGTCGAAGGTGAACATCAGCGCCTTGATGCGTTCGGCGGACTCGCGGTTGTCTTCTTCCAGCGAGGTGATGAAGCGGGTTTCGGTCTGGCGGTCGAAATTGTTGAAGATCTCGGCCATTACTTCATGGGCGTCGCGGCGCCTTGTCTGCGACAGGTTGGACATGAATTCGGTGCGAAGCGTCTGTTCGATGCGCTCGATCACTTCCTTCTGCACCGCCTCCATTTTCAGCATCCGGCCGACCACGTCGAGCGCCATTTCCTCGGGCAGGATCGCGAGCACGCGCGCGGCATGTTCCGGCTTCAGCTTCGACAGCACCACGGCGATGGTCTGCGGATATTCATTCTTGAGATAATTGGCGAGCACCTCTTCCTGGACGTTGGAGAGTTTCTCCCACATGTTGCGGCCGGCAGGCCCGCGAATTTCCTCCATGATGCCGGCAACCCGTTCCTGCGGCAGGTATTGCTGCAGCAGCCGTTCGGTGCCGTCGAACGTGCCCATCAATGCGCCTGATGCCGACATCCTTGAGACGAATTCGAGCAGCAGGTCCTCGACCACGTCGGACTCGACGGTGCCGAGCGTCGACATATGCATCGACAGTTCGCGCACCTCGTCGTCGTCGAGCAGCGCCCAGACCTTGCCGCCATATTTCTCGCCTAGCGCGAGCATCAGGATGGCCGCGCGTTTCGGACCGCTCATCTTGGGGGCCTTAGGGCGACTGCTCTGCCGCGCGGCCAGCGAAGAAATGACGGTGGCGATGTCGTTGGCGTTTGTGGTTTGCGGTACGCTCATGTCGACGGCTCGCTGAGCCATTGACGGACGATGGAAGCGGTTTCGTTCGGGTTGCGCTCGGCCAGTTCACCGACGCGGTGTACCGACTGCGCATGGACCTGGCCCTGAACCTGGGCGACATCGATCAGCTGCGCGGTGCCGGCGCCGCCGGAAGTGTGGCCGCCGGCGGCCGCGGCTTGCGCTGTGCCGTCGGTCAGCGCCGGCAGCGAACCGTCGGCGAGTGGCGCGGCGATTGGCTCGGAGGCGAGGATGCGCTTGACCAGCGGCCGGATCACCATGAACATCACCGTCAGGCCAAGCAGCATCATGACGCCAAGTTCGATGATGTTCATCACGTCATCCTTGGTGAACTGCAGCATGCCCAGCAGGCCGGTCGGTTCGGCAAGCGGGACGATGGCCGGCGCTTCGGCAAATTTGAGGTTGACGACCTCGACCTGGTCGCCGCGCTTCTGATCGAAGCCGATCGCCGAGCGCACCAGTGCTGCGATCCGGTCCAGCTGATCCTTGCTGCGCTCCTGATAGACCAGTTCGCCCTTGTCGTTCTTGGAATAGCTGCCGTCGACCAGCACGGCGACCGAGATGCGGTTGACGCGCCCGACCTCGGTTACTTCGGTCTTGGTGGTATGGGAGATTTCGTAATTGTTGGTTTCTTCGGTTTTCTTGCTCTGGTCGCGCGCGGTCGCCGCATTGTTGTTGTTCTGATTGCCCGGCAATTCATTGTTGACGGTGACCTGGCCGCTATTGTCGGCGGTCAAGCTCGACTCTTCCCGGGTCTGGCTCGAACGTAGCACCCTTCCTTCGGGATCGAAGCGATCCGAGGTCTGGGTAATCTTGTTGTAGTCGAAATCGGCCGACAGCTGGACGCGGGCGCGGCCTGCGCCGACCACCGAGGACACGATCGCCTCGACTTCGTTGCGCATCCGCTTCTCGAAACCGGCGCGGCGTTCGTCCCCGATGGAGTTATCGGGATCGCTCGAGGCGCCGTCGGCGAGCAACTGACCGGCTTCATCGACGATCGACACGCGCTGCGGCTTGAGGCCGTTGACGGCGGAGGCGACGAGGTGGCGGATGGCCCTGATCTGCTGCGGTTCGAGCGAGCCGCGTACGCGCACCACGATCGAGGCCGATGGTTCGGGAGCTTCGCGCGCAAATAGCGGCCGCTCGGGCAATACCAGATGGACCCTGGCGGCCTGGACCCGGTCGATGGCGCGGATGGTGCGCGAAAGCTCGCCCTCAAGCGCGCGCAAATGATTGATGTTCTGGACAAAACTGGTGGTGCCGAGCGCGTCGGATTTGTCGAAGATTTCGTAGCCGACGCCGCCGCCCTTGGGCAGTCCGCCTTCGGCAAGCTTCATCCGCAGCCGCGTAACCTTGTCCTTCGGCACCATGATCACGGCGCCATCGTTGCGCAATTCGTAAGGGATCGCCTGGCGATCCAGCTCCTTGATGATCCCCGAGGAATCCTCGAAACTGAGGTCGGTAAAGAGCGTGGTCATCTGCGGCGTCGTGACGCGCATGATGACGAACGCGAAGAAGCCGACGAGCGCGGCGGTTACCGCGACCATCGCCATCAAGCGCGCAGCGCCCAGACCTTTGAGGAAGCTTAACAGACTCTGCAAAACCGACATCCCCGGGATTCGGTCTCCAGGACCGGCTGGGCAATTATTGCCTATGGGATGGTTTCGATATGGTTAACGAAGGTTAAGGGCACCGGCGAAAGTTCAATATGGAAAAAACCGGCCTCGCAAAGCGCGGCCGGTTTTCATCAAATGCCGTCGGTTTCTTAAGCGCTTATTGCCGGTATTGCTGAATCCGGGTGGTGCGCAGTCCGGCAAGGCCATGCTGATCGATGGAGAATTGCCAAGAAAGGAATTCGTCGACGGTCAGCGTGTAACGGCTGCAAGCCTCCTCCAGGGAGAGTAGGCCGCCGCGCACCGCGGCCACGACTTCAGCCTTGCGGCGAATAACCCACCGTTTGGTGCCGGGAGCGGGCAAATCCGCGATTGTCAATGGACTACCGTCAGGCCCGATGACGTATTTTACCCTCGGGCGATGGGGTTCTGTCATGGTGTACTCACAAACTCTCAACCACTGAACTCACCGTATCAACCTACGCCCCGCGACTTAAAAATTGGCTAAGCCGAAGGCGCCAAATACAAATCTCCGCAGAAATGTCGTCAAACGCTGCAGCCGGGTGTCTGGCGACGCCGGGCTGGATCGGATCGCGAACGAACCGATGATGCAATCAGGTCTGCGGAGTTTGTCTGATCTTGCTCCACTAACCCGCGATGCTCTGGATCTGGTTGACTGTGTAGGTCTGGCCATTGATCGTCAGCAAAGGCGGCGACTGGGTGAGATCGACCGAACTGACCGTGCCCTGGATCTGAGTGGTTACGGCTACTGGATTGCCCGCGCTGTCGGCCGCGGTCGCGGTCAGCTTGTACTGGCCGTCCGGCCATTGCGTGCCGTCGCTGCCCTGGCCGTTCCAGGCGAAGGGCTGATTATTTCCGGCCTGGGCCGAGTAACTGCCGGTGTACACGGTCTGCCCCGTGCTGCTGGTGATCGAGATATTGACGGTGGACGCGCTCGGTATGCTGAGATCCCAGGTCGCCGACGAATTGGTCAGGGCCGCGGTATTGCCATTGACCACCGCCGTCTTGCCGACAAATCCCAGTGCCTGGGTCGATTGCGCGGTCTGCTGCAGCGACACCAGCGTCGACAGGGAGTCGTTGGTGTTGATCTGCTGCTGGACGCCGGCGAATTCAACGAGCTGCTGGGTGAACTGGTTGGTGTCCAGCGGGTCGAGCGGATTCTGGTTCTGCAATTGCGTCGTCAGCAAGGTCAGAAAACTTTGGAAGTTGCCGGCAATTTGCTGGTTAGCCAGCGCGCTGGCGCCAGCGGCCGCTGAGCTTGACGATGCCGACGATGAGGCTGGTGCGGGCGTCGTTCCCGAAACCACCGAGCTGGCAACGCCTGACGTTGTTGTCATATCTGTCTCCTCAGACCCTGATATCGACGCCGCTGCTCGATCCGAGCATACGGCCATAGGTTTGTCCCGCGAGCGCCGCGGGGACGGTATCTTCGTCGCTGATGACCAGCTGCTGCGCCTTGCTGCTGGTGTCGTTGTTCTGCCCGGAAGAGGACTGGTCGCGCAGGCTGAATTGCAGGCCGCCGTTGCCGGTCTTGAGTCCGGCGTCATCCAGTGCGCGCTGTAGCTGGGGTGCGTCCTGTCGCAACATCGATAGCGTTTCCGGCTTTTCGACCGTCAGATGCGAGGTTACCTGGCCATTGCGATCGACATCGACGCGAACATCGATGCGGCCAAGATCGGCCGGATCGAGTCGGATTTCGAAGCGGCTCCTGCCGTTCTGCACCGAGGCGGCGATCTCGAGTGCGAGCCCGCTCAATGGCACTGGAGCATTGGTTGCGGCCGTGACGCTCAGGGGTCCCAGGGGGACGGCGATGGCGGTCGCGGGTGGAAGTTGCGGCTGCATCGTCGCCTGCGCGCCGATGTTCGATGGATCTGACAGCACTGCTGCCGTCGCGATAGCCGGCGCATGGTCGTGGCCGACCGAAGATGGCGATGCAGGGGCGGATGCCAGCGCCGCGTCGGCACTGTCAGCTCCCACCGGCGATTTGGTTGCGGCGGCGGGTTGTTGGATGACGGCGCCGGCCGCCGGATCGCTTGGGGTAGCGGATGAAGCGGAGGCGCTTGCATTGGCAGCCGCGGCGCCCGATGCCGCGGTCTTGGCCTGTGTCGTGACCGGAGCCATGAGAACGGTGGTTTTCAGCACCACCGGTGCCGTTGCGGCTACGGCACTGGTCAACGCCGTCGCATCGGTTGGGGCGGCTGCATCGGCCTGGGCTTGCTGCTTGATCGGCGTTGCGGCCGTCTGGCCCGCGGTCGCTTGAGCCGCGATCTTCGCTACCGTCGCTGCGGTCGTGGCCGCAGCACCCGCCGAGGTGGCAATGGTCAGCGCTGCATCGGCGGCCGTTGCGGTCGCGGCGGCGTCGGTGCTGGAATCGACCTTGATCCGCGCGGTTGCAGCAGCAGCGGTTGCAGCAGCGGGTGCAGCGGTAGCCGCAGAGCTGGCTGCGATCGCTGCTGCCGCGATCGCGAGCGGCGCCGTGGCGCCGCCGGAGGTCGGGGTGAGTGCGGGGGCATTCGTCGAGGCAAGGGCGGGGGGTAGCACAATCGCCACCGCGACTGGGTTCGGCGTCGTCACCGGCAGTCCGCCCAGCTGCGCCACGGCGGTTTGGTCGGCGGGTGAAGGAGCCCCGGAGGACGACTTCTCGGCTGTTTTCACGGTGCCGGCTTTCGCGGCGCTCGACTTCGCCTGGGAGCGCTGGGCGGTGTCAGTATTGGCGTCGGGCTTGCCGGCGGTATCGGCGTCGGAAACGGGTTGGGCGGTGGCAGCCGTTGCGCCCTGATTATTTGCAGCGTGGCCGGAAGACCTGGCGTCGTCCGATGGCGAGGTGGCGGAGGTCGGCGCCGGATCGTTGACGGCGGGCTGCGAGGCCGGTGGCTGCGAGGCCATTGGCTGCGACGCCGGTGGCTGCGGCGGCGGTGCGGTCGCGCTGCCGCCGTCGGCGGCCAGGTTGCTGTCGAGCAGCGCCCCAAAACTGTCATTTCCCTGCGATGGGTCGGCTCGGGCGGGATTCGGCGGCGCGGTCTGAAAAGACACGCTGGCTGCGGCGTCTGACGTCACGGTATACACGGGCGGCCCTTCGCAAATGAAACGAAATGAAACTGGACCAGAGGTCAGCAAGGAACGGGCCATCGCCCGCTCCGATAGAATAACTATATTTTCCAATGCCTTATGAGATGCTCGGGGAGCCGGGGAGCCGTGGCGGCGATCCCCTTTTCTGCCCGGCGGCAAGATTTGCCGTACGCAGGCCAGCAAAAGCGCTGAGCGCGATTGCCTGACCTGCACGCGGCCTATATTAAAGAGCGGCTTTTCAGCCGTTTCCGAATGAGCGAACTCCGTGTTCCGGGAACCGCTGCAAGGGCTCGCAAGGCTCGGGTTTAGCTCTCCAAGCTCAGAGTGACATTCTATTCGCAAACTATTCGCAAACGGACTATCTGACCTCACCTCTATCTGACCGCACAATGGCTTCCTGATCGCGGCAAGCATTTGATGTCGCCCTGATCGCAGCAATGACTGGACCCATGCTCAACAGTCTGGATCTCGAAGGCCGTCCGCAGGACACCAGGGTCGTCGTCGCCATGTCCGGCGGCGTCGATTCGTCGGCGACGGCTGCGCTGTTGAAATCGGAAGGTTATGACGTCGTCGGCATCACGCTGCAGCTTTACGATCACGGCGCGGCGACCCATCGCAAGGGCGCCTGCTGCGCCGGGCAGGACATCCACGATGCCCGCAATGTCGCCGAGCGGATTGGCATCCCGCATTACGTGCTGGATTACGAGAACCGTTTTCGTGCGGCGGTGATCGACAATTTCGCCGACAGCTACGCCTTGGGCGAGACGCCGGTGCCCTGCATCGAGTGCAACCGCTCGATCAAGTTTGGCGATCTGTTGGCGACCGCGCGCGAACTCGGCGCCGCGGCGCTCGCAACCGGGCATTATGTCGCATCGCGCCGTATGCGCGAGGGGTCGCGCGCGCTGCTTTGCGCCGCCGATGCCGATCGCGATCAGAGCTATTTTTTGTTCGCGACCACCCGCGAGCAGCTCGATTTTCTGCGCTTTCCGCTCGGCGACATGACCAAGCTGCAGACCCGCGAACTGGCGCGGCGCTTCGGCCTTGATGTCGCGGACAAGCAGGACAGCCAGGACATCTGTTTCGTGCCGACCGGGCGCTATACCGACATCATCAGCCGGCTGCGGCCAAATGCCATCGAGCCCGGCGATATCGTCGATCTCGATGGTCGCGTCATCGGGGCGCATCAGGGCATCGTTCATTTCACCGTCGGGCAGCGGCGCGGAATAGGCATTGCCTCCAGCGCGGCGTTGTATGTAGTGCGGCTGGACGCAGCCGGCCGTCGCGTGGTGGTCGGACCGCGCGAGGCCTTGCGGATGGACCGCATCGTGTTGCGCGATGTCAACTGGATCGGCGAGGGCACGCTCGATCACGCCGTGCGCGGCGGCCTGGAGGTTTTCGTGCGGGTTCGCTCGGCGCGCCCGCCGCAGCCGGCTTGGCTGCGTGCCTCCGACGGCGGCTATGAGGTCGAACTCGTCGCCGGCGAGGAAGGCGTCTCGCCGGGCCAGGCTTGCGTGTTCTACGATGCGCCCTCGGGGCGGGCGCGGGTGCTCGGCGGCGGTTTCATCCAGCGTGCGACCGCGAAGGCTGCAACGGTCAAAGGCGTAACGCGGCCGCTGGTCGAGGCGATCCGCGGGTAAGGTCTTCGAGGCGCGGGACATGGCGTCAGATATCGACCGCGCAGGGGTCGCCAAGGCGTATGAGCGCTGGGCGCCGGTATACGATCTGGTGTTCGGCAAGGTTTTCGACCACGGCCGTCAATCGACCATCGCCGAGGCCGACCGGATCGGCGGCCGGATTCTCGATGTCGGCGTCGGCACCGGATTGTCGCTGTCGGACTATGCACGCACGACGAAATTGTGCGGCGTCGACATTTCCGAACCGATGCTGCGCAAGGCGCAGAGCCGCGTGCGTGCGCTCGATCTTCATAATATCGAGACGCTCGCGGTGATGGACGCCAAGCATCTGGCATTTGCGGATTCTTTTTTCGACGCGGTGGTGGCGCAATATGTCATCACCGCGGTGCCGGATCCGGAAGCGACGCTGGATGATTTCATCCGCGTGCTGAAACCCGGCGGCGAACTCATCCTGGTCAATCACATCGGCGCCGAGAGCGGCCCGCGCCGCATCTTCGAGCTGGCGTTCGCGCCGCTGGCGCGGCGGCTGGGCTGGCGGCCGGAATTCCCATGGGCGCGGCTCACCGACTGGGCCGCCAAACACGGCGGCGTCAGCTTGGCCGAGCGCCGGCCGATGCCGCCTATGGGGCATTTTTGCCTCATTCGCTATCGCAAATCCTGAAGCCCCGGCGTCGCCCACGGAACCTTCGCGCCAGCGGGTCGTTTCATCCGCATGGAAAAGATACACTGGCTCTATCTGTTGGGTGTGCTGATGGCCGGGTGCGAAGCGGCCAGCGCGCAAGCTCCGCCGGCGCCGTTGACGCCGCAGGCCCAGACGGCGCTGCCCGCGCCCGCCAACAACTGTGCGCCGACCCGACCGGTATCGCCACGGGGCACCATTGCGCCCGAAGGCGGCACCACCGGTCAGCGGATCGAGTCACTCAGCGATCAACTGGCCAAGTCGGATGGCGTGCTGTGCCCGCCCACAGGCGTTGACCCGGCAATCCGCGCGCCCACCCCCGATACCGGCGACACGCCGGTGATCCGGCCGCCCGGCAGCCCCGGTGGCGATCCCAGCATTCGGCCAAAATAGCTGCTGACTGCAGCCACTTGGCGGCTGTGTGGGTTGCTTGACACGTCCGCGGCCGGCTCCTTATATGCCGCGCGTTCGCGACCTCGGGTTTATAAGGCCGTGAGACCGACGCCGTGGCGGGGTAGCTCAGCTGGTTAGAGCACGGGAATCATAATCCTGGGGTCGGGGGTTCGAGTCCCTCTCCCGCTACCATTTTTCCGCGAAGCGAGTGAAGACTGCCACGCCGAGTCCGCTTGGGCGGCCGCGAGCTACGGCTCGGCAAGCCGGCCTCAACGACGACGCGGCTCTCGCATCTAAAATATCGAAAACAACCCCATGCAAAGTAGCCTGGCGGCCGCTCGCCGGCGAGATAGTCAACGAGCCGAAGCCATTGGAAAGCTTCGCGCTGGAGCGCGGCGCTTGCATTCGGGCTTGTCGCGCATTCTGGGGTGCAAACTCAATCGAGTGCACAACGAAGTCTAGCTTGCCCCATTCTTTCGCGATGCGGTCGAATACAGCTTCCATTTGCCCCGCTACGCGAACGTCGAGCGGCATCACATCGGCGCGTGCGCCTGAGGGTCGCGGCGGCGCGTGTGTTTTCGAGCCATGGCTCACCCGCCCCCGATCCTGGTCGCGCGGAGAAGAACCTCTTGCTGTGTTAATTCGTGGGCCCATCAAAGTCGCTCCTTTCGGTTGCGCCTGACGAGTACGAGAACTCCGCTGCCGCGGACGAGGCTGCATCGAGATAATGTAGCCGTATGGAATTTGGCTTACTTCTCGCCTAGATACGTGGCGCCGAAGGCTGCCCGATAGATGGTCCAGTACATGACGCCGACCAGGCCGGCACCACCCACGATATTGCCGATTGTGACCGGAACGAGATTATGGATAATCCCGGATATCGTAATGGACGAAGCGTCGAAATCAGTCGGAACGTTGCCAGTCTGGGTCAGCAGCCATGCCAAAGGCAGAAAGTACATGTTGGCAACGCAGTGCTCGAAGCCGGCCGCTACAAAGGCGGAGACCGGCAATATGAGGGCGAGAATTTTGTCGGTGACCGACCGGCCGGCATATGCAAGCCAGACCGCCAGGCAGACGAGCACGTTACACAAGGTACCCTTGAAGAAGAGTGTCACGACGTCGGGCTGGATCTTTGCGACAGCCGTATTCAAAATCGACAACCCGATGCGGCCCTCGTTCACGTCGAGATGATGTGAAAAAAAGACAAGTAAAACAAGTCCAAGGGAACCGAGAACCATGCCGATCCCGAGCGATACGTAACTGAATTCGGCCGCAGCCTTCACCGTGTCGCCGAAGAACTTGCGGATCTCGTCCTTGCGGGCAGGGGGCATCAACACTCCGACGCGGTCGCCGAACTCCAGCATCAGGTCGGGTGACGGAACGAGATCGGCATCGTAGCGCCGCACATGCAGGATATGGGCGGGAAAGCCGGGCGGCATCGCAAGACCCGAAAGCGGGACACCGACCACATTGGCCTTGCCGACAAACACCCGGATGTAGTCGAGGTCGGTCCGATCGCTGGCCAGCAGGCCGGGCTCCGGTTTGCCGAGCCGCGCGGCCGCCTCTTTGAGGGCTTCCTCGCGCTCGGCGATGAGCAGAACCGCGTCTCCGATCGATAGAACCGTGTCGTCAGTCGGAACAAAGTTGTGACCGTCCTTCCGCACCATGGTGACTTGCACGTCGCTCGGAAGCTCCTTCATCAATTCCGCGAGCGCGCGGCCGGAGGAGGTCGCCCCGATGGAGATCTCGCCCATATGAAAACGCTGCGCCTTCGCCGGAAATTTTGGGTTCACGATGCGCGTCATGAAATAGATGCAGAGGATCGGACCGATCACGCCAAACGGATATGCGACTGAGTATCCGATCGATGGATCCTTGTTAGCAATGGCATCGAGCGCGGCCTGAAGCGCTGCGGTGCTGGTCATCGACCCGGCATAGATGCCCAGCGTATGGCCGATCTTGACGTCGAAGATCTTTCCGAGGCCGAGCGCGACGAACAAGCTTGCGATGCAGGCGATCAGCGCCAACAGATTGTACTTTCGATCGACGCCCACCATGCCTTCGAAGAATTGACGGCCATAGAGAATGCCAATGCCATAAAGGAACATGATCAGGCCCGTGAGGCCGATCGGTCCGATAATCTGCGCTTTGGGCGCAAAAGCGCCAATGGCAACGCCAACGAAGAGAACGGCTCCGACGCCGAGGGCGAACCCGCCGATACTGATCTGGCCGACCAGGTAGCCCAGGCCGATTGTAAGAAATATTGTCAGGATCGGCTGACTGCCAATAATGTCGCGCGCAAGATCCAGCATCTTTTGTCCCCCGGTCGATTGAAACGGCGCTTAGCGGACACGGCAGCCCGCACCACGGAACTGCGCGATGACCCTGTTCACCAGATCGCGGGTCGGTGGCTGCGTATCAGCCAGCTTGTATTCGAGATCCAAAGCCTTCCACTTGAACCCGCCCATTTGGTGGAAGGGCTGTACCTCGACCCACTCGACATTCTTCATGGGCGCCACAAGTCGGGCAATTCCCTCGACGTTGTCAGGATCGTCGGTTTGGCCCGGAACCAGCGTGAAGCGGACCCAAACCGGCTTTGAGAGTGAGGCAAGCCGCTCCGCGAAGCGAAGCGTCGGTGCGAGATCCCGACCGGTCACCCGGCGATAGGTGTCGGGATCAGAACTCTTGATATCGAGGAGGAAAAGGTCGACCGCCGAAAGATACGACTCGTCGACGCGATCGCCCAGGAATCCGGACGTCTCGATCGCCGTGTGCAGGCCCATCGCCTTGGCGCCCTGGAAGATACGACAGGTGAAGGCGCGTTGCACCATCGGTTCGCCGCCCGATATGGTGAGGCCACCACCGAGCTTGACCAGTGACGGCGCAAAGCTGCCGAGACGTTCGAGCACCTGCTGAAGCGAGACATAGGTACCGTCCTTGAGATGCCAGGTGTCGGGATTGTGGCAATAGTTGCACCGCAGCAGGCAACCCGAAACGAACAGCACCGCGCGCAAGCCCGGCCCATCGTAGCGCGACGACGTCTCGTAGGAGTGGCAGTAGCCGAACGAGCCTTCCTCGTCCTTCAACTGGGCTTCGTCGGGGGCATCAGGCGACAGGCCTGCCCTGAGCTCATGCCGACTTCCCGGTTCGAGCGTCCTCAGTTCCGGCATATGGCTTCCTCCCGATCTCAGATCTGACCGTGGAAGGTGCGGCTGATGACGTCTCGCTGCTGCTCCGGCGTGAGGCGGACGAAGTTCACGGCGCAGCCCGACACACGGATCGTGAGTTGCGGGTACTTGTCCGGATTCTCTGGGTGTGGGTCGCGTTCCGATAGGTTGGATGCTTGCGGAGCTTCTCCATGAAGCTCGTCACGATGTCCGACGCCAACTGGTCGCCGCGGTCATCATTGTTGCCGAACTGCGGCGTCGCGATGTTGCCCTTGTTCTGATAGTCGACCACCAGGCCGTTCTCATCGCGGACAACGCGGATCTTGCCGTGCTTGATGGCGCTGAGACTGTCGGCGACCACCGAAAGCCCGGCGATCCCGAACGCCATGGTGCGCAGGACGTCGCGGTCGTGCAGCGCCATCTCGAGACGTTCATAGAAATACTTGTGCATGTAGTGGATGCAGTTCATTGCATGCACATAGGTGCGTGCGAGCCATTCCATGGTCGTGTCGAACTTCTCCATCACGTCGTCGAAGTCGAGGAATTCGCCGGACACCGGAAGTGTCTGGGGCGCGATCAGGTCGCCGGATACCTCGTCGCGGCCGCCGTTGATGGCGTATAGCAGCGCTTTGGCAAGGTTCACGCGGGCGTCAAAGAACTGCATCTGCTTGCCGAGGCGCATCGCCGAGACACAACAGGCGATGGCGTAGTCGTCCCCCCAGAACGGGCGCATCAGATCGTCGTTCTCGTATTGCAGCGACGAGGTGTCGCGGCTGACCTTGACGCAGAAGCGCTTGAACGCCGCGGGCATGTGGTTCGACCAGAGAACCGTGATGTTCGGTTCTGGCGCGGGGCCGAGGG
>NZ_JBEKXH010000059.1:0-21401 GCF_049512235.1 Bradyrhizobium sp.
CCCTATCGGCCATTGGACTCATCGCGGCCATGGCGACCGCGGTGCCGAACCCGGCCGTTGCGCAGACGCCAGCCGATCAAATTCGCATCGGCTATCAGAAATCCTCGACTTTGACGGCGATCCTGAAGGCCAACGGCGAACTCGAAAAAGCCCTGGCTCCGCTCGGCGTGCGCGTGTCGTGGCACGAGTTCACCAGCGGTCTGCCGCTATTGGAAGCGATCAACACCGGCAACATCGATTTCGGCGCGGATGTGGCCGATACCGTGCCACTGTTCGCGCAAGCCGCCGGCGCCAAGCTCGCCTACATTGCCGAGGAGGCGGCATCGCCCTCGGCTCAGGCCATCCTGGTCGGCGCGGACTCGTCCATCAAAACGCTGGCCGATCTCAAGGGAAAGAAAGTCGCGGTCACCAAGGGCGCGGGCAGCCATTTCCTGCTGCTGGCGGCGCTCGCCAAATCCGGTCTCAGCTTCAAGGACATCTCGCCGGCCTATCTGACACCGGCCGATGGCCGCGCCGCCTTCATCGGCGGCAATGTCGATGCCTGGGTGGCCTGGGATCCCTTCCTGACCAGCACCAGGCGCCAATCCAATGCGCGGGTGCTCGCCGACGGCAGCAACGGACTTGCCAGCTACAAGCGCTACTATTTGTCGTCCGCCGCCTTTGCCGACCGGCGCGGCGATGTCCTCAATGTCATCTTCGACAAGCTCGACGAAACTGGAAAATGGGTAAAGGCCCATCCGCAGGAGGCCGCGACCTTGTTGGCCGGTCTCTGGGGCATTGATGCGCCGACGGTGGAAGAAGCGAACAGCCACCGCTCCTACCGGATTGGCGCAGTCACGCCAACCGGCCTGTCCGAACAGCAAAGTATCGCCGATGCCTTCTTCGCGGAAGGACTGCTCCCGGTCAAGGTCAACGCCGGCGACGCCAAGATCTGGACGCCGAAGTGGCAATAGCTGCGGCGAGCGTTGTTGTAGTCCATCCATGTAGGGGCGCGGCCCTTGTGGCCGCCCTCACGCCTCAGGCTCCGATCGGGCGATGAAGCACGAGGGCACGTTCCCCCTACGCCGTCGACAGCGGATCAGCCGCTTCGTGATCAGGCCGCCTTATCGAACTTGACCGGCCGCGGCAGCGTGGCGTCGCGAATATCGATCTGGCGCGGCAGCAAACCGAACCGATAAAACAGGTCGGCCACGCGTTGCTGATCGGCAACGAAGGCGTCGTCCACCACCTTCAGCCCCCATGGGCGCTTGCCAATGTGGGCTTCCCATTCGGCCGCCGTGAGAGGTCCTCCTGAGGCGCGGGCGAGAATAGCTGCCGCCTCGGCCGGACGGGCCGCAATCCAGCGATCGGTTTCATCAAGGGCTCCCGCCACGATCCCGATCAGCTCCGGATTGCGTTCGGCGAAGTCGCGCCTCGCAAAGAACACCGAGGGATTGGCCACGAGATCGCCGGTGTTGGCAATCGCCCGGAATTGCCCGGCGTCATCGCGCAATCCGCCGCCGGATACCCAGGCATCGATGTCGCCGGCCAGCAGCGCCTGCCGCGACTCAGGTTCGGTCAGGTCGAGCGGCACGATGTCGTTCCAACCCAGCCCCGCGCGGTCGAGCGCTGTCGCCAGCAGCGCCTGCAGCCACGAGCCGATCCCCAGCGACACCGTCTTGCCGGCAAGGCCCGGCACCGATTTCACCGCACTGTCGCTGCGCACGAAGATGCCGCCGACAGGTCGCGCTTCCGAGGTCGCGATATAGACCAGCGGAACGCCCTTGGCCTGGGCCGCGATCGGCGGCGTCAATCCGGTGCCGCCGATCTGGATCAGGTTGGCGCCGATATATTCGACGGTGCGGGCACCTGCGGCAATCCGCAACCACTCGACGCCGGCGCCGTGACCGGAGACGCGTTGCTCAAGCAGCCCATTCTGACTGAGCACAACAAGGGATGGATTGTTGGCGTGCACGCCGACCCGAAGAATAAAAGACATTCTGACCCTCCTGAAAACAACAAGATCATTTCAAACTTGTCGCCGCCTATTTTTTCCATCGTTCTCACACCAGCGATGGTCTATTGAGATGATAGCTGGTTCCTTCCGTCATACAGGAGTTTGCGATGAGTGTAACGGCGCAACCCTCGCGGCAAGATGACTTTGCAAAATCATTCTCCGTCAGCGAACTATGGTACACGCGTTGTCCTGTGCCGACTGCATCCGGCATCGCACTTGATCTCGGCCTGCTCCGCGACGAATTTGCAAAGTCGGGCATCGGGCTTCGATCCATCCGTGACTCCGACGATCCACGCGTCAACATCTCGCATTTCGATCATTCGCTGCCGGGGCTATTCCGGGAGGGCGGCAACATTCCGGCGATCTGGGCAAGATCGGAAGGACGTGACACGGTTGTGGTCGCACTGACCTGGATCGACGAATTCCAGGCCATCTTGGTTCGGCCGGACTCCGGCATCGTCTCACTGTCGGACCTCAGGCATCGCAAAATCGGGCTGCCGCTCCAACGAGGCCAGCGCGTCGACTTTGCACGCGCGATGGCGTTGCGCGGAATCGATTCGTCGCTTGCTCTGGGCGGCCTTTCGCTCGACGATGTCGAATTGGTCGACGTGACGAGCGAGCAGCGATCATTTGCGGCATCTTCGGGGGTCGCCAACGGACGCTTCCACGAACTGGAAAGCGACGCCTTGCTTCATGGCGAGGTTGACGCAATTTACGTCAAGGGAGCGCCGGGGCTCGGCACGGCCCGGGGCCGCGGCCTGCGTATCTTGCTTGACCTTGCCGACCAGGCCGATCCGCTGCTGCGGGTCAACAACGGCAATCCGCGGCCGGTCACGGTAGATCGCCGCACGGCGCTTGAGCGTCCCGACCTCGTGGCGCGCTATCTCGCCGTGCTGCTCGGAGCGGCCGACTGGGCAAGCAACCATCCCGAGGGCGTGTTCTCGATCATTGGCCACGAAGTCGGACGTTCTGCCGATGAGGCCCGCGCGGCTTACGGCGAAAATGCGCACCGTCATTTCGGTCTGGATCTGTCAGAGATCCGGCGGCAGGGCCTCGCGAGCCAGAAGGACTTTCTGCTTCGGCACGGATTTATCAGCCGCGACTTTGATGTCGAGAGCTGGATTGATCCGGCGCCGCTGAAGCTCGCCCACGAGCTCTTGCACGAGAGCTAATGCCGACAGGACGATCATCATGGAAATTTATTGGTATCTGATTCCGCAGGACGGTCCCTATCCCTGGGCCGAAAAGGGCCGCCGCGCCATCGACTTCGACTATCTGGCGCAGATCGCGCGCGCGGTCGATCATCTCGGCTATACCGGCGCGCTGCTGGCGACAGGCGGCGGCGAGCATGACGCTTGGGTGCTGGGGTCTTCGCTGATCCCGCTCACCAAACGCATGAAATTCATCATCGCGGTGCATCCGGGCATTGTAGCACCCCTGATGCTGGCCCAGAAGGCTGCGACCTTTGATCAGTTCTCGGACGGCCGTTTGATCCTCAACATGGTGACCGGCGAGAACCGCCAGATGCCGCCATACGGGATCGAACTCGAACATGACGAACGCTACGCCCTGACCGACGAATATTGGGGCATCTGGCGGCGGCTGATGTCCGGCGAAGTGGTCGATTTCGAGGGAAAATATCTCAAGCTGCGCGGCGCCCAGCTCAAACTGCCGGCCCTGCAGAAGCCCTATCCGAAGCTGTTCTTCGGCGGATCATCGGACCCGGCTCTGACGGTCGCAGCAAGGCACGCCGATACGTACCTGACCTGGGGCGAACCGCCGCCGCTCGCGGCCGAGAAAATTCAGCGGGTGCGCGAACGCGCCAGGGCGCTCGGCCGCAACGTCAAGTTCGGCATCCGGCTCAACCTGATTGTGCGCGAGACCCGCGAGGAAGCGTGGGACGCCGCGCAATGGCTACTCGATCGGATGGATGACGCCGCCGTGGCGGGAGCTCAGGCCCGCAACCGGGCATCGGATTCGGTCGGTCAGAAGCGCATGTCGGAGATCGTCGGAGGCCGCAAACCCGCGCGCGCCCGTGACCTCGAAATCTATCCCGATCTCTGGGCCGGCTTCGGCCTGGTTCGCAACGGCCCGGGAACGGCCATCGTCGGCGATCCCGAAACCGTCGCGACCCGGATATTGGAATACCGCGATATCGGTTTCGATACATTCATCGTGTCGGGCCAGCCGCTGCTCGAGGAGACCTATCGGGTCGCGGACCTGCTGCTGCCGCTGCTCCCGTTTGAGCGAGACTGCCGGCCCTCGGAAAAGCTCCAGATCGGGCCCTACTTCAACGCTGCAAGAGGCTAGCGATGTCGCTTTCCAAATTATTGCGGGTGATCACCGGCTTAACCCTGCTGGGAATGAGCGTCGCCTCCGCGGCCGAGCCGCAGACGCTCCGGATCGGCTATCTGCGCGGGCCCGAACCGCTCTCGATCAGCCGGCTGCGCGGCACGCTGGAACTGCGGCTGGCTGCGAAAAACATCGAGGTCGTATGGTCGGGGCCGTTCAACGCCTATGCCCCGGCGGCAGAGGCGCTAAGTGCCGATTCGATCGACATCACCGTCGGCAGTTCGAGCGCGGCGTTGACCTCGATTGTCGGCACGGCACCGATCTCCCTGTTCGCCTATCAATGGGACGCGGGCGACTCCTCCGGTATCGTCGTCAAGAACGGTTCCCCGATCAAAGACGTCGCCGATCTCGCCGGCCATACCGTCGCGGTCAACCGCGGTGGTACCGGCGACTATCAACTTACCAAGGCGCTCGAAAAGGCCGGCGTTGCGTCGGATTCGGTCAAACGGGCCTACCTCACGCCGGTGGATTCATCCGCAGCCTTCATCAACGGCCATGTCGATGCGTGGTCGGCATGGAGCATCTTCTTTCCGACCGCGATCCTGGAACAGGACGCGCGCGTGATCGCGATCGCGAAGGATTTCGGATCGCAAAATGCGGTGGTCTATGCGGTGCGGACGCCGTTCGCTACGGCACATCCGGACATTCTGAAGGACATCGTTGCGGAACTCCAGGAGTCGGCACGGTGGGCGCAGACCCACCGTGACGAGGTCGCAAGACTCTGGGTTGCGGAACTGAAGCTGAGCCCGGCGGTGGCGACCCGGGTCGCAAGCTACGAGATCAGCGAACCGGTGCCGGTCGGCGAGAAGGAGCTGACCGCGCTCGAGAGCCTGAACGACTGGCTTGTCGGCAGCAAACTGCTTCCCAAGCCCGCTCCGATCAAGGAGCACATCGTTCCGGTTTCGCCATAATCGCCGCGGCGCGATCCTGGGTGATGCGGCCACGATCCGCGCCGCGAACCTGCGCGGTCAATACCATGAACGGCACGACAGCAGTTGGAACGGGCATTGGCTGATGCAGCGCGTGTCGCCGCGTTGAATCAAAAGCCGCCTTCGGTTCGTCAAGCACGACAATGGAGCGCGCGGTCGGGCTTTTTCAAGAGATCGAGAAAGTGTCGCTTCAGTCGCACAAACTCCATATCCGTGACCAACTCGATGTGGCGCGGCCTCCCAAAGGGCAGCCGAATGTCTTCGATGATCTGGCCGGGTCTCGCGCTCATCATGATGACCCTGTCGGCCAGGAACAGCGCCTCATCGATGTCATGCGTGACAAAGACGGTCGTGGTTGGAATCCTGGTCCAGATATCGAGCAGCACTTCATGCATCATCGCGCGCGTCTGGGCATCGAGCGCTCCGAACGGCTCGTCCATCAGCAGCACCCGCGGCTGATTGATCAGGACTCGCGCGATCTCGACCCGCTGCTGCATCCCGCCGGAAAGCTGCGACGGATAGAACGACTCAAATCCCGCCAGACCGACCAGCCTCAGAATATCGTCGGCCGCGCGCTGTCGCACCGCCTTGTCAACGCCACGCATTTTCGGACCGAACGCCACATTGTCACGGACTTTCTTCCAGGGGAACAGCGTATGCTGCTGGAACACGATGCCGCGGTCGGGGCTCGGTCCTGAAACCTGCTCGCCATCGACGGTCAATTTCCCCTTGCTGATGCCAAGGTGCCCTGCCAGCGCGCCTAACAACGTCGATTTGCCGCAGCCGGATGGTCCGAGAATGCAGACCAGTTCGCCGGGTGCCACTGAGAATTCCAGTTCACGCACCGCTTCGAACGTGTCGGCGCCCCGCCCCAGCGAAATCGATACGTCACTGACTTCGATGCGCCCCGAGCCCGGCGCCGTCATCGCGCGATGGTCGGCCGCCGCCACGGCATCAGCAGCCGTCCCAGCGTCGTCAGAAGCCAGCTGCTGCCCATCCCGAACAGGCCGATCAGCAGCATCCCGACCACGATGTCGGCGTAGTTCTGCAGCGTATAGGCTTCCCATGTGTAATATCCGATGCCGAATTGTCCGGAGATCATTTCCGCGGTGACGAGGCAGAACCACGATGTGCCCATGCCGATCGCCAGTCCGGTCACGATGCTGGGTGCGGCGCCCGGTAGCACGATTTCCAGCAGGATCGCGGCGGGTGTGCCGCCGAGACTGCGTGCCGATGCCGTCAATCGTTGATCGACATTGGCTACCCCGTGCACCGTATTGAGAACGATGGGAAACAGCGCGCCCACGAAGGTAATGAAAATCATCGAAAGTTCGGACGAGGGAAACATCAGGATCGACAGCGGGATCCAGGCCACCGCGGGGATCGGGCGCAACAGTTCCAGCGGTGGCAGCAACAGATCGCTCGCCGCGCGGGACCGCCCGATGGCAAAGCCGAGCACGATGCCCGACAATGCGGCCGCGCCGTAGCCGGCGAACACCCGCCAAAGGCTGCTGACCAGATGCGCATACAATTTGGGCGAATGCATCAACTGGAGCAGCGATTGCGCGACCTCGGTCGGCGGCGGCACATTTCGGAAGGTCAGGATTCCCAGGTTCAGCCGTTGCGACGATGCGAGCTGCCACATCGCGACACAGAAAAGGATCGATCCCAGGCGAACCAGCAGCCGGGGGCCTAACGATTGCTCTGGTCCAGCTGACCCCGCCATCGGTCAGCGGCTCGCCGTGACGGCCTCGCGCGCGCCGGCATAATCAACCACCTGGCCGCCATGGTCCTCGGACCACTTCTTCGCCGAGGATTTCAGCAGAAAGGCGCTCAACTCACCATTCGCGGTGCGCACGAACCAGGCCAACGGCGCCAACAGCTTGATACCGGTCTCGCGATCCTGGGCATAGACGGCGCGGGCACTCTTGCTCTCCTTCTCAAGCAAAGCCAGCGCCCTCAACGCGGCTTCGGGAGAGCCATAATGGCGTACCAACGGCTCGCCCTTCACCCATATCTGCGCGACGCGGCTGAAATCGGTGATCGGCAAACCTGTGGTCGCATCTTTTGCGGTAAGCGGCAGCTGGGCATAGTTCTTCAATTCGGCATCATAATCACGCCCGGCTTGCACGAATGCAGCGCGGATATACGTATCGGTCACGAACTGGTTGATGTCGAGATCGCTGTCGGTGCGCTTCAACAGCTTCAGTGTTGCAATGGAGGTCTGCACCGCCTCGCGGTACTCCGGCTTCCAGGTCAGACCGCGCGTCTGCAGGCCGAGCGGACCGTGAAACAGATAATTCACCTCGGCTTCGATGCCGGTCGCCTGCGCGATCAACTCGCTGATTTTTTCCGGCTCGGCCGCGGCCAGACCGTCGGCTTCCAACGCGGCACGCAGATAGGCGACGACGATCTCGGGATACTTCTCCGCATATTCCGCATCGACCAGCGCGCCGTGGAATGTGGGGGTGTCCGCCTGCGCACCGTCGAATATTTTTCGGGCAAACCCGCGCCAGGGAAACAATTCGGCGAACGGCACGAAGTCCGCATGCGCCTCGATCTTGCCGGCCTGCAGAGCCGGACCCGCCACCTCGGGCGGCTGCGCAATAATGTTGGCGTCGGTTTCCGGGTTCCATCCCTGCGCCTTGATCGCGCGTAGCAGCATGCCATGTGCGGTCGATGCGAACGGTACGGATATCGTCTTGCCCTTGAGGTCCGCAAGCGACTGCACCGGTGAATCCAGGGGAACGACGATACCGTTGCCGCTGCCCTTGGTGCTGCCCGACAGCGGCGTGATGAAGAGGCTGCGGCGACCTGCCTTCTGGAAGGCGACGCCGTTGAGCGAGCCGGGAAAATCGGCCATGGCGCCGAAATCGAGCTTGCCGGCGACCATTTCGTTGGTGACCGGCGCGCCGCTGGTGAAATTCTTCCACTGGATGTCGTAACTGACGTCCTTGTACTTGCCGTCATGCGGCAGATACTTGTCGAGCAGTTTCAGTTCGCGGATCAGAAGGCCGCCGGTCGCACAATTGATGGTCGTGTCCTGGGTTCCGATCGCTACGCGTATCGTCTCCGCCTTGGCCGCGCTGGCAAACGCCAATGCCAGCGCCATCGCACCCGCGAGCCTGAAATGCATCATCGTTCGTTCCTGCAAACGTAACGGCCGGAAGCCGCCCGGCTACCAGCCGATCCAATGAAAACCACCATCAAAACTAGTCTGCTGGTGTTGCCGGACTGAAGCAATTACTTGCGCGAGATTGCTTTTCGGCGGCGCGCGGAGCTGTAGCGCACGAATTGCTGTGCGGTCGGGTTGCTGCGTCCATCGGCGCCAGAGAAGGAATTTCTCGTCGGCATGCCTCTTGCAGGTTAAACGCATGCATACGTGGCGGTTCACCGCATGGAGTGTTCCAAGTCGTGTTTGAATCGCTCCAATGGATGGACTCTGGATTACCGCCGCCCTTAGCTTGGGGCAAATTGCTGGCGCGGCAACAGATGAATGGCGGAAATGACACGTCTCAAATCGATTCCCGAGAGTCAACGAACCGCCCGTTTTGACGCTGCGGATGCAGCACCCCACGCGGATTGGAAGAGTACCGGCCCATCTCGCGATGCGTCGGCACGTCAATTGCGGCGTCGCGCCGCGACCGCCCCGGTCCGAACGGGGCTGCAGGCGGTGCGGTCGCCTTCGCAGGACTCCGCCTCCAGTTCGGCACTGTTCATGAGCGAATCGATCGATGAATTGAATATCGGCGCGCACTTCCTCGACCGACTTTCCAGCGGGGAGAAAACCGAGATCCGGGGTCTCGGACGCCAGATCTCGGTTCCGCAGGGAGAGGCTGTGTTCACGCAGGGTGATCCCCATCAGGGCATCTTCATCATCGAGCGCGGCCAGGTCAGGGTTTTTTATACCGCGCCGTCCGGACGCGAAATCACCCTCGCCTACTGGACTCCCGGCCATTTCATCGGGGGGCCGGAGGTGTCCGGCGGCGGCAGCCATATCTGGTCCGGGATCGCCATCGAGGATTGTGACATTACCCTGCTGCCGAGTGCCACACTCCAGAAGCTCGTGACGCAAATGCCGACCTTTGCCCTCGCCCTCATCGACGGCCTCGTCGCCAAAGGCAAGTGCTACTCGTCGATGGCGCAGATGCTCGGGACACGCTCGGTGATCGAGCGGCTCGCGCAGTATCTCCTGAACCTCTCGGAACTGTACGGAGTTGTCGACGGAGACGCTGTCGTCATCAACCGCAAGGTGACCCATGACCAAATCGCGGCGATGGTGGGATCGACCCGCCAATGGGTCACGATGATGCTGAAGCGTTTCCAGGCCAAGCGCATCGTATCGGTTGAGGGCAGCATCATCCGGATCGAGCGGCCCAACCTGCTCGAACAGATCCTGTTCAAGGACTAGTCGGCCCCGATCCGGCCAACCGCCCAGGCGATCGTCTTGCGGACGTCCGGATCGGGATCTGCGACCCGCGCGGCAAGGGCGTCGCGGGCGCTGATATCGGCGATATCGCCGAGCGCAGCGGCCGCCTCCTTGCGCAACGATGCCAATTCATCGTCGAGCACGGCGACGATGTCGGGGACGGCGTCGCGGGCTTTGAGCTTGCCCAAGCTCTGCAGCGCTTTTTGCCTGACCTGCCAGTAAGGATCGCGCAGTACGCCAACGACGGCGCTCGAACTTGCGTGCTGACCGATCCGGCCGATGGCCTCCGCCGCCTCGGCCCTGACCTGCCATTCGCTGTCGGCAAGGGCTTCGGACGCGGCTTGGGCCGCGGCCGCGTTTCGCGCGAAGGAGAACGCATTGACCGCCGCCAGTCGCACCGAGGGATCCGCATCCCGCGCCGCGCCGATCAAGGACGGCAGCGTCTCGATCATCTTGAGATAACCGATCACACCGACAGCCTGTACACGAACCCTGGCATTATCGTCGGCGAGGGCAGCCACCGCCGGACCCAACGCGGCAGCGACGCGAAGCGCCTTCAGGGCGCGGAACACCGCCTCCCGGACCATCGCCGAAGGATGCGGCGCAAGTGGCAGCAAAAGCTCGGCGGCTTCGGGATCGCGGATATCCGACAGGCTATCAGCCGCGGCGCTGGCGACCTCCCGATCCGGATCGAGCAATCCCCGCAACAATGCCCGCACCACCTCGAGGCCGCCAAAATCCGCAAGCGCGCGAACGGCCTGCAGCCTGACCTCGGCCGCCCCATCCGAGACCGCCGAGACAAGATGACCGGCGGCCTCAAAGCTCGCCGTCTCCGCCAGTTCGATGACCGCGAGCCGCCGCACCGAGGCATCGGGGCTTGCGAGGCCCTCGGCCAACTCCGCAACATCGCCAAAGCTCTCGAACGGTTCGGACGCGGGCATATCAGCGCAGCAGGTAGGGGATATTGACGGTGACCGCGCCGGTGGGACAATCGGTCTCGCAGGGCATGCAATACCAGCACTCGTCATATTTCATATAGGCCTTGCCGGTGAGGTCGCTGATCCGCAAGACGTCGAGCGGACAGACGTCCACGCAGACGGTGCAGCCCTTGTCGGCGATGCATTTGGTGTCGTCCACAATGACGGGAACGGTCGACGGTGCAAGCGCGAGTGGCATCAAATTGTCTCCTGGATCAGGCTTGCTTGCGAATGCGCTGACGGTCATAGGCCGTCCGTTCGGAGGCCTCGATCGGAACGATATAGGGCGCGACTGGACGCTTCTCCGCGGTCATGCGCCCATCCTGCTTTCTCAGGATGCTGTGGCAGAACCAGTCGTCATCGTTCTTTTCTGGATAATCCACGCGCTGATGATACAGGCCCCAGCGGCTCTCGGTACGGAACAGCGAGGCAAATGCCGCCATATCTGCGCAATCCAGGATGGATGACACCTCCAGCGCGCGCATCAGTTCATGGGCATCGCGCGCAATCATCCGCTGTTCGAGATCTTCGCGCAGTTCGGCGAACCTGGCCTGGCCGATCCGCATCTTCGCCGTCACTTTCGGCGGCTGCAGATAGTCGTTCACAATGCGCCGCGTCTTGTATTCGAGCTGATTGGGCGGAATGCCGTCTTCGCGCAGCGTTGGAGCGAGAACGCGGGTCCGTTCGCGGGCCACGTCTTCTTCATCATAGTCGGGCAGCGCGACAGCGGCGGTGTAATCGATCGCGTGTTCGCCCGCGACGGCGCCGTTGGTGAAAGCCCCCAGCATGTAGTTGTGCGGCACGCTCGCCATGTCGCCGGCGGCATAAAGACCCGGCACCGTGGTGCGCGCGAATTCATCGACGAATACGCCGGAGGCGCTATGACCGGAACAGAAGCCGATTTCGGAAATATGCATCTCGATCATGCGTTCGCGATAGTTGGTGCCGCGATTGGCGTGAAATCGTCCGCGCGACGGCCGTTCGACCTGGTGCAGCACCGCCTCGATCTTCCCGACCGTGTCGCTGTGCAGATGATTAAGTTTCAGGAAAACGGGACCCTTGCCGGATTGCAGTTCGTTGTAGAATTCCTGCATCATCTGGCCCGACCAGTAGTCGCATTCGATGAAGCGGTTGCCTTCGCTATTGGCGGTGTAGGCCCCGAACGGCCCCGCCACATAGGCGCAGGCCGGTCCATTATAGTCCTTGATCAGCGGGTTGATCTGGTAGCATTCGAGGTTCGCAAGGCCGGCGCCGGCGTGATAGGCCATGGCATAGCCATCTCCTGAATTGGTCGCATTCTCATAAGTGCCCCAGAGATAGCCAGAATGCGGCAGGCCGAGGCGGCCGGCGGCGCCCAAGCAGAGAATGACGGCCTTGGCCCTCAGTACCAGCAATTCCGCGGTCCGCGTGTTCACCGCGATCGCGCCCGCGATCCGTCCGTCGCTCGACGTCAACAGCCGCGTCGCCATATAGCGGTTCGAAATCAGCACCCGCTCACGGCGCAACTGCCTGTACAGGGCTTTTTTGACCGTGTCGCCATTCGGCATCGGCAATACGTAAGAGCCGAGGTGATGCACCTTCTTGACGTCGAAATCGCCGTTCTCGTTCTTCTGGAACTTGATCCCGAAGCCGTCCAATTCCCTGATGATATCGAAGCAGCGTGAGGCGTATTTGTAGACCGGCGCCTGATCGCAGATGCCGTCATTCGCGATCGTTATTTCCTTGGTGTATTGCTCGGGCGTCGCATAGCCGGGCACCACCGCGTTGTTCAAGCCATCCATGCCCATGGCGATGGCGCCCGAGCGCTTCACGTTGGCCTTTTCGAGCAGGACCACGCGCGCCCCGGGATTGCGGCGCTTGGCCTTGTAGGCCGCCATCGGACCGGCCGTGCCGCCGCCGATAACCAGCACGTCGCATTGCGTTTCCGACAGGCCTTGCCTGATTTCATCCATGGTCGCTCTCAAGCCCGGCCAGTTCGCGCAAATAGGGGAACGGATAGATGCCCCGGTCATGCCCATCGGAGAAAAACAGCCGCAACGCGTAGTTCCCGATCGGCTCGACCGCCTCAACGCACAGATCGGGTTCGACCGACAATTCGACGCCGTCGGCCTGCCGGCGTATCTCGCTGGCTGCGCGGCTCGCGCGGCGCAGCGCCACGGCGCCGAGACTGCTCACCGACCCATCGGACCACGTGATGGCCAAGGCGGTCTGGCGCTCGATCAGCGCAACATGGCTGGGCTGCATGTGACTTCCATGAATTTGCGCCGCCCTTATAGATCGCGCCGCAGCGGCCGGGCTCGCAATAAATTGCTTTCTTATTCAGCCCGCTCTCATTCGCCAGCCTTTCGGCACGCCCGGCTCGGTGCCAGCGATGCAACCGAACGGTCTGTCTAGGCCTCGACCTTGAGGCGCAGGCCGGCCTGCTCCATCAGCGGGATGACCCGCTCACCGAAGAACTGCAGATCAGGCTGAAAGTCAAAAAAGCTCAGCTGCAGCCCGTCGATTCCGGCTTTTCTAAGTTGCAGGAACTGATCCACCACCTGCTCAGGCGTGCCGATCACCTCGATATTGCCGCCGATTGCCCGCCGTTTTGCGGCATCGACGCCGACACGGCCCTTCCAGGCCTGCGCGTCGCTGTCGAGATTTTGCATACTGGCCAGGGGATCGATGTGGTCAACGATGGCATCGTGATATTGCCAGGTCTCCCGTTCGGTCTCGCGGCAGATCACCATCGGATTGATCAGCGTGCGAACCTGGCGGCCGACATCGATCGCCGCCCGCTTGACCCGCTCGGTGTGCGCCGGAAGAACGCCGATGGCATCGTTGAAGGCCGATCCGCCCGGGCTAGTGATGAAGACGATGTCGGAATAGCGGCCGGCAAATGCGATCCCCGCATCCGACCCGGTGGCGTTCACCAGGGTGGGACGGCCGAACCGCGGCTTTGGGGTAACGAAGGCATTGCTGAGGCGCCATGGCGACTCTCCTGCGAAG
Organism: Bradyrhizobium sp.; assembly: GCF_049512235.1. Classification (GTDB taxonomy): domain Bacteria; phylum Pseudomonadota; class Alphaproteobacteria; order Rhizobiales; family Xanthobacteraceae; genus Bradyrhizobium. Next base: position 13,675 of record NZ_JBEKXH010000059.1, read on the forward strand.
GAGAAATTGTCACCGTCGCTCCACAGCCGCTGTAGCACCTCGATGAACTCGGCCGCGAGTTCGTAACGCCGATCATGCTCGATCCGGTTCCAGCCGAACGCTTCGTGTTCGACCGCGCGGTGGCCCGTGACGACGTTGATGCCCCAACGCCCGTTCGAGATGTGATCGAGCGTCGCGCCATATTTGGCCAGATGCAGCGGATGCAGCGGGCCGTACAGGACATGGATCGTGGAGATCAGCATGATCTTCGAGGTCAGCCCGGCCAGCGATGCCGTGGTGATGAAGGAGTCGAGCGCCTGGCCGGAAAACACACCGCCATAGCCACCCTTTGGCAGCCATTGCGACAGCGCGAACACCAGATCGAACCCGAGGGCCTCGGCGCGCAATGTCAGATCGCGATTGTAGTCGAAAGTCCAGGTAGTCGACCGCGGCAAGGTCGACGCGCTCCAGCCTCCCGCCTGAATCGGCAGGAACAGACCGAGCAGAAGCGGCTGCCGCAGCGCTTTCGCCAGCGGGCTGTCGGCGAAGGACGCAGGACTCGGAAACACCGGCGATCCCACCAGGCTGCCGGGCTTGTGGGAGATCGTCATGGCCACCCCGAACTCTTTTTGATTCTCGACCGCGTCGATCACACTGCAGCATTCACCGGGCCGCGCAACTTCAAATGACGTCTTCGTGTTTTGCGAATGACACCGAATGCTTTGACGTTGACTTGGTCTACCGATCTTGTCAACTACATGTAAGCAGCTGCGCTGCAACGATCTTTTGTACTGGCACGATGTGCAATCAACCGTTTTGTTCTGATGTTTGCCCAAGGTTTGAAAACATATGTCGAGTGTCGGACGCGTGGCGAAAACTTTCCGTCGTACCGCCTTGCAGGCGATACCGACCGTCGTCGGCATCGTGATCATCAATTTTCTCTTGCTGCGGCTGGCGCCCGGAGACGCCGCCGACGTGCTGGCCGGAGAATCCGGTTCCGCAACGATCGAAACGTTGGCCGCCCTGCGCGCGCGCTTCGGCCTCGATCAGCCGGTGGTCGTTCAACTGATCGCCTATCTCGACAACCTCGCGCATTTCAGTCTTGGCTTTTCGCCGCGCTACAATCTACCGGTCGCCGACATTATCGCGCAGCGTCTGCCGGGCACCGTCGCGCTGATGCTGACGGCGCTGGTGATCGCGGTCGTCGTTGGTGTCGCGCTCGGCATCATCATGGCGTCCTTTGCCGGCCGCTGGCCGGATCGATTGCTCTCGGTTTTCGCCATTCTGTTCTATTCGATCCCTGGCTTCTGGGTCGGCCTGATGTTGATCGTGCTGTTCTCCGTCAAGCTAGGCTGGTTGCCGAGCGGCGGATCCGAGACGATCGGAGCCGGCAAGACAGGACTGGCCGGACTGCTCGATCGGCTGCGCTACATGATCCTGCCGGCGACGTCGCTGGCGCTGTTTTACGTGGCGATCTATGCGCGGCTCGCGCGCGCCGCGATGCTTGAGGCCCTGACCCAGGACTATGTGCGCACCGCGTCCGCCAAGGGACTGTCGCCGCTCGCGATCACGCTACGCCACGTACTGCGAAATGCGCTGCTGCCGGTGACGACGCTTGCCGGCATGCACCTCGGCGGCCTGCTCGGCGGTGCCGTTGTGGTCGAAACCGTCTACAGCTGGCCCGGTCTCGGCCGGCTGGCGTTCGAAGCCGTGATGAGCCGCGACTTCAGCATTCTGCTCGGGGTGCTGCTGCTTTCCTCGCTGCTGGTGATCATCGCCAACATGATTGTCGACCTGGTGCAAGCCTGGCTCGACCCGCGAATTGAGGTGCGCTGATGGACGACGGCCCCTGGCCTCACCCCTCGCAAGGCGCGGCTCGTTCCGCCGCGACTGTGCTGCAGCCGCAGGCCGCTGGCGTTGGCGATTGGACCAATGTCCATACGCCCGACGCGCGCAGCGCATCCGCGGCAACCGCCATGATCGCAGCGCCCCGGGCGCTGCGCACATTTCTAAGAAGTCCGACAGCCATGGCGGGATTCGTCATCCTCTTGTCGATGGTTGTCGCCGCAATCCTCGCGCCCGTCCTATACCCCGGCGATCCGCTGTCGATGGTGGCGCGACCGCTGCTGTGGCCGGGGCAGAACAGCGCGTTCCCGCTTGGCACCGATTCGCTCGGCCGCGATATCGCCGCGGGACTGCTGCACGGCGCCCGGGTTTCGCTGCTGGTCGGGGCCGCAGCAACACTGATCGGACTGACGCTCGGCATCCTGGTCGGCTCGATCGCCGGTTATCATGGCGGCTGGATTGATGACGTCATGGTCCGCCTGATCGAATTGTTTCAGACCATCCCGAGCTTCATCCTGCTCATCGTCCTGGTGTCGATTGCTCAGCCCTCCATCCCGACGGTGATCTGGGCGATCGGCCTGATTACCTGGCCGACCATCGCCCGGCTGGTCCGAGCCGAATTCCGCTCGCTTCGCGAGAAGGAGTTCGTGCTGGCCGCGCGAAGTCTCGGATATGGTCATGCGCGGATCATCTTCCGCGAAATCCTGCCCAACGCTCTGCCGCCGATCATCGTCACCTCCTCGGTGATGGTCGCCTCCGCAATCCTGATGGAGTCCGCCTTGTCGTTCCTCGGGCTCGGCGATCCCAATGCCGTTAGCTGGGGCAGCATGATCGGCGCCGGGCGCGAATTGCTGCGCACGGCATGGTACCTCACGGCGCTGCCCGGGCTCGTGATTGTGCTGGCGGTGCTGTCGCTCAATCTGATCGGCGATGGATTGAACGACGCTCTCAACCCTCGCTTCAGCGGAGATCGCTGATGGCAAGCCCCTTGCTGGAGGTCAGGGATCTGACCATCAGCTTCGCGGACAGTTCGCCGGTGCGTAACCTCGACTTCGTGGTCCGGCAGGGCGAGACCGTCGCGATTGTCGGCGAGTCCGGTTCAGGCAAGTCCTTGACCGCCCTGGCCTCGATGCGCTTGCTGCCGAAAACCGCCAGCATCAGCAGCGGCTCGATCCATTTTGCCGGCCAGGATCTGCTCGGATTGTCCGAACGCGCCATGCGCGAACGCCGCGGCCGCGATATTGCGATGATCTTTCAGGAGCCGATGACGTCGCTCAATCCGGTACTCACCATCGGCAGGCAGATCGGCGAGACGCTGCGGCTGCATCGCGGACTGTCGGCGCGGCAGGCCCGCAAACGTGCGATCGAGATGCTCGATCTCGTTCGGATTCCAGAACCCGCCAAGCGGGTCGACGATTACCCCCACCGGCTCTCCGGTGGCATGCGCCAGCGCGTCATGATCGCAATCGCGGTCGCATGCGAGCCGCAGCTCCTGATCGCCGACGAACCGACCACCGCCCTCGACGTCACCATCCAGGCCCAGGTGCTGGAATTGCTGGATCGCTTGCGGCGCGACCTGTCGCTCGGCCTGCTGCTGATCACCCACGATCTCGGCGTGGTCGGGCAATGGGCCGACCGGGTGGTGGTGATGTATGCCGGACGAAAGGTCGAGGAGGCCCTGCCCGACGAACTGTTCGCCAACCCGCTGCATCCCTACACCCGGGGCCTGCTCGCGGCGTCGCCGCGGCTGGCGAGCAACCTGCATTATCGGGAAGCGGCGCTGACAGAAATACCCGGCAACATTGCCTCGGCGTTGCGCGAACCGGGCTGCCCGTTCGTGCCGCGCTGCCCCGTCGCCGTGTACGCCTGCCGCGGCGGATTTCCGCAACTTGTGTTGCCGTCGCCAGGCCGGCTGGTCGCCTGCCCGATCGCCGTGAAGGAGCCATCTCATGGCGCTGCTGTCGGTATCTGAGCTCAAGGCCACCTACGCGTCGGGCGGCCATGTCGTCCATGCGGTCGATGGCGTATCGTTCGAGATCAATCCCGGCGAGACGGTCGGCCTCGTCGGCGAATCCGGCTGCGGAAAATCCACCTTGGGCAAGACGATTCTGCGCCTGGTCGAGCCGAAGTCAGGCCAGATCCGGTTCGACGGCGTGGATCTCGCAGGTCTCTCCGGCCATCGGCTGCGCGCGCAGCGTCGTCGCCTGCAGATGGTTTTTCAGGATCCCTTTGCTTCGCTCAATCCGCGCCACACGATCGGCGAGATTCTGGCGACGCCGCTGAAGGTTCACCGTCTCGGGCGCCGCGAGGATCGGAGCCGCCGCGTCGAGGACATGCTCGGGCGCGTGGGCCTTCCGCCGACCGCCGTCGCGCGCTATCCGCACGAATTCTCCGGGGGCCAGCGGCAACGCCTCGGCATTGCTCGCGCCTTGATCCTGGGGCCGGAGCTGCTGATCTGCGACGAGCCGGTGTCCGCGCTCGATCTCTCGATCCAGGCCCAGATTCTCAACCTGCTGGCGGCCATGAAGCGGGAGTTCAAACTCTCGCTGCTGTTCATCTCCCATGATCTATCGGTGGTCCGCTATTTCGCGGACCGGGTGCTGGTGATGTATCTTGGACGCATCGTCGAAACCGGCTCGCACCAGCAGATCTGGCAACGACCGCTTCACCCCTACACCAGGGCGCTGATCGACGCGGTGCCGAATCCGGCGCGGCGACGTTATGCGGCGCCGCTGGCGGGCGACCTGCCGACCGCGGGCAACCTGCCGCGCGGCTGTCGTTTCCAACCGCGCTGCCCACTCGCAACCAGCCTCTGCGCAGAACAGGATCCGCCGCTCCGCGAGGCCGGCGATGGCCGGAGCGTTGCCTGTCATCACGCTGACGTGCAGACAACAGCTCCGCTGACGTCCTCGGGGGCCCGCCATGGCAGCGGTAACGGCCATTCCAGGAGTGCGCAATGAGCGGCACACTGTTCTCTGGCCGCGAGTTCGACAGACGACGCGTGCTGCATTCCGGCGCCGGACTGCTTGCCCTGCTCGCGCCGGCCAGAGCGCGGGCGCAACCCCGGCGCGGCGGCACCCTCACGGTCGCGACCCAAGGCGAGCCGCGAACGCTGGTTCCCCTGCTCGATACCAACACGCAAACGCGCAATATCAGCACCAAGATCGTCGAAGGATTGCTGACCTACGACCGCCAGTTCACCCCGCAGCCGCTGCTGGCCACCGCCTGGACCGTCAGCGCCGACGGGCTGGCATACACCTTCACCCTTCGTCGCGGCGTGACGTGGCACGACGGCCGTGAGTTCACCGCGGAGGACGTCCAGTTCTCGCTCTTGACACTACAGAAACATGGCCCGCGTGGCCGGATCAGTTTTGCGGCGATCAATCGCGTCGAAACGCCGGACCCGCACACGGCGATCGTCAGGCTGTCGAAGCCGACGCCCTATTTCCTGAAGGCCCTGTCGGCGGCGGAGTCCCCCATCGTCCCGAAACACGCCCTATCCATCGGACGATATCGGCGCCAGCCCCAACAACAATGCACCTGTCGGTTCCGGGCCATTCATCTTCGGGGAATGGAAGCGGGACAGCTACATTCGGCTGCGCCGGAATCCGAACTACTGGCGACCGGATCGGCCCTACCTCGATGGCGTGGTCGTCAAATTCGTCGGCGACGCCGCGGCGGCTTCCACCGCCCTCGAGACCGGCGAGGCCGACGTCAGCGGCTTCGTAGCGCTGCCTGACCTTGAGCGCCTGAGCCAGAACGAGAAGCTCGTCGTCGCGTCCGAGCGCGATGCGTACCTCAATAACGCCGAGGTGCTGGAGTTCAATCTGGATAACCCGAACCTGGCCAGGCGCGAGGTTCGCCATGCCATCGCCCATGCCATCGATCGCGATTTCATCCGGCAGTGGATCTATTATGGCCGCGCCGAGCCGATCGAATCGCCGATTCCGGCCGTCCTCTCCACCTACTACGATCCCACCAGCTTCAGGTTCGGCTTCGACGTCAAGCAGGCCAACCGGCTGCTCGACGAGGCCGGCATCTTGCGCGGCGGCGACGGCAACCGCTTTTCGCTGCGCCTCACCTTCATCCCCGGCGCGGCATTCAAGAAGACGGCCGAATTCATCCGCCAGGCGTTGTCGCGCATCGGAATCAAGGTGGACGTGATTGAGGGCGACCTCGGCACCTTCATCAAGAGCGTCTATTACGATCGCAGCTTCGACCTCAACGTCAATGGTCTCGGTCTTCTGTTCGATCCGACCGTCGGCGTCCAACGGATCTACTGGTCGGACGGCATCAGGCACCCGCTGCCCTATGTCAACGCCGCCCACTACGACAATCCCGCGGTCGACGACCTCTTCCGTCGTGCCAGCGTCGAGATCGACGAGAGCAGCCGGGCCGCGCAGTTCAAGCAGATCCAGAACATCGTCGGCCAGGACCTGCCGGCGTTCCCATTGGTAGCGTTGCAGACCGTCACGGTGAGCAACCGCCAGGTCCACGACCTCTATAACAGCGTCGATCTCACCGCCGGGGATTTTTCCGATACCTGGCTTGATCCCTAAGCCAAGACGAAAGCATGGTTGCCGCGCCGTCAACTCCGCAGCCACGGGGATGGTTGGTGAAAAGGCCCCATCTTGGCAGCGTCACGGCTTGCCCGCCACGCGGGGATCGATCCAGAGATCGGCGAAGCTGCCGGTCAGCCCCTCCGCACCAGGCGCGAAGTTCCGGACCTTCCTGTTGGCGACGATAACCCCGGCCGGCGCGACCAGATCGACCGCCCCAACATCGTCGTGGATGATCTGCTGGAATTTCCACCAGATCTCCCGGCGCCGGACTTCATCGGGCTCGATGGCGGCGGCCTCGAGCAGTTGGTCCACCTCCGGATTGCTGTAGTGCGCCGCATTCGAGAACGGCAAGCCGAGCTTGAAGTTCTTCGACCAGTAGGCGCGCTGGACCCCGAGCGTGGGATCGAAGGTATTGGAGAGACTCTCAATGGTCAGATCGAACGCGCGGTCGCGATAGACGACGGTCAGGTATGTCGCGAGGTCGAAGCGCTGGATTTCGATGTCGAGGCCGATCCGCCGCAGCGAGTTTCGGATGAAGTCGGAGAAGCTGGCCGGAAGGAACGGATTCTGGGTCAGGCGCAGCCGGGTGCGGATGCCGCTGCCATCCGGCTTCAGGCCTGCCTCGTCGAGTAACAGTCCGGCGGCCTTCACATCAAACGGCCAGGCCTTGACGTTCGGATTGTAGAATTTGGGCAGCACGGTGCTCACCGGCGAAGGCGAGATCTGGCCGTATCCGAAATAGACGATATCGAGCAGCGCCTTCAGATCGATCGCCTGCGCGACTGCCAGCCGAACCCTGCGATCCCTGAGGATCGGGTTGTCGAGATTGAAGAACAGCTGCGTCTGCGGCCCGGAATAGGCATAGGTTGTGGTATCCACCGTCAGCTTGTTGTCGGCCTTCAGCCGGTCGATGTCGCCATAGGGAACGGGGGCGGTACCGATATCGATCTCGCCGGTTTCGAGTGCTGCGGCGCGTGCCGCCGGATCGAGAATGACCTTGAGCACGATCCGGTCGACATAAGGTTTCGGCGCGTCCCAATAATTCGGATTTCTGACGAAGACGAGATGGCTTCCGGGGACCCACTCCTTGAGAATGAAGGGCCCCGTGCCGATCGTCTGCGCCAGACTGGGCTGCTCCTCCGGCTTGAACGTCTCATAGATGTGCTTCGGCACGATCGGCGATTCGGCCCCCGCAAGCGCCGAGATCAGGAAGGGCGCCGGCTTGGTCAGCACGATCACGGCCGTGAGCGGATCTGGTGTCTGGACGGCCTCCACATTGGCGAAGGTGATCCGGCCGCGCGGATGCGCGACTTTCAGCCGCAGGATTGAGAACGCGACGTC
>NZ_JBEKXH010000060.1:0-21286 GCF_049512235.1 Bradyrhizobium sp.
GAGCAGGAGCTGGGAAGCCAGGCGAAATATGCAGGGAAATCAGCGCTGAAGGCGCTGCGCTAGAATACCATTGCTTCATGGCATCATAAGATAAAATACAGCGGGAGAGCACGATGAGTATCGACGTCAAGAGCGGGCTGCAACTTCGCTCGTTGATCAAGAGCAGCGGCGAGCTCGAGCTCTCGCTTACGAATGTTCCGATCCCCGAGCCGGCTGAAAATGAAGTCGTGGTCCGCGTCGAGGCGGCGCCGATCAATCCGTCGGATCTGGGGTTGCTGGTTGGCGCCGCGGATATGACCACGGCCAGGGCCTCCGGAACCAGGGATATGCCGGTTGTTACGGCTACGGTACCGCAGGCGTCGATGAAGGCGATGGCGGGCCGGCTTGATGAATCCATGCCGGTCGGCAACGAGGGTGCCGGGGTGGTGATCAAGACTGGATCGTCGGAGGCGGCCAGCGCGCTGATGGACAAGACGGTGGCCATGATCGGAGGGGCCATGTATTCGCAATACCGCTGCCTGAAGGTGAGCGAATGTATGCCGCTGCCGGAGGGCATCACTCCTGCCGAAGGCGCCTCCTGCTTCGTCAATCCGCTGACCTCGCTCGGCATGGTCGAAACCATGCGGCGCGAAGGCCACAAGGCCCTCGTGCACACCGCGGCCGCCTCCAATCTCGGCCAGATGCTCAACAGGATCTGCCTCAAGGACGGCGTCGGCCTCGTCAATATCGTGCGCAGTGCCGAGCAGGCCGAGATCCTGCGCAAGATCGGCGCCAGATATATCGTCGATTCCACCACGCCGACCTTCATGGACGACCTGACCAATGCGCTGACCGAGACCGGCGCGACGCTGGCCTTCGACGCCATCGGCGGCGGCCCGCTGGCCGGGCAGATTCTAACCTCCATGGAGGCCGCCATCAATAAATCCGCAAAGGTTTACAGCCGCTACGGATCGAACGTTCATAAGCAGGTTTATGTTTATGGCGGGCTCGATCCGCGGCCGATCGAACTCGTCAGGTCGTTCGGCATGATGTGGGGCGTGGGCGGCTGGCTCTTGTTCCCGTTCCTGCAAAAGATCGGCGCCGCCGATGGCGAAAGGCTGCGCGCGCGGGTCATCGCCGAGCTGAAGACGACCTTTGCCAGTCATTACACCCAGGTGGTGTCGCTGCAGGAGGCGCTGCAGCTTGCGCATATCGCCGTCTACAACAAGCGCGCCACCGGCGAAAAATACCTGATCAATCCCAACAAGGCGGCGTAAGGTCGGGTCGTCCGCGATCGGGGGCAACCAGCGCGGGTCGATTGCTGAAGAGGTTTTCGACGCCAAAAATCGGGGGAAATTCAATGTCGACGGATCTCAAATATCTCGCTCTCACGGCGTTCCTCACGGCCTCACTTTGGCTTCCCTACGTGGTCGCGCAGGTGACGACCAACGGGCCCCTGACGGCCAGGAACTATCTCGATCCGGCGCCGCGGCCGCTGCCGCTATGGGGTAAACGCGCTGACCGAGCCTATATCAATGCGGTCGAGACGTTCGCGCCTTTTGCCGCGCTGGTGATCGCGGTTCATCTGGCCGGCAAGGCCAATGCGGTGACCGCGTTCTGGGCCATGTCCTACTTCTGGCTGCGGCTGGCCCATGCCGTCGTCTACCTGCTGGGCATTCCCTATGTGAGGACCCTGATCTTCACGCTCGGCTATGTGGCGGTTGTTGGAACCTTCTGGGAACTGATCAAGTAAGGTTGCCGCCGCCGGTTTTTGGTCCGGTGCGATAGCGCGGGGACAACCGGACGACCCGTGGACGAGCCCGGAATGACGGAAACAACTGATGGAGTCAGAAAACTAGCCGGCCAAAATTCCGGCAATCCATGCACTTGCATCTTTCGCCAGTGTGGCTAGGTTGTGCGCGAAGCCGATCCGGCGCATCACACTGAGAAGGACATCCCATGGTCGCTGCCCATACCATTGTCACCATCGTCGGCAGTCTCCGCAAGGAGAGCTTTTCGCTCAAGATCGCCCACGCGCTGGCGGAGCTCGCGCCCGAAGAGTTGCAGCTCGACGTCATGACGCTGCATGACATTTCCTTTTTCAATCAGGATCTTGAAGCGGCACCCCCGGCCGACTGGCTGGCCTTCCGCGACCGGCTGCACAAATCCAGCGGCGTTTTGTTCGTGACCCCCGAATATAACCGGTCGATCCCAGGCGTGCTGAAAAACGCCATCGATGTCGGCTCCAGGCCCTATGGCAAAAGTTCCTTCAATGGCAAGCCGACCGGCATCATCGCCAATTCGCCTGGGCCGCTTGGCGGCGTCAACGCCGCCAAGCACCTGCAGAACATCCTGCCGGGCATCAGCGGCCCGATCATGCAGCAGCCGGAAATCTACCTCGCCGGCGTCGGCGACGCCTTCGACGAGAAGGGCGAACTGATCAAGGAGGCGCTGCAGCAGGTGCTCAAGCAATATATCGATGCCTTTGCGGCCTTCGTCGAAAAGCACAATAAATAGGCGAAAGCAGCCGGCGCCGGCCTTAGGATTCCGTTAACCGGGCTGTCGCATCCTAAAGCCCATGGTTACTCGCTCACGACTCAAATCCCTCCTGACGGGGCTTGCCCTCTATACATTGGCGGCGGCGATGGTCGGCTATTTCGGCGTCAACGCCTATACCGGCAAATATGGCTTGAACGCGCGGCAGGAACTCGACCAGGAGATAACAGCGCTGACCTCGGAGTTGGCGCGGCTGAAGCGGGAACGGGCCGAGGGCGAGCAACGCGTGTCGCTGCTTCGATCCGACCGGGTCGATCCCGACCTGCTCGACGAGCGCGCGCGCTACCAGCTCAACTATGTCAATCCTCATGATCTGTTTCGGACCGCCGGTCCAAACTGATCGTCAAATTTCAAATACCAGAGAATTCGGTTTCGAAAATGTCGCGCCGCATTGCACTGCGGGATAGCCCGTCGCCTCACGCAATCCTTCCACGGCGGTTTGAGTTGGGCTAGAGAGGGCTGTTGGTTCTCTCATCCGGAATTGCCATGGCCGTATCCAAGAAAAATGTCACCAAAGAAGCAGGGCAGGGAAATGGCAGCGGCTCCCCCACCGCCCTGGAATTCACCCGGGAGCAGGAACTGAGCGCGCTGCGCGACATGCTGCTGATCCGGCGGTTCGAGGAAAAGGCCGGCCAACTCTACGGCATGGGCGCGATCGGCGGCTTCTGCCATCTCTATATCGGCCAGGAAGCCATCGTGGTCGGCATGCAGATGGCCTTGAAAATGGGCGACCAGGTCATCACCGGCTACCGTGACCACGGTCACATGCTGGCCTGCGGCATGGACGCCAAGGGCGTGATGGCTGAACTCACCGGACGCCATGGCGGCTATTCCAAGGGCAAGGGCGGCTCCATGCACATGTTCAGCAAGGCGAAGAATTTCTTCGGCGGCCACGGTATTGTGGGCGCCCAGGTGTCGCTCGGCACCGGCCTTGCTTTCGCCAATCGCTATCGCGGTAACGATTTTGTCAGTCTGGCCTATTTCGGCGACGGTGCGTCGAATCAGGGCCAAGTCTACGAAAGCTTCAACATGGCGGAGCTGTGGAAGCTGCCGGTGATCTACATCATCGAGAACAATCGCTACGCCATGGGCACCTCGGTGACGCGGTCCTCCGCACAGACCGATTTCTCCAAGCGCGGCATCTCCTTCAACATTCCGGGCGAGCAGGTCGACGGCATGGATGTCCGCGCCGTCAAGGCCGCGGGCGACAAGGCGGTCGCATGGTGCCGCGCCGGCAGCGGCCCCTTCATCCTGGAAATGCAGACCTACCGCTACCGCGGCCATTCGATGTCGGACCCGGCGAAATACCGCACCCGCGAGGAGGTCGACAAGGTCAGGCACGATCAGGACCCGATCGAGCAGGTTCGCAATCGGCTGCTTTCGGCCAAGATGGGCGAACAGGAATTGAAGGCTATCGATGCCGAGGTGCGCGAGATCGTCAACGCCGCCGCCGACTTCGCGCAGCACGACGGCGAACCCGATGCGTCAGAACTCTATACCGATGTCTATCGCTAAATCGCTGCGCGCGCGTTTTGCGTAAGGCCGGTTCTGGTCTTGGGACCGGATGCGCGCAGCCTGAAGACTGAATTTTTCGGAGTTACCATGCCCATTCAAGTGCTGATGCCCGCGTTGTCGCCGACCATGGAGAAGGGCAACCTTTCGAAATGGCTGAAAAAGGAAGGCGAGGCGATCAAGTCGGGTGATGTGATCGCCGAAATCGAAACCGACAAGGCGACGATGGAAGTCGAAGCCACCGATGAGGGCACGCTCGGCAAGATCCTGATTCCCGAGGGCACCGCCGACGTCGCCGTCAACACCCCGATCGCGACGATCCTGGCCGATGGCGAGAGCGCTTCCGATCTCGACAAGGTTTCCGCGCCGGCGAAGGCTGTCCCATCCCCCGAGACGCCTGCTGCGGGGAAAGTTCTTCAGCCCGAGGAGCGCGCGCCGGCAGCGGTCTCGAAGGGCGAGGCCGTGCCGGCGGCGCCAAAGGCCGCCGCCGATCCTGAGGTGCCCGAGGGCACCGAGATGGTGACGATGACGATCCGCGAGGCGCTGCGCGATGCCATGGCGGAGGAAATGCGGCGCGACGCCGATGTCTTCGTGATCGGCGAGGAGGTCGCGGAATATCAGGGCGCCTACAAGGTCACGCAAGGGTTGCTGCAGGAATTTGGCGCCAGGCGCGTCATCGATACCCCGATCACCGAGCATGGTTTTGCCGGCATCGGCGTCGGCGCCGCGATGGCCGGCCTGAAACCGATCGTCGAGTTCATGACCTTCAACTTCGCCATGCAGGCGATCGACCAGATCATCAATTCCGCGGCCAAGACCCTCTATATGTCGGGCGGACAGATGGGCTGTTCGATCGTGTTCCGCGGACCCAACGGCGCCGCCGCCCGCGTCGCCGCTCAGCACAGCCAGGATTATTCGGCCTGGTACTCGCAAATTCCAGGCCTGAAGGTAATCGCGCCGTTTTCGGCCGCCGACTACAAGGGCCTGCTGAAAGCCGCGATCCGCGATCCCAATCCGGTGATCTTCCTCGAGAATGAAATGTTGTACGGCCATTCCGGCGAAGTCCCCAAACTCGAGGATTACGTGATCCCGATCGGCAAGGCGCGCGTGGTGCGCAGCGGCGGCCACGTCACCCTGATCTCCTGGTCGAACGGCATGTCCTATGCCTTGAAGGCATCGGACGAACTGGCCAAGGAAGGCATCGAGGCCGAGGTGATCGATCTGCGCACGCTGCGCCCGATGGATACCGACACCATCATTGCTTCCGTCAAGAAGACCGGCCGCGCGGTGACGGTGGAAGAGGGCTGGCAGCAGAGCGGCGTCGGCGCCGAGGTCGCCGCCCGCATCATGGAGCACGCGTTCGATTATCTGGACGCGCCGGTAACGCGGGTATCGGGCAAGGACGTGCCGATGCCCTATGCTGCGAACCTCGAAAAACTCGCTTTGCCCTCTGTGGCCGAGGTGGTGGCAGCCGCCAAAGCCGTTTCCTATCGGTGACGCATGGCAGGTCCGAAGGAGCAGCCGCTGCCTCCAGACGTCATGGGTCGTGATGACGCCACCGAGGTCTTGCGCGCGTTCGTGGTCGATGGCGGACTTTCCATCGCGTTCACGCGCGCTTTCGAGGAGCCGGACATCTGGGGCCTGCTGCTGGTCGACCTCGCGCGCCATGCCTCGCGCGCCTATGCGCGCGAGAGCGACTACACCGAGGACGAAGCGCTCAGGCGCATCATCGACATGTTCGAAGCCGAGATCGCGCGGCCAACCGACATCGGCAGCACCGCGCCGCGGTCGCAACGAGGACACTGACTTGTGACCATTGAATCCTATCATTTCGATTTCATGGCCGAAGCCATCCGCGAAGCGGAGTTAAGCATCTCCCAGGGCGGCCTGCCGATCGGCGCGGTGCTGACCCGCGACAGGAAAATCATCGCGCGCGGTCATAACTGCCGGGTGCAGGAGCAGAACGTCATTCTTCACGGCGAAATGTCATGCTTGCGCAGTGCCGGGGTGATCCCGTTTCATGACACCGTCATGTACACCACGCTGTCGCCCTGTTCGATGTGCGCGGGCGCGATCGGACTTTTCAAATTGTCGCTGCTGGTGATCGGCGAGTCCGTCACCTTTCCCGGCAGCAAGGACATCCTCACTCAATTCGGCATCCCCTTTATCGATCTGGCGGACCAGCGGTCGATCGAGATGATGCAGTCGTGGCGATCGGTTGCCGCCAATGAGCGCCTCTGGCAGGGCGATATCGGCAATTGAACCGGACGTTCGTTATCTCATCGGGTGCCGGTGACACCCAAACGGTTTTCGGTTGGCTTCCGAGAGGGTTGGAAGACAACGCGCAAGAATATCCTGTGAGGTCAGTATGCCGATCAACATTCTGATGCCCGCGCTGTCGCCGACGATGGAGAAGGGCAACCTGGCGAAGTGGCTCAAGAAAGAAGGCGACAAGGTCAAGTCCGGCGACGTGATCGCGGAGATCGAGACCGACAAGGCGACCATGGAGGTCGAGGCGGTCGATGAGGGTACTCTGGCGAAGATCCTGGTGCCGGAGGGCACCCAGGATGTCGCCGTCAACGAGGTGATTGCGGTGCTGGCCGGCGACGGCGAGGATGTGAAGTCGGCCGGGGCGGGGGCTAAAAGCGCGCCGCCGAAACCTGCTCCGGCTGCCGAGGCGCCCGCCGCTGCGAAGCCTGTGCCTGCACCGGCTCCTGCGCAGCCAAAGGCTGCACCGGCTGCCGCGACTGCCGCACCCCAGGCCGCGGCGCCCGCGCCGCAAAGCAACGGTCACGCCCGCATCTTCTCCTCGCCGCTGGCCCGACGGCTCGCCAAGGAAGCCGGCATCGAGCTTGGGCGCATCAACGGCTCCGGCCCGCATGGCCGCGTCATCGCCAGGGATGTCGAAGAGGCAAAATCCGGCAAGGGATTGAAAGCTCCGGCGGCAGCGCCCGCCGCCGGCGCGCCCGCGCTTGCCCCGTCGATGTCGGACAAGCAGGTTCTGGCGCTGTTCGAACCGGGCAGCTATGAGATCGTGCCGCATGACGGCATGCGCCGCACGATTGCCCAGAGGCTGACGGCGTCGGTGCAGACGGTTCCGCATTTCTATCTGACGATGGACTGCGACATCGGCAAGCTCCTGGCGGCGCGTGAGGAGATCAACGCTGCGGCGCCGAAGGACAAGGACAAGAAGCCGGCCTACAAGCTCTCGGTCAATGATTTCGTCATCAAGGCGATGGCGATCGCGCTGCAGCGGATTCCCAACACCAATGTCAGCTGGACCGAGGCCGGCATGCTCAAGCACAAGCATTCCGATATCGGCGTCGCGGTAGCGATGCCCGGCGGCCTGATCACGCCGATCATCCGCAAGGCCGAGACCAAATCGCTATCGACGATCTCGGCCGAGATGAAGGATTTTGCCGCGCGCGCGCGGGCGCGAAAACTCAAGCCCGAGGAATATCAGGGCGGCACCACCGCGGTGTCCAATCTCGGCATGTACGGCATCAAGGATTTTACCGCCGTGATCAACCCGCCGCATGCGACGATTTTGGCCGTCGGCACCAGCGAAGAGCGCGCCGTGGTGCGGGGTGGCAAGATCGAGATCGCGCCCATCATGAGCGTGACCTTGTCCTGCGACCACCGCGCCGTCGACGGCGCGCTCGGCGCCGAGCTGATCGGCGCGTTCAAGATGCTGATCGAAAATCCGGTCATGATGATGGTGTGATGATGGCCGACACCTCCTTCGACGTCATCATCATCGGCTCCGGTCCTGGCGGCTATGTCACCGCGATCCGCGCGGCTCAGCTCGGCTTCAAGACCGCGATCATTGAAAAGTCCTATCTCGGCGGCATCTGCCTGAACTGGGGCTGCATCCCGACCAAGGCGCTGCTGCGCTCGGCCGAGATTTTTCATTACATGCAGCACGCCAAAGACTATGGCCTCTCGGCCGACAATGTCGCCTATGATCCGAAAGCCGTGGTGCAGCGCTCGCGCGGCGTCTCCAAGCGGCTCAACGACGGCGTCGGCTTCCTGATGAAGAAGAACAAGGTCGCGGTGATCTGGGGCAAGGCAGCGATCGACGCGCCCGGCAAGATCACGGTGACGAAATCGGACGTCGAGGGACCGAAGGGCGCGCTGGGCGAGGGCGCCTACCAGGCCAAGCACATCATTCTTGCCACCGGCGCGCGGCCGCGGGTGCTTCCGGGGCTGGAGCCCGACCAGAAGCTGGTCTGGACTTACTTCGAGGCCATGGTGCCGGAAAAAATGCCGAAGTCGCTGTTGGTGGTCGGCTCCGGCGCCATCGGCATCGAGTTCGCCTCGTTCTTCCACACCATGGGCTCTGACGTCACCGTGGTCGAGGTGCTGCCGCAGATTCTTCCCGTCGAGGATGCCGAGATCGCTGGGCTCGCGCGCAAGCGGTTCGAGAAACAAGGCATCAAGATCCTCACCAATACCAAAGTGACAAAACTCGAGAAGAAGGGCGACAGCGTGGTCGCCACCATCGACGACGGCAAGACGCCGCAAACAGTCGAGTTCGAGCGGGTGATTTCGGCGGTCGGCGTGGTCGGCAATATCGAGAATCTCGGGCTTGAAAAGCTCGGCGTCAAGACCGAGCGCGGCTGCGTCGTGATCGATGGCTACGGCAAGACCAATATTCCCGGCATCTATGCCATCGGCGACGTCGCCGGGCCGCCGATGCTGGCGCACAAGGCCGAGCATGAAGGCGTGGTCTGCATCGAGGCCATCAAGGGCCTGCATCCCCACGCCATGGACAAGAACCTGATTCCGGGCTGCACCTATTGCAACCCGCAAGTAGCCTCGGTCGGTCTCACCGAAGCGAAGGCCAAAGAAGGCGGCCGTGAAATTCGCGTCGGCCGTTTTCCGTTTGTCGGCAACGGCAAAGCGATTGCTTTGGGTGAGGACCAGGGATTGATAAAAGTGGTCTTCGACAAGAAGACCGGCCAGTTGCTCGGCGCGCACATGATCGGCGCCGAGGTCACCGAACTGATCCAGGGCTACGTGGTGGCCATGAACCTGGAAACCACGGAAGAAGAGCTGATGCACACCATCTTCCCGCACCCGACGTTGTCGGAGATGATGAAGGAAGCGGTGCTGGACGCCTATGGGCGGGTGCTGAATATCTAGTACCATGGAAACGCTGCGTTACAATGAATTGGATCGAGATCTCGGAGGTCGTCAGAAATTTTGGCCTCGTGGCTGCGGGCGCGGTGGGAATCTACCTGGCATGGAAACGCGTGACGGTATCCAACCGACTGGCGATGGCGTCGTTGCAACATAAGAGATCATGAACGTTCTTCGAGACCGGTTGATGCGGCTATGACCAAGAAGCAACGCGCCAGGGAATACTGGTACAGGCGAGGATCTATAGACGCCGAGGAAGGCGGTGATAGACATGCCCCGCCTCATAGCGGTTTTTTGGATCACCTTTTCAGCGGTGATCAATCGGATACTGAGAGCAGAAACGCATATCGTGAAGGATTTGCAAGCGGACGCGCGCAGCGGAAGTTCGACGTGCAAGGCGCCTATCTGCGCCGCACCGACCTTAGTCTTGCCAATTTGGAAGGCGCGAATCTGAGTAATGCTGACTTTTCGAACGCAAACTTACGTGGCGCAAATTTCAAAGACACAAATCTGACCGGAACTGTTCTAAAGGGTGCGGACTTGACGGATGCCAGAAATCTGACGCCGTCCCAGTTGAGGACGGCCGTCCTCGACGAAACGACGAAGCTCCCTGGGGAATTTTCCTTGGAAGATTTCCTTCGCGACCAAGGCTGACTAATTTCATCAATATTCTGGTTCAGGAACGGCGGAGCATCCGGCACTTTCGGAAATGATGAAGCAAGCGGGTGCTGGATGCCTATGGCCGGGTGCTGAATATCTAAAGAAAGTACGCCTGCCGTGAAAGACAATGACAATCTGACGATCGAACGCCCTACGTTCGTGACCCATCTCGAATGCGCGATGGCAGGCGACCGTTATCCCGCCGACCAGATCCATAACCTGTCGAAGGCCGGCAAACCGCTGCTGGTGCGCTACGACCTTGCCGGCGTGAAGCAGGCTTTGACAAAAGAGGCGTTGGCGCAGCGGCCGGCCGATCTCTGGCGCTACCGCGAAATGCTGCCGGTGCGCAAAGTCGCCGATATCGTCAGTCTTGGCGAAGTCATGACACCGTTGATCCGGCTGCCGAAACTGTCGGCCAAGATCGGCGGCGGCGAAATCATCGTCAAGGACGAGGGCCGCCTGCCCACCGGCTCGTTCAAGGCGCGCGGGCTGGTCATGGCGGTGTCGATGGGCAAGGCGCTCGGCATCAGCCATATGGCGATGCCGACCAACGGCAATGCCGGTGCGGCGCTTTCGGCCTACGCCACCCGTTGCGGCATCAAGAGCACGATCTTCTGCCCCGCCGATACGCCCGAGGTCAATGTCAGCGAGATCGAGCTGCAGGGCGGGACGGTCTATCGCGTGAATGGATTGATCGACGATTGCGGCAAGATCGTCGGCGAGGGAAAGACAAAAGCCGGCTGGTTCGATACCTCGACGCTGAAGGAGCCCTATCGGATCGAGGGCAAGAAGACGATGGGGCTGGAGCTGGCCGAACAGCTCGGCTGGGACGTGCCGGATGTCATCTTCTATCCGACCGGGGGCGGCACCGGCCTGATCGGCATGTGGAAGGCGTTCGCCGAACTCGAGACAATCGGCTTCATCGGCTCCAAGCGGCCGCGGATGGTGGCCGTGCAGGCGGCGGGCTGCGCGCCGATGGTGCGCGCGTTCGAGAACGGCACCGAGCACGCGCCGCGCTGGGAGGACGCCCATACCATCGCCGCCGGCATTCGGGTGCCGCAGGCGGTCGGGGATTTTCTGATTTTGCGCGCGGTGCGGGAGAGCAAAGGGTTTGCCATCGCAGTGACGGACGAGAAAATCTCCGCCGCGCTGAACGAAGTGGCGCGTGAAGAAGGTTTTTTACTCTGTCCCGAAGGCGCGGCAACCTATGCCGCCTACAAGCAGAGTCTCGTCGACGGCCAGGTGACAAGACAGGATCGCGTGATGCTGTTCAATTGCGCCAGCGGACTAAAATACCCGCTGCCGCCGGTCACCCGCACGCTCGATCGCCACGCGCCGATCGACTACGCGAAGCTCTAATCCGTCGTTTCAACGACACTGGCTTGGTCGGGAGGGTGCGATGCGAACTGCCGTTCTGGTTGCGTTGCTGGGGCTTTTGCTGTCCTGCGGCGGCGCGCGGGCCGATAATTACCCGTCCCATCCCATCACCATCATCGTGCCATTTGCCGCCGGCGGGCCAACGGATGCGATGGCGCGGATTCTTGCCGAGCGGATGCAGAACAAGCTTGGTCAAACCATCCTGATCGAGAATGTGACCGGTGCCGCCGGCTCGCTCGGCGTCGGGCGGGTGGTGCGCGCGCCGCCCGATGGCTACACCGTCGGCATCGGCCATCTCGGCACCCACGTCGCCAATGGCGCGATCTACCGGCTCGGCTACGACCTCGTGACCGATCTGGAGCCGGTGGTGCTGTTGCCCAGCAATCCAATGATCATCGTCAGCAAGAACGCAGTCCCGGCAAAAACGCTGAAGGAATTGATCGCATGGCTCAAGGCGCGCCCGGCCCCGGCCACCGCTGGCACCGCCGGCGCCGGTTCGGGAAGTCATATCGCCGGGCTCTATTTCGAGAACATCACCGGGGTCCCGCTGCAATTCGTACCCTACCGCGGCACGGCGCCGGCGATGAATGATCTGGTCGCCGGCCAGATCGATGTCATGATCGACCAGACCTCCAATTCCATCGCTCAGGTACGCGCCGGCACCATCCGGGCCTATGCCGTGACCGACGAGAAGCGTGTCGCTTCGGCATCGGACATTCCAACCACCGACGAGGCGGGCCTATCAGGGTTTCACATGACGCTGTGGTCCGGCCTGTGGGTGCCCAGCGGTACGCCGAAGGACGTCGTCACCAGGCTCAACGGCGCCGCCGTGGATACCTTGAATGATCCGGCTGTCCGCATGAAACTGGAAAACCTGGGGTTGCAGATGACACCTGCGGATCGGCTGTCGCCGGAAGCGCTGGGCGCCTGGCAACAGGCCGAGATCGCAAAATGGTGGCCGATGATCAGGGCGGCCCACGTCCAGGTTGAATAGACTGCCGGATGTTCGCGCTATGGTTAACCAATGGTGCTGCCGCGCCACGATTGTTGCGCGACCGCAACACTCAGCCAAAGATTAACCGTCAATCCGCCCGGTGGTCGTGCGCGCCGCTTTTTGGCCACACGCCTCCCCGAGATTGCTTCAACGTTAGGCTGAAAGCCACGGCGCTGGCGGCGAAGGAAAATCCATCAATTTTCCGGGTCCAACAAGAGTTGGCTAGGGAAGCAGCATTCCCGATGGACCCCAATAATGGACGCCAAGACCGACCTTAAGAAAAGACTGCCGAGCCGCCACGTGACGGAGGGCCCTGAAAGGGCGCCCCATCGCTCGTATCTTTACGCCATGGGGCTCACTACCGGCCAGATCCATCAGCCCTTTGTCGGCGTGGCGTCGTGCTGGAACGAGGCCGCGCCCTGCAACATCGCCCTGATGCGTCAGGCCCAGGCGGTCAAGAAGGGGGTCGCCTCCGCCGGTGGAACCCCGCGGGAATTCTGCACCATTACCGTGACCGACGGCATCGCAATGGGCCATGACGGCATGCGCTCTTCGCTACCTTCGCGCGAGTGCATCGCCGATTCCGTAGAATTGACGATGCGGGGCCATGCCTACGACGCGCTGGTCGGTCTCGCCGGCTGCGACAAATCGCTGCCGGGGATGATGATGGCGATGGTCCGGCTCAACGTGCCCTCGATCTTCATCTATGGCGGTTCGATCCTTCCCGGCAATTTCCGAGGCCAACAGGTCACAGTGCAGGACATGTTCGAGGCGGTCGGCAGGCACTCGGTGGGCGAGATGTCCGATGCCGATCTCGACGAAATCGAGCGGGTGGCTTGCCCGTCAGCCGGCGCGTGCGGTGCACAGTTCACCGCCAACACGATGGCGACGGTATCCGAGGCAATTGGCCTCGCGCTGCCCTATTCCGCGGGAGCGCCGGCGCCTTACGAAATCCGCGACGCGTTATGCATGACCGCCGGCGAGAAAGTGATGGAGCTGATCGCGGCCAATATCCGTCCGCGCGACATCGTCACCCGAAGGGCGCTGGAGAACGCCGCGGCGGTGGTAGCTGCATCCGGCGGATCCACCAATGCCGCCTTGCATCTACCTGCGATTGCACACGAATGCGGCATCAAATTCGATCTGTTTGACGTCGCGGAAATCTTCAAAAAGACACCCTATGTCGCAGATTTGAAACCGGGCGGCCGTTATGTTGCCAAAGACATGTTCGAGGTTGGCGGCATACCGCTTCTGATGAAAACGCTGCTCGATAATGGCCATTTGCATGGCGACTGCCTGACAGTCACCGGCCGGACGATCGCCGAAAACCTCAAAGGCGTGAAATGGAATCCGCACCAGGATGTGGTGCGGTCCGCCGACAACCCGATCACCGTCACAGGCGGCGTGGTCGGGCTGAAGGGCAATCTCGCGCCCGAGGGCGCGATCGTTAAGGTTGCGGGCATGTCGAACTTGAAATTTACCGGTCCGGCCCGCTGCTTCGATCGCGAAGAGGACGCCTTTGAGGCGGTCCAGAAAAAGACCTACCGAGAGGGTGAGGTCATCGTGATCCGCTATGAGGGGCCCCGCGGTGGCCCCGGCATGCGCGAAATGCTCTCCACCACGGCGGCGCTCACCGGGCAGGGCATGGGCGGCAAGATCGCGCTGATCACTGACGGCCGGTTTTCCGGCGCGACCCGGGGCTTCTGCATCGGCCATGTCGGACCCGAAGCGGCCGTCGGCGGCCCGATCGCGCTGTTGCGCGATGGCGACATCATCGAAATAGACGCGGTTGGCGGCACACTTAACGTAAAGTTGAGCGACGCCGAGCTGGCCGAACGCAAGTCCAAATGGAAACCGCGCGCGACCAATCATACATCGGGTGCGCTGTGGAAATATGCCCAGCAGGTTGGTCCTGCGGTGGATGGCGCAGTAACCCACCCCGGCGGGGCACATGAGAAACAGTGTTATGCGGATATCTGAGCGTATCTTTTTGGCGCTGGTCTTAGCGGCGGCGGCGCCGGCATTCGCCTTCGATGGCGCGCCGGCCACATCGGACGCGGCTATCCCGGTGATCTCGGGCCAGCCCGGGGCATCGGTCGCGCTGAAGAAGGCCATTTCGCCGTCGCCGACGGACAGCTCGCTGACGGCCCTGCAATATGCCGCCGAGGACGGTCATCCCATAGCGCAATGGAAATTGGGGCGAATGTACGCCAATGGCGATGGCGTCGCCCAGGACGATCTTCGCGCTTTCGAGTATTTCAGCCGTATTGCCAATGCCCATGCGGAAGACAGCCCGGCGGCGCCGCAGTCGGCGATCGTCGCCAACGCCTTTGTGGCGCTGGGGCGTTATTATCTGAATGGCATTCCCAACTCCAAGATCAAGTCCGATCCGGAGCGGGCGAGGGAGATGTTCTCCTACGCCGCCTCGTATTTCGGCAATGCCGATGCGCAATATGATCTGGCCCGGCTCTATCTCAAGGGCGCCGGCAACTCGCCGGATGATTTCCGCTATGGCGCGCGCTGGCTCGGCCTTGCCGCCCAGAAGGGGCAGCATCAGGCGCAGGCCCTGCTTGGTCAGATGCTGTTCAACGGCGACCAGCTGCCGCGCCAAGCCGCCCGCGGGCTGATGTGGCTGACGCTGGCGCGCGACAGCGCCACGCCGGACGAGAGCTGGATCAAGGAAAGCTACAACAAGGCGATCGCCAAGGCCTCCGACGATGACCGCGCCATGGCCTTGCAGATGCTCGAGCACTGGGTGCAAGGCCGCAGGGACTGAGGCGCCGAAATCATTACGCCGTCTCCAGATCGAGGTCCGCCCACACCGGGACATGATCGGAAGGCTTTTCCCAGCCGCGCACATAGCTGTCGATGCCGACATCGATCAGCCGGTCGCTGGCTTGTGGCGACAGCAGCAGATGATCGATGCGCAATCCCTGGTTTTTCTGCCAGGCGCCGGCCTGATAATCCCAGAAGGTGTACTGGCCTGGCGCATCGCTGACGGCGCGCAGCGCGTCGGTGAGGCCGAGCCCTAGCAGCGCCTGAAAGCTTTCGCGGGTTTTCGGCCGGAACAGCGCATCGTTGACCCAGGCTGCGGGATTGTGGACGTCGGGGGCTGCCGGGATGACGTTGAAGTCGCCTGCAAGCACGAGCGGCTCTTCCGCCTTCAAACGTTGCTTCGAATACTCAAGAAGCCGCGACATCCATTTGAGTTTATATTGGTATTTGTCGGTTTCCGGGGGATTGCCATTGGGCAAATAAAGGCAGGCAATTCTGAGCACGCCGCGCTTCAAGGTGACCGCGGCTTCGAGAAAGCGGGCATGGACGTCCTCGTCGTCGCCGGCCAGCCGCGGCCGGGTTTCGTCGAATGGCAGCTTCGACAACAGCGCGACGCCATTGAAGGTCTTCTGGCCGTGGGTGACGACGTTGTAACCGAGCGCCTCGATCGCCTCGCGGGGGAACGCCTCATCGACGCATTTGATTTCCTGCAGGCAGACAATATCGGGCGCGCAATCCCCAAGCCAGCTCACGAGATGCTCGACCCGCTGCCGGATCGAATTGACGTTCCAGGTGGCGATGCGCATTGAGATCGATGTTCCTGAGCTCAGCGCGGGCTGTTGCGGCGCATGAATTGGAGATTAGCCCGAATATGGGCGGCAAGATCGAGGTCAGCTCAAGGCCGGGTGAGGGCGCCACATTCCGCTTCGGCCGGTCAGATGGAAAAACTGGTGCCGCAGCCACAGGATGCGGTGGCGTTCGGATTGACCACGCGGAACGAAGCGCCGATCAGGTCGTCGACGAAATCGACCTCGGAGCCCGCGAGATAAGGTACCGAGGCGGGATCGACCAGCACCACCGCATTGTCGCGCGCGATCACGAGGTCGTCTTCGGCCTGCGCGCGCTCGATGTCGAACTTGTATTGAAAGCCCGAGCAGCCGCCACCCTCGACGCTGATGCGCAACATCGCGCCGTCGCCTTCTTTGCCAAGGATTTCCCCGATGCGGCGGACCGCCCGCTCGCTGATGGTCACGGCTGTGGTCATAAGGGGTCTCCGGTTGCAGATGTTGGCCAAATCATTTGGTATCCGGCACCGGGCATAGTTAAGTGCACCGGGCCGGAGAATCAAACCTTCAAGGGATTATAATTCCGTGTCGGTCGGAATGGCGGCTCCCCGTTCGGTCTATGCCTGCGACCCCGAGCGCAGCCGCGGACGGCTGTTCAGCGAGCTACCGAGCAAGACCCGTAGCCCGTTCCGGCGAGATTGCGACCGGGTGATTCATTCCAGTGCCTTCCGCCGCCTGAAGCACAAAACCCAGGTCTTCGTGTTTCACGAAGGCGATCATTACCGCACCCGGCTCACCCATTCGCTGGAAGTGGCGCAGATCGCCCGCGCGCTGTCCCGGCAACTCGGTCTGGACGAGGATCTCACGGAAACGCTGGCGCTGGCGCATGATCTCGGCCATCCGCCGTTCGGCCACGCCGGCGAGCGGGCGCTCGATGCCTGTCTCAAAGCCCATGGCGGGTTCGACCACAACGCCCAGACCCTGCGGGTGGTGACATCGCTGGAGCATCGCTACCCCGAATTCGACGGGCTCAATCTGACCTGGGAAGCGCTGGAGGGCATCGTCAAGCACAACGGCCCGCTGATCGAACCGGGCGGCGGCGCGGCCGGTGCGTATCGCGACCGCGGCATACCGGCCGGGATAACGGAGTTCGACCTCCGCTATGGTCTGGAACTATCGAGCTTTGCCTCGCTGGAAGCCCAGGTCGCAGCGATCGCCGACGACATTGCCTATGACGCCCACGACATCGACGACGGCCTGCGGGCCGGTCTGTTCAGGGTTGACGATCTCAAGATCATGCCGCTGACCGCCCGGATGATCGAAACAATCGCCAAACGCTATCCGGATCTCGATGACGACAGGCGCGGCGCTGAACTCGTGCGTGAGCTGATCTCGTATCTGATCGGAGCGGTGGTTTTGGAAGCCCGCCTTCGTCTGCAGGCCGCCCGGCCAACATCCGTCGACGGTGTCCGCAACCACGGCGCGGCACTGATCGGGTTTCCGGCGGACGTGGCGCAAGCCGAGACCGACATCAAGGCCTTCCTGAAGCTGAGGATGTACCGGCATACGCGGGTGATGCGGGTCATGGGCGAGGCCGAACAGATCGTGCGCGACCTGTTCGCGCACTACCAGAAAGCGCCAGTCGATCTGCCCGCTGAATGGTTGCCGCCCGACCGCGGGCAGGCCGAGAGCGAAACCACGCGGGCGCGGCGAATCGGCAACTTCATCGCCGGAATGACCGACCGGTTCGCGCTAACCGAACATCAGCGGCTTTTTGACTCGACCCCGGATTTGCGTTAGGCCGCGCCAGCCGCGCAAAGACCTTCAAAGCCAAAAATGCCAACAAAATCAGACCATATCTACCTAACAATGGGGCGCAGCGTTGCCGCAGCGAACAGCGCTCTCATTCAGCTTGGGGTTTTGCCCGGCAACATCGACTTTTCGCGCGTCGTCGTCGAACCGACCAAAGACGCAACCCATGGCGATATGGCTACTAATTCGGCAATGGTCCTGGCTAAGCAGGCAAATGTCAATCCGCGAGAACTGGCCGGGAAGTTAGCGGAGCAACTGCTTAAGGACGACCAAATCGAGAAGGCGGAGGTCGCCGGACCCGGTTTTGTGAATTTGACGCTGAGAGCGTCCGCTTGGACCGATCAGCTCCGCAAGCTCTTGCACGCTGGAACAGATTTCGGTCGCAGCCAAATCGGCGCGGCAGCGAAGGTCGATGTCGAATACGTTTCCGCCAACCCCACCGGCCCGATGCATGTCGGTCATTGTCGCGGCGCGGTGTTCGGCGATGCGCTGTGCAGTTTGCTTCGATTCGCGGGCTACGATGTCACCCGCGAATACTACATCAACGATGCCGGCGCCCAGGTCGACGTGCTGGCGCGCTCGGCATTCTTGCGATATCGCGAGGCGCTCGGCGAGGATATCGGCGCCATGCCGGAAGGGCTTTATCCCGGCGACTATCTGAAGCCGGTGGGGCAGGCGCTGGTCGCCGAATATGGCGCCGGCCTCAAACAGCTCAGGGAATCCCGATGGTTGCCGATCGTTCGCGACAAGGCCATCGAAATGATGATGGACCAGATCAAGCAGGATCTGGCTGCGCTCGGCATCAAACACGATGTGTTTTTTTCCGAGCGGTCGCTGATCGAGGGCGGCAACAACCGCGTCAGCGAAACCATCGACTATCTGCGCGCCAAGGGCGACGTCTATGAAGGCCGGCTGCAGCCGCCGAAGGGTAAAGCGGTCGAGGACTATGAGGATCGCGAGCAGACCTTGTTCCGCGCCACCGCCTTTGGTGACGATGTCGACCGGCCGCTGATCAAGTCCGACGGTTCCTATACTTATTTTGCCTCCGATATCGCCAACCATAAAAACAAGTTCGATCGCGGCTTCACCAACCTGATCGACGTCTTCGGCGCCGATCACGGCGGCTACGTCAAACGCATGCAGGCCGCGGTGAAGGCGGTGACGTCAGGCCGGGCCGCGCTGGATGTGAAAATCGTGCAGCTGGTACGATTGCTGCGCCAAGGCGAGCCGGTGAAGATGTCGAAACGCTCCGGCGATTTCGTCACGCTGCGTGAGGTGGTCGACGAGGTCGGTTCGGACGCGGTGCGGTTCATGATGCTGTTCCGCAAGAACGACGCGGTGCTGGATTTCGACCTCGCCAAGGTGATCGAACAGTCCAAGGACAACGCGGTGTTCTATGTGCAGTACGGCCACGCCCGTGGTCACTCGGTATTCCGTAACGCCCGCGAGGTGGTTCCGGACCTGCCGGAGCAGGCGGACGCTCGCGCGACGTTCCTGGCGGACGCCCGGCTGGAAAAGCTGACCGACCCGGCCGAACTGGACTTGCTGCGGCGGCTGGCGCTCTACCCCCGGACGATCGAAGCGGCGGCGGTGGCCCATGAGCCGCACCGTATCGCCTTTTACCTTTATGATCTTGCCAGCGAATTTCACGCTTTGTGGAACAGGGGGCACGATTTGCCCTATTTACGCTTCATTATCAATAATGATGCGAGTATCACGAAGGCGCGTCTGGCTTTGATTCAGGGCGTCGTCTCGGTTCTGGCTTCCGGGCTCGCCGTTCTCGGTGTTCACGCTCCGGACGAGATGCGGTAAATAGGGCGATTGTCGCTCAAACGGGGTACCTGAAAAGGCACCCGGCAGGGGTCGGTTCGTCCTGTAGCAGCAGGTTGGCTGATTCCGAAGGGGATGACCATCGCGATGGCTGATCGATATCAGGACAGGCCTTTTCCCGCGGACGGCCGCGGCGATTCTTCGCGGGGCGACGACCCGCTTGCCGAGCTCGCCCGGCTGATCGGGCACAGCGATCCGCGCGGCGGCATGGGCCGCGCCAACCAGCCGAAGCCGGGTCCCGCCGGCGCGCCTCTGCGCGATGAATTTCAGCAAGCAGCGGCAGGTGGCGATGGTGCTCCCGCGGCTGGCCCGCTGCCATGGATGCAGCGCGCCAACCGGCAGGAAGTTCCCCCGGAAGATCTGCCGACTACCCCGCATCCGCTGCAGCGTCACGCGCTCCCGCAGGCCGCCCCCGAGCAGGATTTTCGCCCGGCGCCGCCGCCATTTACAGGACCGCCGGCGCCAGAGCCAGAGCCTGATCCCTCGCGTTACGACGACGCGCTGTTTGGCCGGCTCGGCGGTGAAGCGCAGGATGCCGATCTCGATCAGGCCTATTCGGACGACGGCTATGCCTATCAGGAGGGCTATGATGACGATACCGACGAGCTCCCGAGGCGTCGCGGCGGCCTCCTAGTCACCGCTGCCGCCGTTCTGGCATTGGCGGTGGTGGGGACGGGCGGAGCGTTCGCCTATCGGACCTTTTTTGGGTCCTCGCGCAGCGGCGAGCCGCCGATCATCAGGGCCGACGCTGGCCCGACCAAGATCATGCCGGCGAACGCCGACGGGTTGGCCAAGGTGCCTGACCGCATGTCGGTGGGCGATGGCACCGAAAAGATCGTTCCGCGGGAGGAATCTCCTGTTGACGTCGATGCCCAGTCGGGTCCGCGGGTGGTGCTTCCGGGCGTGAACCAGAATGGCGGCCTGCCGCCTGTGTCGAGTGCAGTTCAGTCCAGCGCACCTCCTCCGGGCGGCGCAGGCCCCGCTGCAACAGCGGCGAGCGGTGCCAATGGTACGCTGTCGAACAATGAGCCGCGGAGGGTCAAGACCCAATTGATTCGGGGCGACCAGCCCGACGGCGCCGCGGTGCCGGTCGGATCGGCAGCGCCCCCGCCAGCCAAACCGGCGGCCGCGCTTCGAAACGCCGCCACCGCGTCGCGAAGTCAGACGGCCGCTGCCAACGCCAACGCCAGTGCGCCTCTGTCGCTGGTGCCGCAGGGATCCGACCCGGCCGCGGAACCGCGTACCCGGGTTGCCGCCACCAGTCCGCCGCAGACCGCTCCCGGTGGCACCGGAGCCAGCAGTGGATACCTGGTTCAGGTTTCCTCGCAACGGAACGAAGCCGACGCCCAAGCCTCTTATCGGGCCTTGCAGGGCAAGTTCCCGGCCGTGTTGGGATCGCGGGCACCCGTCATCAAGCGCGCCGACCTCGGTGACAAGGGCGTCTACTACCGGGCCATGGTGGGCCCGTTCGATACGCCCGATGAAGCGACGCAGCTTTGCGCGAGCCTGAAGACGGCCGGCGGGCAGTGCGTCGTCCAAAGGAATTAGCGAGCAGTTTCCTTGACCGCCAGGCTGCTCGCGGGCTATTCGGCCCCATGCAGAGTCGGGCCTTCATCACAGGCGTGTCCGGACCGGAACTGAGCCCCGCTGAGCGTGCGTTTGTCCGTGAGGAACGGCCGTGGGGCTTCATTCTCTTCAAGCGGAATATTGATACACCATCCCAAGTATCTGCTCTGGTTCGAGAGTTACAAGGTGCGGTTGATCGCCCCGATGCGCCGGTACTGATCGATCAGGAAGGGGGCCGGGTGCAGCGATTGGGGCCGCCGCACTGGCCGGTCTACCCCGCAGGAGCCCTGTTTGGCGT
>NZ_JBEKXH010000061.1:0-21190 GCF_049512235.1 Bradyrhizobium sp.
GGTGTCGCGCCCAGATCGCTGCGAAACTTGCTGGGGGTCAGCCGCATCAGCGAGAGGCCCGTCGCCGGCCGCGTGGTGCCGGATTCCGGATCGGCCGCGTTGTTCCCCGGCGTCTCGACGATCGATGTCGTGTCGGGTACTTCGTGTCCGCGCTGCTGGACGACATGGGCGAGCTCGTGTGCGAGTATCTTCAGTCCGTCGGGGGAGGCCGGATCGTGCCGGCGAGGATCGAGGACCACGTCGGCGCCCACGGTGTAGCCGAGCGCGTTCACGGCCCGCGCCGAGTCCGCCGCCTTCGCGTCGCTGTGCAGGCGAACCTTGCTGAAGTCGGTCGCGAAGCGATGTTCCATGAAATCGCGTGTTCGGGGATCGAGCGACTGGCCGGGCGATCGCAGCACGTCGTGGACAATGGGGGGGGCCCGTGCTCCAACCTCCGTCTCGCTCCCACGGGAGGATAGCGAAGCGCGCTCCAAGGCGCCCTTCTCCTTGCACTCTTCACACTCGCCGCCGGCGCCCGCTGACTTCCCGCAATCGCACTTGCGCTGCACCCCCGGCAACACGCTCATTCTTGACAGCGACCATTGCGGCCTAGCCCTTCCGCCCGTCATCACCTCGACCGCCGCCCGATCTGCCTCGCGCTCGAATGCGTCGTCCGGATCGCCAATGCGCAGCGCGCTCGCGGCGGGCATCGCGTTTTTCGCCCCGTCTGCCTTTCCCGACGCCCTGGTCTCCGCCTGTTGGCGCGGGTCGCGCCTGTTTGCGGCGTGATCGAACTGCGGTCGCGGCGGCGCGTCAGCAAGCGAGGCCTGCGAACCGGCATTCACCGATGGTTTGATCCGCCTTTGCTCAAACATGGCGATACTCGTTTTCCCCTGCGGCGGCGTAACTCCCGCCCAAACGCTTATGTCAGTTTCTGAGACGTGATGTCGAAGCTGTTCGACTTGGAACTGTTAATATACGTGGCGGTCACTTTGACCGTGACGGTAGGCGTATTGTTCGCCAAAGCCTTTGGAACCATCGCGAACGCTGGCGAAGTCGTTTGCCCGGCCGACACCGTCACCGAGCTCGGCGGGGTCGCTGTCGCGAAGCCAGAGTTGTCATAGGCCAAGGCGACGACGGCGCCGCCCGCCGGGGCTGGACCGCTCAAAGTGACGGAGCAGCTAACGGACGCTTTTCCGTCTGCAAGCAGCGAGGTTGGATTGAGGTTGATACTCGCCACGCTTAGCACCTGATTGATGGTCAAATCTCCGACCGCCTGGCCGTTCTCATAGGCCGCGGTGACGCGCAGCGTGACGGACTGATCGCCCGCGGGAACCGAAGTCCCCGTCACGGCGAACGTATTGCTGGTCTGCCCGGCCGCAACCGTGACGCTCCCGGGCACGGTCGCGACCGTCACGCCGGTCAGCACGCTGCCATTGGCGCCGAGCGCTTGCGTGGTCAGCGCGACTACGGCGCCGCCCGTCGGCGCCGGACCGTTCAGCGTCACCGTTCCGGTCGAAGTCTGACCGGCGAAGATCGGTGACGGAAGATTGGTGAACACCACGTTATCGGGCGTCACCGGCAGGAACAGCCAGAACCAGAATTCGAAATCGCCGCCGCGCTTGCCGTCGCCGCTCGGGAGATTCAAGCTGATGCGTTTGGAGCCGTCCGCATCGGTTCGGGCGCTCCCGAAGGCCTCGCCGTCGAGATAGGTTGTGGGATCGTTCAAACCCCAGATCAGGTCGCCCTTGAGCACGAGACGCAGGCGCACGCGCGCGTCACCCTGTTGGCGCCGCATCGCCGACAAAACGTCAAGCAGCAGCCGCATCAAGACGAACGGATTGTTGAGCGTCCAGGTAATCGAGGTTCCCGTCACGCTGATCTGCCCGGGAAGCAGCAGCCGGGAATAGCCAAGATTGAGAAACGGACTCGAGCCCAGACCAACCGTGTTGTCCATCAGCGGATAGGGCGTCTCCGCCTCGACGAAGCAGCTGGTCGGGCG
Organism: Bradyrhizobium sp.; assembly: GCF_049512235.1. Classification (GTDB taxonomy): domain Bacteria; phylum Pseudomonadota; class Alphaproteobacteria; order Rhizobiales; family Xanthobacteraceae; genus Bradyrhizobium. The sequence continues at coordinate 1,982 of NZ_JBEKXH010000061.1, forward strand.
CGCCGAGACCGGATCAATCGGCGCGTCGCAGCCGACCACGAGCGCCAAGGCGCGTATTCCGATCAAAACGTCGCTGTCGTTGAGCAGCACGGTGTTCGCTGGCGCGAGCTGCACGCCGGTGACGTGGATCGCCTTGACTTGACTGGTCATAATTTGCGTGAGCGGCGGGAAGGTGGGCAGACAGGTTGCGGCGATCGACCACACATTGCCGCTGAGATTGACGACCGCCAGCTTGCAGTAGTGGCGCTTGATCCCTTTGGGCGGGAGCGCGATCGGCTGCCCGGAGGTATTCGTCGGCCAATCGACGCTGCTGGGGGTCAGCGTTCGCGCCGGGATCAGCCAGTAGTCCCCGGTGGTAAATGTGCCTGGCGAGAACTGCACCTGGACGCCGTTTTCGAGATTGAGCCATGTGCCAGCGGTCAGCGGCACACGACCGGCGGAGTCCCAACGGCGAATTTTCGCGGGGAATTTGAAGCCCGTGACGGCGCCCGTTGCTTGGCTCGGGTCGATCGTCAGCATGGTTCCGCTCACGCCCGTCAAGGGTGCCAGGACGCCCGGCTTAAAACTCAGTTCGTTGGCGTCGCTGACAAGTTCGATCCATTGCCCGGGCGCGAAGCCCTGCGCATCGTCCGGGCCGTTGTTCGAGATCGTGAGCTGTTCGTTGCTCGCGCCCGCCTGCGCGGTCCAACTCGCCACCACCGAACCGTTGTCGCGCGACCATTTGAAGGTTGGATTGGCGCTGCTGGGATCATGAATCTCGACGCGATAAAGCTGATTTTGCAGGCTGCTGTAGCCGCCAGCCGCCGCGATCCCGCACGGTGACGATGGCGGCGTCGGCACGACTTGCGCGGCAAGCGTCCCTGAACTCGGTGCGATCAGCGCGTCCCAATTCGGCTCGGGCGTCGCGCAGGTCACGTTGGTCCCGGTCGCGGCGACGTTCAGGAGATTGACCTGCCAGACCGTCTTGACGCGCGAGCAGGTGTCGGGTCCACCGAGGGCGACCTCGCGAATATCGGCATCGTCGAGCGCGGTGAGATGGCGCAGCCAGACCTCGAGATAGGCGATGTACACGCCGGCCGCGGTCGGCAGCGTAAAGCCCGGCAGATCGGGCTGCGCGTTGATCAGCACATCCTGTTCATTCTCGCACAACAGGCCGTTGACATAGGCCCGCCCCTTGCTGATGTTGATATTGGCGCCGCCGCTGGTTGCTGTCAGCGTAAAGCCGGCGTCGCCGATCGGCGCACCGGAGGCGCCGATGACGTCGACGGCTTCGGCTTCGACGCGAAAGGCTGCGATCTCGTTCTGCTCGTTCCAGTCGGCGTCGAGGTCGACGCGGCCCTGCTGTTTGATCACGCCGTGATAGTGCTTCTCGCGTCCGAAGGTCAGGCGGCTCACATCGGCTTTCATGGCGCAAATCCCTTACGTTACGTTGAAGCTGCCCGCCTCGAGACCAAAGCGCAGATATTCGCCGAGCGCGGTGGACAGGTTGGCCGAGCGCTGCGGCTGATAGAGCAGGTTGAAAGCTCCCATCTCGGATCCGTTGTCGGCACCGGCCGCGATCTCGCTGGCGCAGTTTGCCGCAAGCTGAGCGAAGCCCGGCTGTCCGAAGTTCGTCGAGGTGAATTGCGGGATCAGCCGATTTCTGGTCGCGATTTGCGCCGCGGGGTCGGTCACGCCCGCAAGCGCGAGATCGGGCTGGCAATGATAGCGCGGCGCCGTGATCGAATTCGGCGGCGCGTAGCAGAAGCGCATGCAGCCGCTCTGCTGGCGCGCGATCGTGACAATTCCGGCGAAGACCGAATCGCCTGCGCTGAGAAGCTCCGCCGAAATCGTTCCGAACACCGTGCTGGTCTGCAGAGTCAAGTTCGACGCCGGCGCCGTGATCGCGGCGGCGGTCGTGGATGACGCCGGGCCGCTCGCCACGATGCTGTCGGTCAGGGACAGCGAAGGCGTGGTCGCGCTCAAGGCGATGGGACCGCAGATCGCGCGATATAGACTGATCGCCGGCGCGGCGCCGGCTGCGACGTTCAGTCCGCCGCTCGGCGCGATGGTCGCCTGCGACAGGCTGAGGACGGCGAGTGCGCCGGCTTCTATGGTCACGCCGCCTTCGATCAGCAGTCCATCGATGAAGCATTGGCCGGCGTTGACGCTGTTCGCCGGTGCGCTGCCCTGGATCGCAATGGCCGCGCGCAGATGCGGCCGCAGAATGTTGAAGGATAGCTCGAGGCTCGCCGGCGACGACTGCGATTTGCGCAAGGCCGGCCAGTCCGCCGCGACGATCAAGAGGCTGCGGCCTTCGGCAAGATTGATCGCCGTGAGGGTCTCCTGATAGGTCCGGTTGTCGCAAATGGCGATGACGCCGTCGCTCTTAGTCGTCTGCGCGTTCCACGCCCTGATGGCCGCATCGAGCGTTGCAAAGGCGTTCGGCCCGGTGGCGGTGAATTCTTTGCTGACGCCGACCTGCCAGCGCGCGGCATCGTTCAAAGGCTGGGGTCTGGTCAGCGGGTTTGAAAGCCAGGCGCTGCGGTCATAGACGCCCGCGCCGAGGCCGGCGGAAAATCCATAGAGGTAGGAAACCTCAACAGAGACAGGCGCAACGCCGGGCGGAAAGGCGATCCTGCCGAGAACGGGGTCGACGGACAGCGCGATCGGCAGGTTGATCGCGGCGCCCCCCAAGGCCGGCTGATAGGCCTTGGTCGCGGCGGGTCTGCGCCAGTCGCTTGCGACGGCACCTGGTGGCGGCGGCGGGACGTCCTCCATGTCGCAGATTGCGATCTGCTCTGATGGAACCACGGCGTTGTTGACGAGAACCTGGAACACGGGATTGGTGCCGAAATAGACCGGGGCGGGCGCGGCGGCACCATTGGCCTTGGCCTGGCGCAACGCTTCGAGTTCTTCATAGAGCGGCCGCCGGCGCAGCAGTCCGGGCACATTCACCTCGCTGGCGAGCCGCGTCGTGGCGGTATTGGTCTGGGGAAGGTTGAACAAAGGCGCGTCCGCGCCCAACGGGTCGAACGTGTAGCGGCCGTCCGGCGCCGCGGCCACCGCGCGTGCGTCGCTCTGCAATTCGGCCTGCGTCGGGTCCAATGAGATCGGGCCGACGCGATAGGCTTGCAACCGCCAGAAAAACACCCCGATATTGACGATGTTGTAGCGCCCGCGCCCGGCGGCTATCGAGCGCACGTCGACCGTGTGGGCGGTGGTTTCGAAAGGCCCGCCGAGTAGCTCCAAGGAGTCAGCGTCGCGCAGATCCGCCGTGGCCAGATTTTGCGCGCGCAGATGATTGAGATATTGGCAGGTGTCGAGCAGCTGGAAATATTCCACGACGCGGGCCGGCCAGCCGGTCACGTCGTGCGCCAGCAGCTCGAGCATCGCTGCCGTGCCTTTGCTCTGCCGGTAACTCAAGGTGTGGGCGACATAGGCCTTGGCGCTGAATGCGCCGCCGGCGCCATTGATCGGCCGGACGTCGAGCAGATCGCCGATATAGGGAACGACCCATGGGTCGCAGGTTTCGATGAACCAGTCCTCATACAAAGCTGCGATGTTCTGTTCGATCGCATCAACCTCGCTCTCGATCAGGCCGAGCAGCGCGCGCAGCGGTTCGGACTGCGCGGAGTCGCGAATGCGATAGACCGCGGGCAAGAGGCCGTATAGACGATCCGAGGGTCCGTTGCTCATGACGCCATCTCCGTCATGGTCACGCCCAACGGGTTGAGCAACAGGAGCTGCGCCGGCTGAATGGTGCCGTTCGCCCAGCGCGCCGCGGATGCAGGAATAAAGGCCGCAGCCTCGGTCTGGCTGGGACCGCTGCGGTCGTTGCTGAGATAGAGCTGCGTCAGGTTGACGGCGATGACGCCCGGCGTCGATTGGATCAGGGTGGTGATTTCAGCGGATGTCACGGGCTGGGCGAAGGCGCGGGTTGCGAAGGAAAAGGCCGCGGCAAGCGCTTGCAGGACTTGGGCGCGCACCAGCGCGGGCTGGTAGAGCGGTTGATCGATCAGGATGGCCGCGGTGAGATTGAAGGTCAGCGGCTGATGGGAGCCGAGCATCACCAATTGGACGGGATCGTGCGCGAGCAAAATCGCTTGGGTGAGTTGGGCGAACAGCGGCGAGGACGGATCCACCGCGGAGCCGTCGGCGCCGGCGATCGTCACATGCGCCAGGCGCTTTTGGCCGTTCCACATCGCCACCGCCTGCGCCTTGCCGATACCGGCGAAGCTGCGCGCGAAGTTTTCGTAATCCTGAAGCGAGACGATACGATCGAGTGTGAGCACGGTGAGCGGGGCATTGACGCGCGCCTCAGTGATGTCTTGCGGATCGGCGCCGCCGCTGGCGGCCAGCGGATTGGTGACAGCCCGCAGCCCGGGCGGCCGCGACTGCAGCATCGAGATCGTGCCGGCGCCGACATTGCCGACCAGTCCCATGCCGGTACGATAGGTCGCGCGCACATTCTGTCCGCCGGTCGGCAGCCGCGCGGCGGGATCGCCGAAGGTCACCGACGGCGTCCCGTCATCGGCGAGGCGGACGATATATTGCTGGTCTTGCGGCGAGAGGCCGAACAGCGTCGGCGCCTCCTGCCAGGCCAGATCGTTGACGCGGATCTGCAGGCTGGACTGCGCGCCCGAAGGCGTCGACGCCGAGACATAGGTCAAAGGCGGGCGTTTCAGTGTAAAAGTCTGGTTGGTCTGCGAGGCGTCGCCGCTGCCGAGCGCCTCGCTGACGCTGGCGCCGTGCGTCGCCAGCGCGACATTGGCGCTGATCGTGACGCTTGTGCGCAGATAGCTGTTCTGCAGGCCGGGTGGCGCGAATTGAAGGCAGGTGAAGCCGCCGATATGATCGATTCCGGTGAGGATCAGAATTTCATTCGCTGGGACGGATTTTGCGTCCGCGCGCAGGCCGCTCAGGGCGACCGCCTGGCCGGCCTGCAGGCCGAGCGTCATGCTGTCGAGCATGATTTCGCTGGTGCCGGCGGCAATATCGTCTGCGATCGGCAGACCGGTGAGCGCGAGAGGCTCGGTCTGCAGATAGGCCTTGGTGGTGCGTACCGGATAGGGCAACAGGCTGCCGTCGCCGAGATCCTCGGGGCCGCCCCAGCCTGGCCCCCACCATGCATGCATCCAATGTCCGAGTGCGCCGGTTGCGAAAATATCGAGACGATTGGGGCCCCAGGAAACCGCTGAGGGAAAATCGATCAGATTGCCGCTGCCGCCAAGATCTTCGGTCCCCCAACCGCCGTCCCACCAGAAATGTCGGAGCGTGCCAAGCGCGCTCAGCACGAAAATATCCAGGCGGTTCGCTGCCCAGGCCACGGCCGAAGGGGAGCCCGTGAGTTGACTGCCACCCAGGCTCTCCAGATCGTGCCAACCATCCTGGCTGTCCCACCACCAGTGAGTGAGGCCGCCTGCGTTTGTGATCGCGAAGACGTCAATGCGGTCATTGGACCAGCACACGGCGGATGGCGAGCCGATCAGTTCCGCGCTGCCCCTGTGTTCCGGGCCATTCCAATTGCTGCCGTCCCACCACCAGTGCATCAGGCCGCCGGGATTGGCGGCGTCGCTTGCGATGGCAAACACGTCGATCAGGTTTTGATCGCGGCTGACCGCGCAAGGCGATCCGACCAGCGACGACCCGCCGCGGCCTTCCGGACCATTCCAACGACTGCCGTCCCACCACCAATGGGCGAGGTCGGCGGCGCTCGTGGTCGCGAAAACGTCGAGCCGGTTCGTGGCCCAGGAGACGGCGGCAGGCGCGCCGACCAGCGAATTGCCGCCCAGATTTTCCGCGCCGCTCCATGGGCCGCCATTCCACCACCAATGGATCAGGGCGCCGTTTTGCGTGATCGCAAAGACGTCGATGCGGTCATGCGACCAGCTCACCGCCGCAGGTGAGCCTCGCAAGTCTGTGCCGCCGAGGTTTTCCGGTCCAAACCAGCCACTGCCATCCCACCAGCGGTGGTAAAGTGCGCCATCCAGGCCGATCGCAAAGCCGTCCAGGAGATTGGTATCGCGAGAGACCGCCGAAGGCGCGTTCAGTCCAGTGCCTTTGGCGCTTGGAAGCTTCAATTCGAGCCCGGTGGCCTTGCCGCTCATGCCATAATCGGCGAGCGTTTCGTCAATTGTGCCGGTAATCTCGAATGCGGTCGCCTGGACCCCGTGGGCTTCCAGCAATATCCAGCCATTCGCCGTCACCTGCGGGAATTGCCGCTCCAGATAGACGTCGGCATTTTGAAAGGGCTGGCCCTGGGAGTCGCTCCAGATCAACCGGCCAGCGCCCGAATTGGCGGTGTCCCAATCCATTGGATAGGCGTCGCCGCGTTGCGCCTTGGTCGGATCCGGCAGGCTCAGCCACTTCGGCGCATTGGCGCCAAAGAAGGCCGCGGTGGCGCGGAACGCATAGACGCCTGCGATCGGATCTTGCGCGCTGGTTGGATTGTTGACGAGTTGCTCCAGATCGCCACCGTCCCAGCCATTGATCTGCAGGAACGCCTGCAGATCGCTCTCGCTGATGGCGACCTCGCGGATATAGGTGTCGACGTTCGCTTGGTTGAACGGGATTTGACCGAGCTGCGGCTGTTCCTGTGGCAAGGACGCGGCGCCGAACTGCGGGGTGGACCCGCTGGCATCAAAGGCCACGCGCGTCCGGTTGAACGCGGATTGCGCCTCGACTTCGAGAACGACGTAGGACTGCGCTTGCGTGGCGGCGCTGCTGTTCACGCCGACCAGCAGCAGCCGGTCGCCGACGTTGAGTTTGGTTGCGGTTCCCTGCAGGTAGAATTGCTTGATCGCGAGCGCAGGCAGGCCGTTCGGCGGCGGCGAACCCCGATTCCTTCGCCGCGAGCGCGCCGGCTGCAGGTTTTGAAACTGCAATGCCAAATGGCTTGGTGGATTGACGAGATAGATCTGCGCCGGGTCGAGCAGCGTGTAAGTTCCGGCGGCGAAGGCGGCGCTGTCAGCCAAAAGATAGACCCCGCCGTTGAACAATGCGATGTCCGGAGTCCACTGCGAACGGGGCGCGAGTGCGTTCCAATCGACGCTGGCCTGAAAGTCGGCCGAGGTCTCGAAGGGCTGGGGCAGATTGCCGGGCGACGGCGAACTCTGCACTTGGGTTCCCGCTGGCAAATCGACCAGGCCGCCATTGTAAAGCGAGGCGCCGGGGCCGGCCGTGACCGGCGCGCCGGATCCTGGCGCCGCCGCAGTGGCTGCCGCAGCTGCGATCTCCTGCACGGTGAACTGCAGATAGACGCTGGCGGCTACGCCGGGACTGAGCTCATAGCCAACAGCGCGCGCGAGCTCCAGCACCGAACGGCGTTCGGTCGCCGTGCGCAAATAGCCTTCGTTGGCGATGCGTTCCTGATAAAAGGTGAGAATGTCGGCCACCACGGCGAAGGCGTCCAGCAAGGCGATGGCGGGATCGCTCGGCAGCCGCGTGGTCAGCGCCGACAGCGGACGCGCGCCTTGATTGGGGCCGTCCGGAATCTGCGCCGAGCCGAGCCCGTCCACCAGCCGCTGCAGGAAAATGTCATAGGTCGCGAGCCGGAAAGCGATCGCGCTCTGACCTGGAGCATTGGAGATCGCCGCAAGTGACGGCTCGCCTGCGCAGCAGCCGCACGTGCTCAGCGGAAGTTGATTGGCGCCCGTGCTCATAGCCCGCCTTTCAGGATGAATTGGATCTTGCCGTTTTCGGGCCGGCTCGGATCATTATCGAGCCGGGCGATCTCGAGCGGCGCCATGGCGATCAGCCCTGCCGCCGCCTCGCCGTTCGGCTTCTGTCCCAATCTCGTGAAGTGATTTGGCGACGCACCGACATCATTGGTGTCGACCCACATGACGCCCGGCGTCTGCATGGCGGCGGCCACGATCTGGCTGATGTAAACGCGCTGGCCGAAGGTGAAATTGCCCGGATAAAAGAAGCCGGTGCGGTTGCCCGGCAACAGCCGGTTGCTGAAGGTCTGGGCGAGCGCGGTTTGGATGTCGCTGCGAAAATAGCCGGCCCCGATGCAGACGGTGAAGGCAATGTCCAGCGAGACGAAGCTGGGCGCTTCAATTTCGAGATCGTATCCGGCGAGACGAAATTGTTCGAGGTAGTTGCGGATCTGGGTGCGGAAGAGGTCGTTCACCGCCTGACCGGCGGTGCGCTCCACTGTCACGAACATCGTATGCCAGCTGCCGGTCCAGCGCAGCGTGGCCTGCGCCTTCTGTACTTGCGGATGCCGTTGCGCGACCTCGGCGTAATCGGCTGCCGTCACGGCCCGCTGTTGAATCCGAAATGCCTGCGGCGCGAAATTCCTGGTCTCGTCGAGACTCTCCGGATCCACGCCGCCTTGCGCGGGCAGGGGATTGCGGAGTTGGGCGACGCCGGCGAGCGGCGCGGTGGGCGTTGAGATGATATAGGCGAGCGCGTCGGCACCGATATTACCGGCCGCGCCGTTGCCGGTGCTGTAGGTCGCCACCAAGCCACTCGGGGGCGGCGCCGCGCCGAGCGAACCGTCGCCGAAGCGCAGGACGGCGATGCCGTTATCGTCGGTCTCCACCACGAAATCGAGCGCCGTGGGACTGCTCTCAAGCAAATCGCGTTGCGGACTCCAGTTTCCGGCGCTGCCGCTCAGCGAGACTTGCGGCACGGCTTTGGTCGGGTCCTGGATCAGCAAGCCGGCGACAGGCAGCTTGCGCGCTGCGGCGTCGTCGTAAGCCACGGCGATCGAGACGTTCGGATTGTTCAATCGCGGCCGATAGGGTCCGCTGCCGGACGCGCCGGGCAGGGTTTCCTGAGGCTGCCTCAGCGCCTGCTCGGCCAGCACAAGATTGCCGCGCGCGACGCTGACATCCGCGATCGGAGGGCTTCCAGGGGTGATGGCAGCGATCGACAGGCACAATGGAAAGGGCAGCGCGTCGGCGGGATCCCAGGCGATCTCGACGAGTTTTTGCGAGGTCAAAGGATCGGTCTTGTGCAAGGGCGCGCCGAGCAGTCGAACCACATGCCGATGCGCGGGGTTGGCATCCGCCGCAAGACCCGTGGCCGTGCCTTTGATTTCCTCAAACAGCAAGAGATCGCCCGCTGACAGCGGCAGATCACCGGTCGGCAGATCCTCAAGCGTGGCTGCGGTCGCCCCGCGCGGCAGGCAACACTGACTGTCGCTCCAGGTGAAGAAGCTGATCTGGTTGAGCGCGTCGTGCGCCGTGAGATCGGCGAGGGTGCGGAAGGCGAGGGCGCCCTGGTTCACCAGGGCCTGCATCTGGCTCTGCGGAACGACCCCTGGCGGCGGGGTTTGCGGCGTCGCGACGACCCCGGTCAAAAGCTGCGTGCCCTTGGGCGCCAGCACGCTGGCGCCTCCGGCGATGTCGAGAAACGCAAAGCAGCGCGCGTTGCAGCCGTCGTGCATGGAGTAATCAAGCAGGCGGGCGTGCCTGCGCACCGATATGCGGCGGCGCGCGGTTCCAAGATAGGCCTCGGTTGCGACGGCGTCCTGATAGTAGCTGAGCTGATCTCCGGCATAGGCGAGCAATTCGACCAGCGCCACGCCGAGATCGGCGGGATTGCGCTCCTGCCACCCCGGCGTCGTCACCGCCATGCGGTCGAACATCAATTGACGGAAGCTGCCATAGTCCTTGGCGAGATAATTGATGTTCAGCGGCGTCACCGGCTGCGGCGGGCAGGTCGTGATCGGCGCGCAGTCGAAATCGCTCGGACAATTCGCCTTGAAGGAAAAAGCCACCGACGAAAACACGGGATCGAATCCGGATGGTGGATCCTGATCGGTCGGGCTGGCTGCGAGGCGTAGCGTGTAGGTCGAAAAGTCACCCGCGGCGCTGACCGTCAGCGTCAGGACATTGAGCGCGACCACCAGGGAGTTCGGCACCACATTGATGCCGGTTATTCTTTCCCCGCCCTCGATGATGATGTTATTTGCGGTCAGACCGGGCGCGGGCGCCGGCGGGACCGGGTTCGGCGTTCCCGGAAGATCGAACAGGAAATGGATGTGCAACACCAATTGCCCGGGATCCACTTCGAGAAAATCGATCCCGTTCAGGCCCGGCGCGGCCTGAGCCAGCAGCAGCTGGCGGCGTTGCTTGCTCTTGCAAAAATATTGCGTCGCCATCAGGAGACTTCCTGCGTGAATTGCGCGAGCTGCGGCTGCTGCTGGCCTTTGACGAGATATTGGACGAGAATCTGCAGCGTGCTGTCGCTGTTCGTCACTTGCAGGCCCTGCAACTGGATGCGATCGCCAAGCGTCTGCTGCAGCGCGGCCTGCAATGTAAATTGCAGCGCCGCGGCGAGTTCGTTGCTGTTCGGCTGAAACACGGTCTGCAGCAGACCAGAGCCGAAATCCGGCCGGTTGACCCGTTCGCCCGGATTGGTGAACAGCAACTGCTCGATCAAATCCCTGATATGATCGTCATCCGAGGCGCTCGCCGTTCTGCCGGCGGCGTCGAAATGAAATGGGAAGCTGATGTTCATCGTCGCCTCACATGGCCGTGACCCTGACCTGCGTCGCCGCGATGATCAGCGGCGTTGCGGTGGGCGTGCAGAGCGCCTGGCTGTCGAGCAGCAACAGCGGCACGCCTTCGGCGAAAACCCGCGTCGATCCGATCAGCCATTGTGCCGTGAGGCAGGGGCCGTTCGCCACCGGTGGCGGCGGCATGGCGCAGCCGGCGATCACATAGGGCGCGGCGATGGTCGTGACCGGCTGCGCGCTGACGGCGACGCGCGGCTGAACCGCGGTCGGTTGCGCCTGTCCGCCGTGCGAGCACAATACGGTAGCGCCCAGATGCAGAACGAAACCCGGCATGGCTGTCCTCACACGATCGTCAGAGCGCCGGCGTTGATGGTGACCGACGGCCCCATCATCTCGATGGTCGCGCCCTGTCCGTTTGAGAGGGTGATGCCGAGTTCGTTGATCAGAATCATCGCCCCCGTCGCTGTCGTGAGCATGATGCCGCCGGTCGGACCTGGCGCGTCGCTGATCAGGAGCCCGTTCTGCAACGCGGTCTGCATGACGATGCCGGGCACTGCGGGAACCAACAGATGCGAGAGCGCCGGCACTTCCGCCGCCGAGCCCCAATAGACGCCGACCCAAACGGGGTAGTCGATGTCGCCGTGCTCGAATTCCACCCACACCCCTGAGCCGATGATCGGTAGACCGAACATGCCCATTTGCAGGCCGCCGACCGGGAATGCGGGAAGCGCCCAGCTGCTCAGCGCGAATCCCGACACATCAGGCGCCATGACCTGGATGCGGCCGCGTTGTTCGGGATCGATGTTGTTGACGACAGTGCCGCGATATTTCCCGTAGAATTTCTTGGCGTCACTCATGGCGAAACCTCCGGCACCGTGGATAGAAGCCCGTTGCGCGCCAGCATGAAGCTTTGTTTGAATTCGCCGCGCTTGATCTCGCTCTTGACGCTCTTCACATAATAGAGGCCGTCGAAGGGCGAGCCCGCGCCGCGCACGCCGACGAGGCCGCGTGCTTCGAGGACGGCGCCGTAGCGCAGCACGTCCAGCGTTCCCTGCGCCGTCACGGCGTCGGCTTTCCTTGCCGCCTCGGCCATGCCGAGAAGCACCGCCTGTATCGGCGATAGATTCGCGGTGTTCTCGAGGATCGGGAACTGTTTCGGAATCGGCGGAATGGCCCCGAGCGGCGGACTTAAGGGCGTGACGTCGGGTATCGGAATGAGGATCGGAACGTTGGTATATTGCTCCTGAATGTAGACAAAGGGCAGCGTGCCGGCGTCGGCGTTGAAGGAGAAACTCATGCTCTCGACATTGGTCTGGGCGTCCATGTCGATATTGAGCGCGGATTGCGGGACGCCGACTTTCACGTCGGGGCCCCAATAGGCGATGCTGGTTCCCGGCGCCGGCCCCGCTTTGTTGAAGAATGTGTAGCCGACGTCGCTGGCCAGTTTGCGCACATAGTTGAAATCGGTGCCTTGCTGCAGCGGAATCCGATCGATCGGGATCGGCACGTCGAGCATGATGCTGGGAATGATGACGGGGATCACGCCGAACACCGCATATTTGGCCAGGATGATCAGGACGCGCGCCTCGGGCGGCATCGCCGGATAGGGGATGCCGGTGAAGTCGATGTAATCCATGAGCTTGGTCAGGTCTTCGCCGATGATGGTGAGGGTCGGGCTCTCGCCGGCAGTTCCCGGCGACATCTGATGATTGACCATGACGCCATCGATGAGGACGATCTGATTGGCGTTCATCGTCACATAGAGCACGACCCGCACCAGCGGAATTGGCGCGCCGCCGCCGAGCAGAAACAGCGTCAGGAGCGGCGAATTCTTGTTGATCTTGAAGTTCAACGTGAAGCCGCTCGGACCCTCGCTGTTCGACCGGACTTCGACGCTGGTGAGCGCGTCGAGCACGTCCTGCGACACCGCAATGGGCTCCGCCGGTCCGATCATCACCGTCAGATTGATGCCGCTAACCAGCATTCTGTACCCCTGCGATGCCCTGCGGGAGGCAGATCCGCAAAACCGTTCCGACGGTCGCCGTCGCTTGCCAGGGCCGCAGCACGCCGTTGGCGTCGCACAGCCGCCAGAACAAGGTCGGATCGCCAAGATAGCGCGCCGCGCAGATGTCGAGACGGTCGCCCTGGGTGACCGTGTATTGAGCGACCTCGGCCAGTTGTGCCGGCTGAGGGACGAAGCGCCGCAACAGATAAGCGACCTGAAGTCCGCCGCCCGTGGTGTAGGTGGCCGTTGGCGTCGCCTGGTAGCGGCTGTTCGATGCAAACAGGCTCGGCTGGACGCCGGCGAACTGCAGCAGCGCCTGTGCAACGTTGCTCATGGCGCGCCGCCAAGGCCGAGGTCGCCGAACGCGCCGCCTTGATTGGCGGCCGAAAAGCGCTCCTTCTGCTGCTGGTAGACCATGTAGAGTTGGCCGCCTTTGTCGCTGAAGCCGAGATCGTCGACGCTGAGCACCCGCATCGAGATGCTGACTTTGGCGCGAATGGGATTGAGCGAGGTGTCGAAGGCTTCCTCGGTGATGCTGAAATCAGTGATGCGCACCGGGACGACGCGGCTGCGACTCCAGACGAACAGCGTGAGCGGCGCCTCCATCGGGGCTATTTCGAGGGTTCCTGCTTGCGCCAGGGAATTGGAGTTCAAAAGCTGCGCGCTGCTGGGATAAATAATGGTTTCGAGCGCCGCCAGAAGCGGATTGATGCCGAACTGTGCCGCGACCTGATTTTGATCGGGAAATTCCAGCTGATCGGTGGCGTCGATCTCGGCGTCGAACTTGAAGGTCTCGACCGCCGGCCCTTTCAGCCGCAAGGCCTCCGACCGGTCCTTATGCCCGGTTTCGACGCTCTGGATCTGCAACGAACGCGTCAGCGCGTCCGGGTTGTATTGCAGCGTAATGATGCGTTGCACCGCGCCGGTGGTCGGATCGAGCAGCACGATCCCGCATTTCAAAAGCCGGGGAGAGCCGGGGAAGTCGCTCATCCTGTGCGCACTCCGCGGTGAAAGCCGGATTTGGCGGCGCCGAAGCCATTCGCGGCCGATCGCGACAGGCCGCGGTGCAGGCCGCGCGCCAGCGCTGCGCCGATGGTATTTGGGGGGGCGCCGGGGGCGGACTTGATGGCTGCGCAGGAAAGCCGCGCGACGGCGATGCTCTTGTCGCCAAGCCACGACAGATCCTGCGCGGCGAACTGACGTTCAAGCTCCGCCTGCAAGGCGTCGCCGACGCGATGCCGATCCCGGCTTGCAAAACCGTGCAGCGCCAACTCTTCGATGTGCAGTTCAAGTCTTCGCGCCATTGTTCTTCCTTCCTTGTCAGCTGTTCCGGCGGCTCGGCTTCACACCCAACCGGCGGTCTCCGCATCGGTGAGTGGCTTTTCGATTTTGAGGAATTCCTGCCGCGCGGCGCAAAGCAGATGCGACATGCCGACGTGCTGGTCCTGATCGGCGGCCAGAAATGCGGCGCCCATGGCGATGTTGCGGATATTTCCGCCAGCGACATGCAGTTGCGCTAGTCGATGGAAACTCAGATTTTCAGTGGGCGTGGCCTTCGGGAACGCTCGGCGCCAGATGTCGGCGCGTTCAGCCGGCTGCGGGAACGGAAATTCGACGACGAAGCGCAGGCGTCGCAGGAAGGCCTGATCCAGCGCGCTCTTGCGGTTGGTGGTCAGGATCGCGAGCCCGCGATAGGCCTCCATGCGTTGCAGCAGGTAGCTGACCTCGATGTTGGCGTAGCGATCATGGCTGTCTTTCACATCGGTGCGTTTGCCGAACAAGGCGTCCGCTTCGTCGAACAACAGCACGGCCGCGCCTTCTTCCGCGGCGTCGAAGATGCTGCGCAGGTTTTTTTCGGTTTCGCCGATGTATTTGCTGACCACCTGGCTCAAGTCGATGCGAAACAGATCGAGACGCAGCGCGTTGGCCAGCACTTCAGCCGCCATGGTCTTGCCCGTTCCGCTCGGACCGGCAAACAGCGCGCTGACGCCGAGGCCGCGGGCGCCTTTGGCCTGGAAGCCCCAATCGCCATACACCTTTTGTCGTCGTCTGACATGGATCAGAATGTGACGCAGGATTTCCTTCTGCTTGGCCGGTAAGATCAGGTCGTCCCAATCGGTGACGGCCTCGATGCGAGAGGCGAGACGCCCCAGGCGCAGCCGCGATTGCGCCCGACAGGCGTCCCACAAATGTTCGATCGGCGCCGACCCCTCTGCCGATGCGCTGACGGCGCATGCCACCGCCGAAATGACGGCCGCAGGTCCGAGCGCGAAGCTGCCGGCGAGCCTTTCCGCCTCGCTTTGCAACGCGGGCAGCGTCTTCTCCAGGGCGGTCCGCCACAAGACCGCCCTTTCGGAAGCCGACGCCGAAGGCGCATCAAACTGGATGACCTGCCGTTCTGTTGCGCGATGGATCCCCGGTTGTGCGAGCACCAGCGGACCGCGTATCCTGTCGACGATGCGTCCGGCCAGATCTGTTCGCGGTGCGTCCAACCGTTCGGCGTCATCGCATTCCACCAGCAATGCGCCGCCGCCGAGCGCCTCTTCACGCTCAAAGCGCCGGCACAGGTTTTCGAGTTCCGCGGGCGCATTCGGAATATCCGCGGCGGCCAGCGTATAGAGCCGAAGGTTGAGCATCGCTGCTGCGCAGGCAGCGATCGTGCGCCGCGTCTCGTCGTCGGCGCCCGCTAGCGCGACCGCGGGCGGCGAGCTGTTTGGGGCATCAGCCCACAGACGGGCGATCTTTTCGGCAATCAGCCGGTGCGAGGGCGCCACATTTTCAGGCGCAGACATCACCCTCGCATGACGCGAAAGCACCGGGTCGAACACCGGGACGCCCGCGAGATAATGCAGGACTGTCTCATCGATCGTCAGTCTTCGGCCTGTCAGCGTCGGACCGTTGCCGAGCTCGACGAGGGTCCAATGCCGTAATGGGCCATCAGGAGAAAGCGCGCTCCAATGCGCGCCATCGAACGCCGACAGCGCGAAGCCGAAACTCGGCACAGGCGCGCCCGCGCCGCCAAGCAGCTCCGCAAAGCGCGAGTCGAGCTCGACGCCAGCGCACATCAAGAGAATGTTGCGCTCGAAAGTCGACAGACCGAAGGCGTTGCAGAGTTGATCGAGCGCGGGGCTCGTAGCGGGATGCTGCTGGCTCGCCTCGGAACGGAGCGCTACGACCTTGTCCTGCAAACAATGCTCGATTGTCTCGCGCAGCGTCGCGATCTCTCCTGCGAGATTTCTCCGATTGGTCTCCCGCCAGGATGCGAAGGCCTGATCGTTCATGACGGCACCACCAGCGTGGGGCCGATGAAGGCGCCGCCGGAGAAGCTGAGTGGGCTTTCCGCCCCGTCGATCTGGACGCGAACCAGGTAGGTGCCCGGGGGAACTGGCGCGGGCAGGCCAGCGCTGGTGATGCCGGCGCCGATGTTGATCACAACCGACGCCGCGTCCGCCGCTGCCACGACTGGCGGCGAGGTAAAGCTCGCCGATGGCGCCGCCGGCATGTTGTTGAGCAGCAACACGGCGCGCTGTCCGGCACCGATATTCGGCACCAGCTGCAGCGTCACATTCGTTCCGCCCTGCGTGGTCGGGGCCGCAACGGCCGCGGCGCTGGT
The DNA here is from genome assembly GCF_049512235.1 of Bradyrhizobium sp. Classification (GTDB taxonomy): domain Bacteria; phylum Pseudomonadota; class Alphaproteobacteria; order Rhizobiales; family Xanthobacteraceae; genus Bradyrhizobium. Next base: position 18,053 of record NZ_JBEKXH010000061.1, read on the forward strand.
GATCGTCGGCCGCAGCAGGAGGGGCGCGACGTTCGACTCGAAACCGCGATGCGGCGCAAGCGGCACGCCCATCGCCATTTTCTGGATGACTTGCAGGCCTTTCAAGCCCGCGCGAATGCCGGCGGGCAGCAGCGCCGGCAGCAGGATTTGGGCAGGGGTCACCGAAGAAGGCGCGAGTTCCTGACCGTCGATAAGAATGAGCACCTGGTCGCCGCTCAACTGGCTGCCTTCGATTTTCAACGCGGAACTTGCGAGCACGGGTTGGTCGGCGCCGGCCTGTGACACCACGCGATCGATGTGCGGCGCGCGAAACGGCGTGAGGTAAAGGTTGCGCGCTTCTGCCGGCGGCGCCGCGCGCGGCGTCTCCTCGTCGCTGTTGAGCAGCACGACGGACGCCTGATAGACCGCGGAGAGCGAATATTCGACCTGGAAAAACGCCGACCAGAGTTTGGAAAATTCTTCGAGATTGAGCATGGTCGGCGTGAACCGGATGTTTTCCGGTTGATTGGCTAGGTCGGACGTAGCCAGGAAATCGCTGTGCTGGGTGAGAGCGCTGGCGATGTTCTGCTGCGACAATAGCGGCTGCGCATGCAGTTTGGTCGCCACCGCTCCAAGCAGGCGCTGCGGCTCCAGTTTGGAGTCATCGCCATGGAAGGTGAAGAGATAATGCAGATCCAGCGCCGCTTGCGGCCTGACCACGAGCGTTCCGTCGGCGCGGCGCATCGGCAAGTCCGCATTGCGATAAGCGGCGTTCGGCGTCACCTGATAAAGATAGACGTTGACCTGCGGCGTCTGGTTGTCCGTGCTGTCGGGCCGACCGAAGGCGATCTTGGCGTTGGTCACGGTTTTCTGGATGATCGGCGTCAGCATCTGCTCCAGACCGGCCGTCACCGTGGCGATGGCAAGAGAATTGCTCACCGCCGACCCTCCGCGCGCTGCTTGAGGTAATCGTCGAGCGACAATCCGCGGTTTTCCTGTTTACGGGATGCCGCGCGCGCGGCAGGCGGCGAGGCGGCCTCTGCACGCACGTCGATGCGCCCGATGGTGATGCGCACGATTTGGGGCGTCTCGCCGCCTGCCGCTGGCGGGCGCAAACCGCGCTGGGCTCGACGGGGCAACGGCCGCGGAGCCGCAATCAAGCCGTGGGAAGCGTCCGGCCCCGGCTCCGGAAGGGTCTTGGGCGCGGGTATGGCCTTCGGCGCGGGCGGTGGCGCCATCATTCGCCCGCTCGTTAGCGACGCAGGGCGCGGCGGCATGTCGTCGAAGTTGGCTGGCGACGCCGTCGCCCGCGTGGGCGAGGCGTCGCCAGTGATGATCTCCTGGCGTGTGGCTGTGGCGTCGATCGAAATCATGGCGGGGACCACGGGTTCCCCCCTTGGCGGGCGCGGCCGCATTCGTTGCAAGCCATGGTCGTGAGGCTGAACGTCTTCAAGCGCCGTCTCCTCGATCGGCGCGACAACTCCGTCGTCAGGCTCGCGCTCTGGTGTTTTTGGCGTGGCGGCGGTTACGACGGAGGCTTTGCCTGGACCGGGATCGCGCGCGGCAAGTGCGCCAAGATAACCGTCCGATCCGGTCGAGGAGACCGCAGCGAAGGCCGGGGCGATCACGGGCTGGACGACCGGCGTGACGCCCAAGGCTCTGCCGGCCAGGCGGGCGAGGAAGTCGCTCATGACAGCGCAAGCTCCAGATATTTGCCGCGCCGCGCCGCGCTCATCGACAATATCTCGGCTTCCGACCAGCCATAGGCACGCGCGAGCGCATCGACTTCGAACAGCAATCGCTTGCACAGCGCGGAGAGCTTGCTCCATAGGAAATCTTCGATCGCCAGCAATTGCTGCATCATCTTTCCGCACGCCGGGCACTGCAGATCGACCATGGACTCCGCACGCGGGTCGCTCTGCGCAAGGTGCGCCGAAATTTCCGCAACGGCCTCGTCAGGTAAGTCGGCCGGATCGACGGCGATGCCGTCGCGTGAGGCGCCCACGACCGAACGTTCCGCCAGAAGCCGCCGCGCCCGCGCTGGATCCGAGCATGCCGAGGCAGCGCTGAGATCGAGACTGTTCAAATGGCGCAGCCGCAGCGCGACGCCGCGAACGGAAAATTCCAATGACCCGCTGTCTTGGTCCGCCGCCGGCCGCGATGCCTTGCATTCGAGCACGCTAAGCTCGTATTCGAGTCGCTCGCCGCAGCCGGGACATTCCGCAAAGGCCTCAAGCTTTGGTCCAAACAGATTTTCGTAGACGTCGAGCAATCGCGCGTCGCGCTCGCCGATGCCGAGCGCAGCCAGCCGCTCGCTCGGGTCGTGGCAACAGGCGGAAAGCACGGCGAGCGCCCGCCCCATCGAATCCAGCCCGGCGCCGCTATCCCATAGCGTCAGCAAATCCATCGCGGAGAGCGGCGGCATGGGCTTTGTCTCCGATCATGAAGCCGGTGTGAAGCTCGGCTCGGTCGGCTCCGTGACCGAAAGATCGCGCTCCCAGCCTTCGTTCTCCAGTTTGATGTGCTGGATCGCCACGGCATTGGCGTTTGCGTCCAGATCGGGCATGGCCTGATATTCCGAAACCCAGCAGCGGTAGATCTTATAGGCGATGACCGTCTGTCCGGCTTCGTTGCAAAGTTCGATCAGAATGTCCTTGCGGAAATTGGCGAGCGACACTTCGGAACCGAGGCCCGCGCCGAAATTCCAGACCCGCGACGCCCATTGTTCGAAGGCCGGATCATGCGTCACGCCTCGTTCCAGGGTGACGGCGTCAAATTCCGTTCGGCCCGGAGATTTGCGGCTGCTGCTTGGATCGGCGCCCTCGCGGTGCTTGACCACTTCCGTGGTTCGCTTGAGCATGCTGACTTTGCTCACGCCGGCGACATATTTGCCGTCCCATTTGACGCGGAATTTGAAGTTCTTATACGGATCGAATCGCTGCGCATTGACGCTGAACTGGGCCATGCGGTCCTCCTCACTGATTGGCCTGCGCCGCCATCTGCTGAATCTGGATGACGACGAATTCGGCCGGCTTCAGCGGCGCAAAGCCGACCAGAATATTCACGATGCCGTTGTTCTGATCGGTCGGAGTGGTGGTTTCGCTGTCGCATTTCACGAAATAAGCCTGTTGCGGCGAGGAGCCCTGAAATGCGCCCTGA